>JAMDDR010000343.1 GCA_023488685.1 Chloroflexota bacterium | reverse complement strand
CGAAAACATGCATACTGAAGAAACGCTATGGGATCATCTGAGCCAGGAGTGTTCGGAGGGATAGTGCCAGGTCTGCTCATCATGGAACCTGCTCCGGTGCTTGCCCTGGTACTTGCCCTGGTACTTGCTCTGGCAATCGTATACGGAGGCGCCATCCTCCTCCTGAACCTGGCCTATCGCCATATCCCTGGCCTGGACCGCGTTATGGACCCGGTGCGGGGTGGAGTGGGGTTGTTTCTGGTGAGCATTCTCATGGTCGCCTGGTTGTTCACGGCCGATTCCCAAGGGAGGGGACCGACCGGCCCATTCTATCGAGAGACCCTTGGGCAGCGGGGAGGAGATGTATCTCTCCTGGATACTTCGCGGGATACTTCGCTGCTTACGCCGATCCCCTTCCCGTCGCCCCGGCCTTTTCAGGGGTGGGACGGCTTTCCCGCCTGGGAGGAGGTGACCATCACCCGCACTATTGCCCCTCCCTATCGGCGATTGATGGCGGAGCCGTTGAGCATCAGTCCGGCAAGCTTGCCCAGGCCACAAGGAGATAACGGGCGGGGCGTCCACTGGTTCCCCACTCGCGCCCAGAGCAAGGAGACGGTGGATCGTTATCTCACGGAGGTCACGGCCATGAGGCTCCGCTGGGTTGTAGTGCTCCAGGGATTGGAACCCTACGATCAGGAGGCCAATACGTACCTGCTCAGCAAACTCAAGGCGGCGGGCATCATGCCGGTGGTGCGCATCCTGGCGTCGGTAGGTCCCTTGGACTCCCGACGTCTGGAGGAGACCGTGCGCCGGCTGCTCCCCTATACCCCGTATTTCCAGCTATTCAACGAGCCGAATCTGGAAGACGAGTGGGGCGCGCCGGCCCCGCACAGCACGGCCCGCTTCCTGGAATACTGGATCCCGGCCGCCGAGGCAGTGAGCCGCGCCGGCGGTATTCCGGGGTTGCCCGGCCCCTCGCCCGTAGGCGACTACGCCGATGTCCAATTTGTGTCGGAGACGGTGGGATTGCTCCTGGCCTGGAACCGTCAGGATCTCTTGAACCAAGCCTGGCTTGCCGTACACAACTATACCCTGGGCGCGGTGACGGATTGCGCCGCTGATGACGCCGGCTTTGGCCGCTATCGGCGCTACAACTTGGCAATCGTAGCTGCTCTGGGCGTCTCGTTGCCCATGATCGCCACGGATGGCGGGCCGGCGCCGCCGCCCAACGGTCGCTGGGGCGTGGGCGGGATCACGCCGGAGTACCACGCCGCGTGCTTGTCGGCCATTTACCGCTGGCTGCCGCAACGGGAGGCGTACCTCCTGGCCTTTGCTCCCTGGCTCCTGGGCAACCAGGTGGGTGGTGGCCATGACTCGCGTTGGGAGCCGGCCGCCTGGTTCCAAGTAGGTTACACCTTACCGGTCGTGGAGGCATTAAAACGATGAGCATAAGCCCAGGAGATGTCGTTATCTGGCACGGTATTCTTTGGCGCGTTCAGCGGCGCTATCATCTCGGCGAGAAGGCTGGTCCAGCATACAGGGAAGAGGACAGAGCACTCGTTGATTTGCAACCGGCAACGGCAAGGATGGTGTTTCTGCGCCGCCGCGGCTGAACGCCAGTGTTGGTTACGGCCTGCACAGCTCAGACGGTTGATATGACTAATCGATCCAACGGGTAGCAAAGACAAGAAGAGGAGAAAGGAGGCTCAGGTGATAGCGCTGCAGTTGCTTCTTCTACGCAGGACGGGTAAATTCATGTCGGCCGCGGGGGCGATTTGTTTCCTGATCGACATCTACTTTGGCCCCGGAGTACCGGCGGCCTCGCTACTGTTCATTTTTGGGTCGGCCGGCGGCATCCTGGGATTCCTGGCTTTGTTCTTGAGCCATAAACTCGCCCGCCGCCGTCTCAGAGCCGGCGCGGCTCTCGGCGCAAGACTAAAGGAATAAGCTATGATCGGCAGTTGGCTGGATCTGCTGATCCTATTCATCCTTGCTCTCTGCCTGGGCCCTCTGCCTGGGCGTGGGGTAGCACAGGGCGCCGTGGCGACGACTCTGGGCTTTCTATCCGTTGGGTTCGGGGCTGTGGCCATGATCGTCGCCGCTCCTGGCCTGGCCGATCTCCTGGTGGAGATAGGCCTAGGGCCGGTGGGAGCGAACATCAGCAGCCTGGTCATAACCTTCACGCTGGGCACCGCCACCTTGCTTATCCTGGGCCAGGCGGCTCGACAGCTGCTGAAGGATACCTTTCTGGCCGGCTGGCTGGACAAGGTAGTGGCGGCCGTGGTGGGGCCAGTCGCTGAGCTAGTCGCTGGGCTGGTCGGCGCTTCCTGGCTTGTGCAATTCCTGTCCGTGATCCGCCCGGATGAGAAGGCGATAGATGGCTCCAGCCTGGCCACCGTGTTGGAGCCATGCGTGCTGAAGCCATGGCTGTCTTTCATCATCGACATCCTGCGGGCCAGGGGTCCGTGGGTAGTAGGAGGGATACGTGCCCGGAGTATCATCTCTGGCTCTTTCCTCTGCTGCCTCTCCCGTCTGCCAGGTAATGCGGGCCCGGTGGTATGACCATCGCCCGGCTCTCCCTGGCCGATAACCTGGTGCAGGCGACGGGATTACGCCCCTTGAAGCGGGTCTATGTCCGGGGACGCGAACGCGGCGACGTGGTTCTCGTGGCTGTGGGACCTGTGGAAACGGAGGCGATGCTGACGGCGTTGGCAAACCAAGAGGCTCAGTTGGGGCAGGTACTGGAACGAAGGACACAGACGGCGACTGAACTGACGGGGATGATATAACAACAGATAGTGAGGAGCGTTACACTGTGGCGTTGACAAATGCAACTGCGCGTCTGATCATGGAGGCTCTTGATAAGCGGATACCGGGGCACATCGCCCACGCAGAGAACGTCCAGGAGATGGCGGTGCGCCTGGCGCGACTCCTGGGAGAGAACGCTGACCTGATCGCTGCTGCTGCCTACTACCACGACATCGGCAAGATGGGCGTCTCCGATAGAGTACTGCTCAAGGCCGGACCGCTGTGCCCGCACGAGCGGGAGGAGATCAGCCACCACCCGGAGCTGGGGGCCAGTCTCATGGCCTCCCTGGGCTATGCACAGATCGCCCAGCTGGTGCGCCACCATCACGTCGCCTGGAACGCCGATGGAAGTTTGCCCGATGGACGCGTGCCCAGGGCGGTACACATCATCAGCGTGGCCGACTCCTACGACGCCATGATCACGCCGCGCATCTACCGGGTTGGCGGCGGGGCGATGACCCGGCGACAGGCTATAGAGGAACTCCGCCGCTGCGCCGGGACGCAATTCGCGCCAGGGGTGGTGGCGGCATTCCTGCAAATCCTGGAGAAACATGTTTAGACCAAGAAGCAACAAGGGCACGGGCTGGGTCGATCGCTCCACCAGCATCAACGTTCATGCCTTTGCCGCCGCGGAGGTGAAATGACCTACAACTACCTGGGACGATTTCTCTTGCCCTTGCCTACCGATAAGCCGGAAGTGACCATAGTCCGCGCCGCCGATAACGACATCTGCCTGGCCGGTCTGTCTGACGCCGATACCGTGCCGCCCTATCACGCTCGCCTGTCCTGGCAGGACAACTCGTGGATACTGGTGGACGGTGGCGACCAGCCATCGCTGAACGGCGTCTACGTGGACGGCCGGCGGGGCCAACGGGTGCGGCCTTACTATGGGGTGACGGTGCGCTTCGGTCTGGTCGCGCTCGTCTTCTCCACCCTGACCATTCCACCTGTGAGGGCCCAATGAAACACTCCCAAGCCATCTTCATCACGATCTTGACGCTGATCCAGGTAGCGGTGGGCCTGGTCCCGCTGGCATCACCCGATCAGATTGCCGACGCCGCCTATTCCAGCAATCCCTGGTGGCGCATCGGCAACGTCGTGCCCTACTCTACCAACGGGAACAAGGTGGGACTGGGCAGCACCATCCCCTCCGGCGTCAACGCGGGCAGGACGCCCACCAACTTCTGGAACGATGGCGTCTACGTGCCCTCCCCTCATCGCTGGTTCTGGGGCGACGAGGCCAATGTCTACGATCCCGCCACCGTCAACTACAACGGCCGGCCCGTCAGGAATTGCGGCTATGCCCCCGACCTCCTCAACGTGTGGGTGCAGGGGCTGGATAACGGCTATGTGGAGACCATGCCCGATGGTACAACGGTGAGATGGGGCAACCTGAGCTTCAACCAGGGCGCGGGCTGTGAGGTGCAACGGGTGGATGGCTCCTGGACGGCCCGCGCCAACGACAGGGCGCCGTGGTACATCACGCGGCATTTCTACAACCTGAACGCTCAACCCTATATGAACCACGGCCGCATGCGAATCACCATCCCAAGCCTGCTCTTTGGCGGCTGGGGGGCACATGGCATGGGCGTCACCCTCAAACGGGACGATGATGACAACTTCAACGCATCTGCTGGAGAACGGGCGCTCTTCCAGATTTGGGCCGATGGCGGCAGCACCAATGGGGTGAGAGTGACCTTGCAGGGGGAGACGCTCTGGCATCTCTGCCGGAGTTGCGATCCGGCTGGGGCCTGGCAGCGGGCGGTCTCAGCGGTGATCCTGGTGGATATCAACGCTGGCACGTACACCGTGAACTTCTCCTACCAGCCTACCGCTGGGTCCTGGACTACGGTGAGCGCGACGCGGGCCTTTGCTGCTGGCTATGAACCCAAGAGCCTGTATTGGCATCTGGGCAACGACGCGGTGCAGGCCGGCGCGGATGTATGGACGGGCTTCCTCCTGGCCGGCATCGTCCACGAGCAGGAGGGCTATCAGTTCAGCGGCTATGCTCGGGTGGATGGGACCAACGCGCCCCTGGCCAACGTGCCCATCGCGGTCAACTGGTATGACGGCGGCAGCACCTACGGGCCTGGCTGGACGGTGAACTCCAACGCCGGCGGCTACTGGCAGCTCACCGCCGACCGGCTGACTAGACCGCAATATGAGTGGTACATGACCGGTGGGGCGGCAGCGGGATACACCCTGTCCCGGGCCACGGCGGAAGCCCCTTGCCTGATCTGGAACGGCAACCAACCCTACTTCGTCAATTTTCCCAGCGGAGCGTACTCCAACAACAATTTCTACTATGCCTGTGGCACGCCCTACATCTACATAGACACTCCGGCCAACGGCTCCACGATAACGGGAGGTCCGACAACGGTCTCTGGATGGGCAGCGCGGGTGCCGGCATCATCTGGAACCGGCGTAAGCCGCGTGGACATCTATGTGGACGGGGTCTTGCAGGGAGCGGCCGCCTACGGCTCCTGGCGGCAGGACATAGTAAACCTGTTTGGCAATAATCAATACGGCCCAAGCGGGTACTCGTTCAACTGGAACGCCACAGTCGGCGCGCACACTATACGGGCAGTGGCCATCTCCAATAGCGCCAATGGCGGCTGTCCCAGTTGGGAAACCAGCAATACGGTCACGGTAGTTGCGCCGACAGCAACGCCCACGGCCACATCGACACGCACGCCAACGAACATGCCAACGAACACGCCAACATCTACCAACACACCGACACGCACGCCAACGAACACGCCAACGCCTACCAACACACCGACACGCACGCCAACGAATACGCCGACGCCTACCCCCACCAGCACGCCGACCTGGACACCAACAGCAACGCCTACGGCCACACCAACCAACACGCCGGCGCCAACTGCTACGCCTGCCCTGCAGCTCTATCGGCAATACCCCTGGCTCCTGTGGTACGCGGCTAATGTGGGGCTGCCGGCGCAAGTGCTCACCGGCACGCTCACCCGGGCCGGCACACCGCTACCTGGAGACGTGATCCGCCTGCGAACCACCTCTCCGAGCGGCACGGTCGCGGAGTATTGGGCCTTCACCGATGTTGGGGGGATGTTCCAATTGGACGCAACCACGGCAGGGGACGTGAACTTCGGGAGCACGGAACAAGGCACCTGGGACGGGCAGGCGTTCTACGACGTGGGGGGACAGAGCAGCAATGGGGTAGATTGGGAGGTGGAATGGTTCATTATCCACTTGATCGAATGATCTTTGCCATTGCCTGGGCCATGGCAAAGGTCAGGCTGGAGCCTATGGGTCATCGCCCAGGATGAGCCGCATCTCACCCCGCTAGCCATAGGAGCCGGTGGCGAAGGGAGGAGAGATCTGCTTCATAACGGCTCCCAGGACCTTCCAGGACGCCTCCGGATCGAGTTGTTCCAAGACAGCGGACAGACTCTCCCAGGATATTTCCGATGACGTTTCCGGTACCGGTTCCGGTACAGGGTGGCCCGCAACGGCGAGAGACTCGCGCAGCGCTACCAGGTCATCGGTATTGAGGCAGGCCACCAGCCGATACGCCAGAAGGGGCGTCAGGGGTGCCAGATGCGCATCTGAAAGGTGGCCATCGCCTCTGGCAACAGATCGGTCTGGAGAGCCTGGCATAAGAGGAGGATGAGCATTGGTCTGGGATGAGCACTCACACGAATCATCACTTTCTGTACAAGAGGAGGCGCTATGCAAAAGCGTATTCACCTGTTCCTGATCTTCATCATCGTCGTCCTGGCAACGGCCTGTACGCCGACATCCACGGCCATACCCTCTCCGGCAACTGCTCTGACCGCGACGGCCACGCTGGGGCTGCCCCCAGCCACGCCGGCAGCCAAGGCGATCCCAACTTCCCTGCCCTCGGCCACGCTCACGGCCACGCTCACGGCCACAGTGACTCCTGCACCGAATGCCACCCGACAGCCCGGAGCAGGCCTCAGCCTCAAAGAGGCGCTAGTCCTTGCCCTGCCCGTAGTTCGCAAGAGCCAGGCAGATGCTGTCCTCTCGTCGGCGCGGGCTGCAGCGGAAAAGGGCCTCCCCCTGGATGGACGCCCCAGGAATTGGACATTCTATTTTGGCAGTCCTACCAAACCCGCCATCTGGTACGTATGCCCCGTGGGGGACGGGCCGGTCTCGTGCCTGGAAGAGAAGGCCTTCGGCGACAACCCCGAACTGAAAGTAGGGGGCACGGCCATCTTCCTGGACTCGCCGGAAGTGCTGGAAAAGGTCATGCGTGAACAGGGCCTGGACAACTGGCTCAAGGCTCAGGCAAATCCCTTTTTGAGTACCATGACCTTGTATTTTGATTCCACAACGCTGCAGCCGCAATGGTGGCTGCAGGCGGTGCCCGCCGGCTTGAACCTGGACAAGGAACTCATTCCTTTTGACGTCAAACTCACGCCCCAAGGCGTCTGGTATCTGCGCATGGACGGCCAAGTGCGAATGGAGAACGGCAAAGCGAAGTAGGGGACGGGGAACGACGATGACCTGGCAGCGGCGTGCCTCTGACGGCGAGACGATTTGCGTGGAGGAGTACTGTGACCACTTTCTCCTCAGGTTCTGGGGATTCGTGGTCCCCATTTTCGTCAGTAACCATGCCCCTGCAACGGCAAGTAGAACGCGGCCTTTTCGTTGCAGGACTGGGCCGCACCCTGTTGCGTCTGTGCCCCTTATCCTGGCGCTACAGCGCAGCATCGGGGCGGAAACTGGCCACTCAGAACGCGAGAAGTGTTATCTTTAGCCGGGAGGAAGCGTGGGGCATTGTAGAAGCTATCCGCGAGGTTGGGGTGACCACGAACTGTGGCCGGTTCTTCCGTGAGGTGGGTGGCCAGCGTATCTACATGGCGGTAACGCTGCTCCGAACCAACGAGCGCTTGTACGCTACCTGGTCTGCCAGGGAGGCGATCCTGAGGGAACCGCCCACCGAAGGGCAGCTGTACTGTGTAGCCGGTTACAACTGCGCCCAAGTCATTCCCCTGGGCCAGGAGCTGTGCCCGGTCTGCGCAGCATGCTAGAAGTAGCCAACAGGAGAGGAAATGACTAACGTTCAGATTACCGCAAGCACAACAAGAGATGTACTAACGGCCAGTGAGGCCGGCTTGCTCTTACGGGTTCACGCCGCCACCGTGAAGCGGCGGGCTGCCCTGGGGGATGTCCCCGGTCGGAAAGTGGGCAAGTCCTGGCGGTTTTCGCGCCAGGCGCTGCTGGACTGGCTGGGCCAGAAACCAGCGGATCAGGTGAGTACAAGATGAAGAGAAAGGCTATCTATGTGGCCACGCTATTGGCCATCATATTCAGCTTGGTTGTCTTGACGTTCGCCGCCTGCACCGGTTCGGCGGTGCAGCCGACGCCGGAGGTCAAACCCACCAGGACGCCGCTGCCCACGTGGACACCTGTATCAACCAGAAGCCCGCTGCTCACCAGGACGCCCACGCCCACGGTGACGAAATCGCCGACCCCGACGCCGACCGCGACGCCGATACCGACGCCGATACCGACGCCGACGCCGACGCCAACCCCTCTGCCCACAGTCACGGCGACCCGGGTACCGCCCACGTCAACGCCGCTGCCCCCGCCGCCACCACCGACGGCTGCACCGACGGAGACGCCAGCGCCGTCGCCGACGCCGGTCTGTCTGGGCGATGAAAAGTTCTGGTTTGACCCGGCGGTGCCTAAGCAGGGCGAAAGAGTCACCATCGTGGCATCTTCGGCCCGGGGCTATGGGGACGTGGGGCTTTCAGGCACAGCGCCGGTCACTTTCACCAAGGTAGCCTTTGTCAGCAGCGGTTGGGCGTGGACCTGGCGAGCAGACAACTTCCAACCTGGCCTCTATGGGTGGGTCTTTACCGTGGAGAAGGGAACGCGCTGCGCCAGTGGGCAGTTCTTCGTGACCTCAAACCTAGCGTCGAATCAGCCCGCGAGAATTGGTCACAGCGCAAGTCCTGCCTTCTGGAACTTGATTTCAATGGCGCGGGCAACGTCAGCAAACCAGTTGTCGAATATTGGGAACGCGAACCACACGAACCCGATCCCGAACAACACTCCCGTTGCTATCCGCATCCACGAATTGAACGATCCAATTGCGTCGCCCGCGTAGAAAGCCACAGGTAACATGTTGTTAGTGAGCGATGCCAGCCAGATGTTGCTGTCGCGAAAGCCGTTTCCAATTCCAAACAGGTCGCTGATAAAGTGCGTGCCGCCATCTATCGCCATTGGCAAAGCCAACAATGCCAAGACCCATAGCGACGGTGATCCAATCCGCTTGCGGAAAATTCCATAGAGCAACCCAGTCCCGAACATTCCTGCATACATCCAGGTGGAGCGTTCGCACCACGCCACTTTCCATCCCATCTCTGGATTGCCAGTAAATTGACGCAGGACGAGCAAGTCGTTCGTCGGTTGCCATGCCGTCTGAATCTCAGCCAACGAGTACATGGTCTTGGATCCAAAGAGAAAGTAAGCACGTTGCGGTAGTTGATGACACTCGAACGAGTAAATCAGATAAATCGCGTTAGCCGCACCTGTCCAACCGAATTTCATAAACACAGGGGCGAGCCATGGCAACACCATGAACAATAGAAACGACAAACCAAATATGAGCCGCCATTGGCGGCTCAATTGGTACGTTAGACGATTCAGCAATACCGCACGCGATCGCGCGCGGTCAGGAACGACAGGAACACGATCCATAGTTGACCTGTCCATGCGTTATCCCCGCAGCATCCGCAATCCGCTACCGATCACGATAAACTCGCTGATCTCATGACCCAGCACGGCAATCGGTAATGAAAACACACCTGCGATTGCGCCGATGACGAGCCCGCCGATGACGATTGCCGACAGCGCAAGATTCTGATTCACGACCGACTGATTGCGCTTGGCGAGTCTCAGCGCGTACGCGAGTTTCTCCAAATCGTCTGCCATCAATGCCACGTCCGCCGTTTCGAGCGCGACATCGGTTCCCGCTGCGCCCATCGCGATGCCGACGGTTGCCTCCGCGAGCGCGGGCGCATCGTTCACGCCATCACCCACCATTGCCACGTGTCCATAGCGCGCGGCGAGCTCGCGCACTTTGGTTACCTTGTCTTCGGGTTTCAGGTCGGCATAGATTTCGTCAATGCCGAGTTCTTTCGCAATCGCTTGCGCGGTGCGCTCGTTGTCGCCCGTGAGCATCACCACCTTTTCAACGCCAGCCGCGTGGATGGCGTCAATTGCCTTGCGCGCGTTCGGTCGAATGTTATCGCGGATCGCGATCAAGCCCCACGGTGATTTTTCATCGCCGATGACGACAACGGTTTTGCCCTCGCCTTGCAAGCGATTGATGTCGTCCCACGCGCCGTCGAGCGCAATCCCCAAACGCGAATGGAATAAATCGGGACTGCCGACGTACAGCATGCTCCCGTTCAATCGTGCGGATGCGCCTGCGCCGGTCAGCGAACGAAACTCATTCACTTCGATGGGCGAAACCTTTTCTGTTTCAGCATGGCGAGCAATCGCGCGCGCGAGCGGATGCTCGCTGCGCCGCTCGATGCCTGCCGCGAGGGCAAGCACCTCTTGCGACGAGGCGGGCGGCTCGCGACGACACACGACGACATCCGTCACTTCGGGTTCGCCGCGCGTCAGCGTGCCGGTCTTGTCGAGCGCGACGACCTTGATCTTCGCCAATTCCTCGACGTACACGCCGCCCTTGATGAGTACGCCCTGCCGCGCGCCCGTGCCGAGCGATGCGACGAGCGTGATGGGAATCGAGATGACGAGCGCGCATGGCGCGGCGGCGACGATGAACACGGTCGCGCGCGTAATCCACGTCATCCAATCCGCGTTGAACAAGAGTGGCGGCACAATCGCAATCAAAATGCCGATGGCAAGCACGACGGGACTGTAGCGCGCGCCGAACTTTTCGATGAACCGCTGGCTCTTGCCTTTCTTTTCTTGCGCTTCCTCGACCATGTGAATGATGCGCGCAATAGTGTTGTCCGCAAATGTTTTGGTCGCGCGCACTTCGAGCGCGCCTTCGCCGTTGATGCTTCCCGCAAACACCGCGCCGCCGACCTGCTTTTCGACAGGCACACTCTCGCCCGTGACAGGCGCTTGGTTGACGCTCGATGCGCCGACGAGAATCACGCCGTCGGTCGCGATGGATTGTCCTGGCTTGATGATGAACACATCACCGAAGACAAGTTCTTCGACGGGGATTTCACGCTCGACGCCCTCGCGCCGCACAAGCGCGATTTTCGGCGCGAGGTTCATCAGCGCCTTGATTGCCGCGCGCGTTTTCTCCTCGGTATAGCCCTCGGCGGCTTCGCTGATGGAATACAGAAAGACCAGCATCGCACCTTCGGCAGCTTGACCCATCAGCGTCGCGACAATCGTCGCCGTGCTCATCAACAACTCGATCCCGACCTCGCGCTCGAAAATCAATTCTTCGAATGCTTCGCGTCCGAAGAAATATCCGCCGATGAGAATCGCGGCAACGTAAATGATGTCGGACACGATGGCGGGCGCGCCCGCGAGTCCGATAAGCCAACCGACCAAGAGCAACACACCCGACGTCGCTGAGGTCAGCACCTTGGGATTGCGCCACGGCTTGGGTTGCTCCGCCATCTTCATTCCCTTTTGCGCGGGAAAGCCAAGCACTGTAAGTTTTTCTTTCAGCGCTTCAGGTTTCGTCAGCGCGGGGTCGTAGAT
>JAMDDR010000253.1 GCA_023488685.1 Chloroflexota bacterium | reverse complement strand
GTCCCAGTCCGCCTCGCTCAACTTGCCGGTGACGTACTTGACGCGATTCTCCTCCGACTTGGCGGTGAGATCGCCCCACTTGCTCATCGACTCGGACACCAGGGTGAACTGAGGGATGCCGATGGATGGGCTTTCCTTCTCGGCCTGGGCCAGCGCCGTACCCACGCTGGTCATCGTATCGTACATCTCCTGGATCTGCGCCTCCTTATAGAGCGGCTCCTTGGTTTCCGCGTCAACCGCATTGGTGGCCGTCTCCTTGACGTAGTTGGCCCAGTACTCGTGCGTCGCCGAGCCGTTGTAGGTGCCGAACCAGCTCCACGCGCCGACCCCTTCTTCCTCGAACTTCGGCGTTTGCACCTTGCGGCCGTCCTTAACTTCGTAGTGCACGCCCTCAAGGCCCCACAGGGTCAGCTCGCGGTACTCGTCGCCGGCGATCCAGTCAAGGAACTTCATGATCGCGGCGAGTTTATCGTCCTTGACCGTGTTGAAGATCACGGACTGTGTCCAGAAGCCTGCATCGACGTTGATGCCCCAGGCCTGCGGGCCTTTCACCGGTTGGAGCACGCGCACCTTGGCCGTCTTGGGCGCTTCGGGCGAGAAGAAGTTCGGCACGGCATAGGCCCAGTAGCGGTGATCGGCGATGGCCGACTTGCCGTTGTTGAAGTCCTCGCGATTCTGCTGCGTGACGAATTCGGGATTCACGGCGCCCGCATCGTACAGCTTCTTGAACCAGTTGAGATACTCTTTGAACTCGGGCAGGAACATCTGGTAGCTGAAATTGCCATCGGCATCGGCCGCCCAGGTGCCCCGTCCGGTGATGGCATTGGGTGTCCAGGTGTTCTGGCCGGTGCCGATCATCGATGGACCGTGCACCTCGTACCCATAGATCTGGCCGGGCTTGGTGAGCTTCAGCATCACCTCGGTCATCTCGTCCAGGGTCGCCGGCAGATCGTCCGGGACCTTGTAACCGGCTTCTTCAAACAGGTCCTGGCGCAGAAACTCGCCGGTGCTGCAAGTGGGCACGAAGTGGCGCGGCACGCCCCAAATCTTGCCTTTGAACTTCATGTAGTTCCACACCTGCGGCGGGGTGCGCGCCAGGGTGGGGTAGTTCGTGGCGAAATCCGATCCGGTGATGTACTCGGTCAGGTCGCGGAACAGGCCCTCATCCACGGCCTTGGCCTGCTGTGTCGAGTACAAAAACTGTGAGTCGGGCATCGTCAACTGGGTGAAATCCGCGAGGTCGGCGCTGGCCAGGCCGACGTTGATGCGGTTGTCCAGCTCGGTCGGCGGAACCCAGATGGGGCGCAGCTTCAGGCCCGCTTTATCCTCGATGTACTTCTGGATCTGCGAGTTCTTCAGCGGCGCGTTGCCCCACCCATAGTTGATGAACGATACCTCGAATGGCTCCTGGGGTGCGGGCGCCGTCACCACTTTCTCGATCACCTGTGGGGTCCCTTCGACGATCACGGTTTCCTTGACGACCTTCGTCACTTCCTTCTCGGTCACTTGCACTTGCGCAGGCTGCGGTGCGCACGCGGCGACGCCAGCCAGCGTGCCGCCGGTTGCGGCATAGCCTGCCAGTCGTAGCATCTCGCGACGGGACAACTTCCCTGTCATGGTGTTAATCCTCCTCATCCTAATCTTGTCTGATACAGGAAAACGAAAATGATTGGACAGCAGAAAGCGAGCCTTGAGCGGTCCGTCCGCCAGCGACTGCAATCACCTCCTTTTTGCGCGGCGCCATCGCGCGCGCCCACGATCAGCTCTTGATCGATCCCAGCAGAACACCCTTGGCGAAATAGCCCTGCAGGAACGGGTACACCAGCAGAATCGGCGCGGTCACGATGACGACGGTGGCCATCTTGACGGTTTCCTGGGGCAGCGCCTGCATCAACTGCAACTGGGCCACTGCCTCGGAACTGAGGAATCGCGATGCCGCGGCGGTCAGCACGACCTGCTGCAACATCACCTGCAACGGCCACATCGTGGCGTCCTTGATGTAAATGATGGCGGAGAAATAGGTGTTCCAGTAGCCCACGGCGAAGAACAACCCGAAGGTCGCCAGCGGCGCTTTGGACAACGGCAGCACGATGCGCCAGAAGATCACCAGGTCGTTGCAGCCGTCGATCCTGGCGGCATCTTCCAGTTCGCGCGGGATGCTCTGGAAGAAGCTCTTGAACACCAGCAGCGACCAGGCATCTGCGATGCCGGGCAGAATGATGGCCCACCAGGTGTCCAGCAACCCCAACCCGCGCACCAGCAGATAGCCGGGGATCAGACCTGCCGAAAACAGCATCGTGAATAACACCAGCGCCAGCAACACGCGGCGGCCGGGCAGTTCCGGTTTGGATAGTGCGTAAGCGAAGCCGGCCGTGACCATGAGATTGAGCGGCGTGCCGACGATCGTCAGGAACAAGGAGGCTTTGAGCGCATTGGTAAAGCCCGGCCCGGCCAGGATATAGCGATAGGCGTCGAGCGACCACTTGCTCGGCCAGAACGTGAGTTGATTGGGCACGTAGATGGTGGCGTCGGTGAACGACACGGCGACGACGTAGACCATCGGAAGGATCATCACAGCGGCAATGGCGCTGAGGAGGATGCCCAGGATGACCTGGAACACCGTTTCCCTGGCTCGGTATCTTGATTTGTATGCAACCGCGAGATTGTTCATGTTCGATGACTCCGTGCTTTACCTGTTACCAAACGCCTTCTTCGCCGTTGCGCTTGGCGAACCAGTTCGCGCTCAGGATGAGGATCAGACCGATCACCGACTTGAACAAGCCCACGGCAGTGGTGTAGCTGAATTGCCCCATCGTCACGCCGGTGCGGTACACGTACGTGTCGATCACCTCGGCCACGTCCAGGATCATTGCGTTCTGCATCAGCCAGACCTGCTCGAAGTTGGTGCTGAGCAGCCCGCCCATGTTGAGGATGAACAGGATGCGCACGGTTGGCATGATGCCGGGGATCGTGACGTGGCGGATCTGTGCCCACTTGCCCGCGCCGTCGATCTGTGCCGCCTCGTACAAGGCGGGATCGAGCCCGGCCATCGCGGCAAGATAGATGATCGTGCCCCAGCCAACCCCTTTCCACAGACCCTGCACGATGAGCATCGGGTAGAAATACTGCGAGTCGAGCAGGAAGGGAATCTTGGTCCCGCCCAGCGCAAGAATGGCTTTGTTGATGACGCCGACCTCGGTGGACAGGAAGAAGTAAGTCAGGCTGACGACGATGACCCACGACAGAAAATGCGGCAGGTAGTACACCGTCTGCAGGCCACGCTTGAAAGGCTGGGACTTGAGTTCGTTTAACAACAACGCCAGCACGATCGGCGCGGGGAACAGGAAGACCAATCCGAGCACGCTGATGGTGAGCGTATTGCGCAGGATGACCCAGAAGTCCGGGCTGCTGAAGAGACGCGTGACATTCTCCAACCCTATCCACGGGCTGCGCAGGAAGCCTTTGGCAACCGAGAAATCCTGGAAGGCAATGATGATGCCCGGCATCGGGATATAGCGGAACACCACCATGAACAGCAGGCCGGGCAGCGCCAGGAGATAGAGGAACCGATATCTCCACAGGTCACGCAGGATGTGGCGCCCTTTCGCGCGTCGATGTTTCGCGAGAGGGTCGCGAGTGGCTTCTGATACGTATTGGACCGATAGTTCCTGCATTGATCGTTTCCTTCATGCGCCGCTGTGCTGGACTCACTATCAGAAACCCGATTTCTCCGCCCTGTACGCAGCGCCGAAGCGCTGTACGCAGCGCCGAAATCGGGTTTCTAACCTCTGCTGTTTGTGCGACTGTGCTAAACTCGCCTGGTTGTTATGGCGCCGGCGCGGTGCCCCCGTTGTGGGAACACTTCAGTACAGGACGAACGGGCCAGGCACCGCACTAAAATCAGTGTAATGCTCGTTACGATACCTGCATCTCACGTTGCTCTCATCTTTTTCTACTGAGATTCGCTGGATGAGGATTTGCAGGGAGGTTTCGTGGTCTCACGAGAGGATTTCCGTAATCACGTTCGGGATGCGCTCGCCCACTTCCACGATCCGGTCCGCCTGCAGGCGAACCCGCTGACCGCGTTATCAGGGCTCGCCTCGGGGGTGGAAGAGCCCTCGGCTGTGGCGCTGCGAGAGGCGCTCCGCCAGGCGATTGAACGGCTCCGCCCATCCGCGGAGGTCCCGGTGATCCGGCCGGAGTGGATGGGTTACCGTCTGCTGTTGCTTCGTTACGTGCGCTCACAAAGCGTTCAAACGGTATGCGAAGAGATGGGGCTGAGTACGGCATCGTTCTATCGTTACCATCATGACGCGCTGGAGGCGGTTTCCAGTGTGCTGTGGGAGAAATACCACTGGGCGTCGCAACCCATTTACGTGGTGTCTTCTGATCGACCGGCGGCGCCAGTCCTGGCCCAAACAGATGGGCAGGCCACCCAGGAAGTGGTCCGGCTGGCCCGGCAAGCCCAGTACCAGAAAGTCGATCTATCGACCGTGCTCGACGCCTCGATCGAGTTTGTGGGCCGGCTCGCCGCGCAATCCAAGGTGTCACTGGCGGTCGATTGCGAGCCGGCCCTGCCCGTCATCTATGGCGACCCGGCAATGTTGCGGCAGATCCTGCTCAACGTGTTGACGGAGGGGATCAGGCTCACGGCCGATGGCGTGTTGCACCTGGCGGTGCGGCACGAGGGGAATGAGACGGTCTGGCGCGTCAGCTACCTCGACCCATCCAGGGCTGCGGCAGCCAGCCTGGATGCCATCGGCGGCTTCGAGGTTGGGCGGGCGTTGTTGAATGTCTACGGCGGCCGGTTGTGGTCTGAATCAGAGCCGCCTGGGCAGGTGCTGTTATTCACCTTGCCTGTCGACAGGGTGCTGTCGGTTTTGATCATCGACGACGACGCCGATACCATCCGGCTGTACCAGCGCTATCTGCAGGCGCACAGGTTCCACGTGATGGCCGCTCGCAGCGCCGGGCAGGCGCACAGCTTGTTGGCCGATGAACTGCCGGACTTGATCCTGCTGGACGTGCTGATGCCGGGAGAGGATGGCTGGGACATCCTGAACCGACTGAAGAGCGAACCCTTGACCGCGCACATCCCCGTCGTGATCTGCTCCGTGCTCAAGCAACCCGACCTTGCCCTGTCGCTGGGCGCCGTCGAAGTGTTGAACAAGCCTATCCAGGAGGAGACGCTGATTGGGGCCGTCCATCGCTTGTTAGTTCAGCTTGCACGTTAGGCTCGTTAGACTCCCGGAGTCGTGCGAACGGAACGTTCGCCTGAGACTCCGGGAGTCTGATCCGTCTGAGCCCGGCGTGCTAAACCAGGCAGGTAGTCTGGCGTGATATTGTCGATCACGGCCTTGATATAACGCACGCCGGTTGCCATCGGCACCGGCCGCTTCAGCAGCAGGTGGAACGGCGCGCTGAACTCGCCCCCATTCTCAAGCAAGTCCTGCCCTGATACGATGGCGACGGGGATTTTGCGCAGGCACTCATCTTCGCTCATGTTGAGGATCGTTTGCCCGCCATCGACGCCCGGCATCACCATGTCCAGGAACACGATATCCGGCGGCGTGGCGCGCATCAGCGCCAACGCTTGCGCGCCTTCGTAGGCCTTGATGATCCGGTACGGCCTTGGCAGCGTCGTCAGCATGGCCTCCATCAGCCGTACAGCGTCGGGATCGTCGTCGACGATCAGGATCGTGGCATTCTGGTCGTGCTCGACTCTCTGCATCAGGGAGGTGACCATCTCAGGCGCGACGGGTTTCGTCAGATATCCCACCAGGTTGATCCCGATGGCCTTTTCATCGATCTGCGGAAGTCCGCACCCAATGACGGGCACGTCGAAGGGAACCGACTCCAGGAGTTGCTGCAGGTGCTCGGCGCGATGCCAGTCTGTCACGATCACGCGTGGGTGGATCTGCCCGGCCATCGCCAGGACATCACTCTCTTCACGGACGCTCATGACGCGATACCCTTCGAGATGGCGCGCCAACAGTCTCACCACTGTCAAGTCATCGTGCACGATCAGGCAGGTATTGTTGCCGTCGTGGGCTGCCTCCCATCCCATTCTGACATATTGGGTCGATGCCGCTTCTGAGCCGGGTAATGGCAAGGTGAAATGGAAAGTGGTTCCAACCCCCATCTGGCTCTCCACCCAAATTCGGCCGCCGTGCAACTCGATCAGGTGCTTACAGATGCTCAGCCCCAAGCCGCTACCGCGTTGCTCGCGTGTCTCGCCGGTCTTCAACTGGTGAAACTCCTTGAAAAGGTCGGGCAGATATTTGGCGTCGATCCCTGGGCCGGTGTCCTGTACGCTGACCAGGATCTGGCCGTCCTGCCGGTCAGTGCGGACGACGACGCCGCCACGCTCGGTGAGGCGGATCGCGTTCGTCAACAGGTTGAGCAATGCCTGGCGCAGGCGTACCGCATCGGCGAAGAGGTGCGGCAACCCGCTGGCCAGGTCATGCCACAGATACAGCCCCTTCCGTTCCGCAAGCGGGCGGATGGTCTCCAACGTTTTCCTGACCACGTCCTCTTCGATGTCGATGGAGTCCTTGACCAGCGGGATACGGTCGGCTTCGATTTGTGACAGGTCCAATACGTCGTTGACCAGTGACAGCAAATGCTGGCTGTTGCGATAGATGGTGTCGACGTCTTCGTGGTACACGCCGGGCAGCGGTTCGCCATACCGCTCCGGGAAGAGCGCCATCATTCGGCTGAAGCCAAGGATGAGGTTGAGGGGGCCTCGTATCTCGTGGCTGACGACGCTGGTAAAGTGCGCTTTTTGCTCCCGCGCTGTCTCCGCTTCCCGTTGCGCCACCAGCAGCTCGTTATTGGCTCGCTCGATGCGATAGGTGGCTTCTTCCATCGCGCGCACGACCTGGTAAAGCTCGCCGCGCCGTTGGCGCGCCTCCAGCAGCGCGTCGCGCGCTTCCGTCCAGGCGCGCATGGCCGCCTCCGTCGCCTCGTTGAGTGGCCGGGTCGCCAGCCACGTGGTGAGATGGGTGGCGAGATAAAGCAGCAGGACGTCGAGTGGGGCGACCGCTGGCGCACCGGCATAGGCAAACCGGTAGGCGCCCAGCACAGACAGCCAGCTCAACACGACGGTCACGGCGCCGGCACGCGCGCCGACGACGGCATTTGCGGCGATGATGATCGGCACGTAAAAGGCCATGATGATCGGGGCAGGCCGGGTATACATCACCACGGCGACTGCCAGGATCAGGCTGAGCAGGAAGATCCGGCCCGCTGGGGTATACCGCGCCTTGTACAGGCGGTACCCCGACGCAACCCCCGCAAACACGATCACGCTGGGCGCAATGCTTGACACGAAATCCCACGGTTGCGTCAGGACGTAAGCCAGCCATGCCCAGGCACACACCAGGGCAAACAGGAACCACGTCTGCAGTGGATCACGTTTGAGCCGTCTGACTTCCTCTGCGATTTCACGTGAGGCCGGCACTGTGGTTTCACTCATTCAACACACCTCCACGAGTCGCGTGGGAAAACGACGCCATAGAGTTTGGCTTCATCTTCATCGCCAAAGCCAGAAACGCCAATACCGTTGCAGAAGGCCTGGCATCCTTACGAGTGAGCACATAGAGTTGACGCCGGAAGCGCAGATCGGAGATGTCCGGCAGGCGCACGCGACCACTCATTTCCTCAAGCATCACAGCACGATGCGAGACGAATGCCAGGCCCAATCCGGCTTCGACCGCGCGCTTAACCGCGTCGCCTCCAATCAGTTCGAAGAGCCGGTTGGGCCTTAGGTTCAGTTGTGCTGCCGCCGCTTCAACCACTTGCCGGGTGCCCGACCCTTTTTCGCGCATGATGAGCGTTTCATGGGCGAACATCCCGGGCGTGTAGGTGTGCTGCTGTGCCAGCGTATGCTGTGGGGGCACGATCAGAACAACCTCATCCTCGGCAAATGGTCGAACTTGTAGCCCTGCCAGATCCTGTTCAACCGCTCCCACGAACCCAACATCAATCTCACCGTCGAGCAGCCGGCGAGTAACGTCAGAGCTATTGGTGATCGCTAGCGTGGTCTCAATCTGTGGGTGCTCTTTCTGGAACCTGGCCAGAACCTCAGGCAGTATGTAAAGTCCCGGCGTGCTGCTGGCTCCAATCCGCAAGTGGCCGCGTTGTAGCCCCCGCAGTTCGTCCAATACGCGTTGCACTTCTTCAGTGAGCACAGAGACGCGCTGCGCGTAATCGCGCACGATATGGCCGGCGTCAGTCAACTCTACACGGTTCCCCAGTCGACGAAAAAGAGTGACCCCTAACTCAGCCTCCAGTAGCCGGATGTGCTTGGAAACAGCGGGTTGGCTGAGATGCAATTCTTCAGCCGCCTTCGTGAAACTGGCGTATTGCGCGACGGCACGGAAGACAGTCAGGCGAGGGAAATCCATGGCTATAACCAAAAGTTATCGCTCTCATAAATCTTTGACTATTGCATTATCGCCTTTCGCGGCTTATGCTGCCAAAGGAGCAAACGAATGAGCGATTACTCAAACTTCAAACTCACCGCGCTATCGCATGGCGCAGGCTGAGCGTGCAAAATCGGCCCGGCCGATCTGGCGCAGGTCCTGCGCTACTTACCCATCCCTGATGATGTCCGCGTGCTGGGTAGCTTCGACAACCTGGATGACACGGCCATCTACTCATTGAATGACGATATGGCGTTGGTGCTCAGTGTGGACTATATCACGCCGGTGGTGGACGACCCATACGCTTTCGGCGCAATCGCCGCCGCCAACGCACTCTCGGACCTGTATGCTGTTGGCGCCAGCCCGATGCTTGCTCTTAACCTGGTAGGCTTCCCTACCAAATCGCTTCCGATGGGCATGTTAGGCGAGATTCTACGGGGCGGTGCTGACAAGGTAAAGGAAGCCAACGCCTGGGTGGTAGGTGGTCACTCCATCGAGGACTATGAACCCAAGTATGGTTTGGTGGTCGCCGGCCTCGTCCACCCCGGGAGTGTCATTCGCAAGACCGGGGCCAGGCCGGGCGACTTGCTGGTAATTACCAAGCCACTCGGCTCCGGGATCATCACCACCGGGATCGATCGGGGCATTGTGGGGGCGGGTGGAGTCACGCAAGTGACTGCCTTGATGGCGACGCTCAACAGCGGCGCGGCCAGGGCGATGGTCAACACAGGCGTTCATGCCTGTACGGATGTCACCGGCTTTGGGCTGCTGGGCCACCTGCATAGTTTGCTCGTCGCCAGTGGGGTGGCTGCTGAGGTGAGTCTCGCGGCCACTCCGGTCCTGCCAGATGCCTGGGAACTGGCGCGCCGGGGCTCAGTGCCTGCGGGCAGCCACAGTAACCACCAACACGCGGCCGAATTCGTTCAATACATCCCAGGTGTCTCGCGCGTTGCCGAGTTGATCCTGTGCGATGCGCAGACGTCCGGCGGGCTACTCATCGCCGTGTCGCCGGACCAGGTGCAGACGTTGCTCAAGGCGCTGGAACAGGAGCAGGCGCCCGTCGCCGCAATCATCGGTAGGGTGACTGCCGGCAAAGGCGGCAGCATTACGATTCACCCATCACTCAAATCACTCACATCACTCACATCACTCACATGAGGAGGTAGCGATGTCCAAGACGCTAACGATTTTTCTCTCGACAACGCCGTATAGTTCCGAAAACAGTAGCACGGCGATATGCCTCGCCGAGGCCGCCCTGGCGAAGGGCTACACGGTCAATCTGTTCGCCTCGGGTGACGGCGTCCACAACTTCACCCTGGGCCAAAAGGCCCGCGGTGCGCCGGAGCCCGTCACCCGTTTCTCTGCGCTGATCGAGAAGGGGCTGCACGTCGAACTGTGCGGCACTTGCCTGACCTTCCGTGGCATTGCGCCGGAGAACCTGGTGCCTGGCGCGCCGCCCAGCACGATGAAGGGATTGTTCGCGCTCATGAAAGCCAGTGACGTCTTCGTCAGCCTGGGCTTGTAGCGGCAATCAGGAGAACACACATGCGAGGATCGATCTGTATCTATGTATCCCAGGCGCCGTACGGGCGCGTGCAGGCCGCGGAGGCCGTTCGGCACCTCGGCGGGGCGCTCAACGACGGGCAGGACGTTTTCATGCTCCTGAGGGACGATGGCGTCTACCTGGCACGGGACGGCCAGCAGGATAGAGAAGGGGGCTGGACCGCACTCGCCCCGGTGCTATCCAGGCTGATCGCGAAGGGGGCGCCGGTGCTCGTGCACGCGCCGTCGGCGCGGCAGCGCGAATTGTTGGACGGCAGCCAGCTCATCCCGGGCATCACGCTGGCCGATGACCACGCCGTGGCCGATGCGCTGGACGGAACGTGCGCCGTGATGACGTTCTAAGGAGATACACCCATGGAATCCATTCTTCTACTGCTTAAGAGTTCGCCATCGCACCCCGACGCGGCAAGCGGCCTTCAGATGGCCCAACACTTTCGCGGAGAGGGAAAGGCCGTCGATGTCTTTCTCCTCCAGGACGCGGTGCTGGCGGGCGTGGCGAAAGATGGTGCCCTGGCCCCACTGCTAGCCTCGGGCCTGGGTTGTTACGCGCTCGGCGAGGATCTGCAGTTGCGCGGCTACACGGCAGCGAATCTGCTGCCAGGTGTCCACGCAGCCGATTACGACGAACTGGCTGAGATGATGATGGAGCGCTACGATCGTGTGTTAGGAGCGCTCTAGGTCAAGCACTCTCCTGCAGGTACCCGTTGCGGGAGAGTGCAGCACAGGAGGTTCGATTTGCCACCCATTTACCTCGACTACAACGCGACGACGCCGGTCGATCCGGCCGTCCTGGACGCCATGCTCCCCTATCTCAAGGGTGAATTCGGCAATCCGTCCAGCAGTCACGCCTACGGGGCGCGCGCACACGCGGCAGTTGAAGAGGCGCGTGCCTCGCTGGCCGCACTGTTGGGTTGCTCGCCCGATGAGGTGGTCTTCACTGGCTGCGCGAGCGAGTCGGACAACATGGCCATCAAGGGAATCGCCGAAGCCCATCGCGACCGCGGCGACCACATCATCACGTCCCAGGTGGAGCACCCCGCCGTCCTGGCGACCTGCCGCTATCTTGAGCGCCATGGCTACCGGGTGACCTACCTGCCGGTGGATTCGCAGGGGAGCGTGGACCCTGACGACGTGTCGCGGGCGATCACGTCGCGCACTCTTCTGATCACGGTGATGCACGCCAACAACGAGATGGGCACGGTTCAGCCCATCGCAGCCATTGGGCGAGTCGCACGCGCACACGGCATCCCCTTCCATACCGACGCTGCGCAGTCGGTGGGCAAGATCCCGGCGCGGATGGATGAACTCGCCGTCGACCTGCTGACGGTGGCTGGGCACAAATTCTACGCCCCGAAGGGCGTAGGCGCGCTCTACATCCGGCGGGGGACCCGCCTGGAGTCTCTGATCCACGGCGCGGGCCATGAGGGCGGCCGGCGGGCCGGCACCGAAAATGTGGCCAATGTCGTTGGGTTGGGAGAGGCGTCTCGTATTGCCGCGCGCAGCCTGGGAGAGGCCGGGGAACGGCTGCGCACGC
>JAMDDR010000303.1 GCA_023488685.1 Chloroflexota bacterium | reverse complement strand
TACGATGTTGTTTTCGACCTCCGGTCACCCCGGTGGACTTCTTTTAGCGTGATGCGCGATACACCGTTACGTCAAAGTGGGTCTCAATTAGCGTGTTGAAAGGACTTGTTTTTGCTTGACAAAAACAGCGGCGAGCGCTATGGTTCCGAACAGACCGATAAAGATCAGTAGGAGCATCTCGTCCATCGTTTCCCTCCGCGTGGCGACTAGCTCTACTCTCCTCGCCCGAATCGCGGCCCATACGGCACTTGATGTCGAAATGATGAGGTCCAATACCTCGTCAATAAAGACTTAAGGTTGCGCTAGCATTCTGGCGATCTGCCGTGCTCAGTGCAACATATGCTGTGATATCCGACCTGGGGCATACGACAGCAGCCACTGTCTGTGTCAGACCATTGTTCAATGCATCCGCCCAGTTGCTTCCAGCTTCTTGGATCGAAATAACTGACTTGGGAATCGGCATGAGGGGAGACCGCAAGAGGCTGCGTGAAAGTAGGTAAAAATGACTGCGCGGTATGGCTAAAAAGGGAGGCATCAACGATTACCCCGATCTAATGAATGCCTGCTTATATTCTATACAAACTCTGTGTTACCGTGCTTGAACATCCAGGCGCGGAGTGACCTGTTCCCTTAGAACAGTTTACGGATTATGTAAGGGAAGTCACTTCCTCGCGTTTTTACACAAGCCACTCTATGTGGACCACTTGGGTCGTGCTGTCTCATCGCTTAGATAAGCGGGATGACGACCTGGGGCCGCAGCGCAGCCAGGCGATGTACAAGTCCTTGCGCGGCGAGTTAGAGAAGCAGGTCAGGCAGTGGTGGTCAAGAGTGGCAAATCCATTTTGCCGTGCTAAGATGCCAGCTATGGCGACGGATACCTTGACGCTCGCGCTCGAAGGCGATGTTTCGCTGCGTGAGTTCACTCAGGCGATGTCCAATTTCAAGGATGTCGTCGAGGCTCTGACCAGCGAAGTCGCCGGAAATGTGCGGGTGGAGTGGTTCATTGATGACCTCCAGGCCGGCAGCGCCATTGCGACGGTGCGGGGTGTCACCGAGCGCGCCGAAGTCATCGGCGCGGTGATCGTCGCCTATCTGGCGGTTGGCCGGGCCTTGCAGTCGAACCAACCGATACCTTATGGGGAGCGCGTGCGCCAGCCAGCGATTGCGCTGTCGCGTATGCTGGATGGCCGCATTACCTCGTTGCGCTTTGAGACCGCGGACGAGGATGTTATCGTGAACAGCCGTGCCCAGGAAGGCGAGCCTCCACCGCAGTCTCTGAAGTCGCATGGCGTGTTGACCGGCGTGGTTGAAACGCTCACCAGGCGCCGTGGCCTGAAGTTCACGATCTACGATCGCATTTTCGATAAGCCCGTCACGTGTTACTTAAAAGAAGGACAGGAGGACACCATCCGCGACCTATGGGGTAAGCAGGTCGCAATCTCAGGCAGGATTTACCGCAATGCGCAGAACGGACGGCCCTATGCCGTTCGAGACATCACCACCATCCACAAGGTTGACGAGGTACCGCCCGGCAGTTATCGCCGCGCCCGCGGCGTGCTCGCCGGAAAACTGGACCAGTTGCCGGAGCAGGTGATCCGGAGCATTCGCGATGGCTAACGCTGTTCAACTTGTCTATATCGAAGTTGCATACGCCACGCATGAGAAAACCACGCAGTCACTCGATCCGCAAGTGACACTTCAGTGCGGTCTTTTCTCATTAATAACCGCGGTCTTTTTCGGTTAATAAAGACAGCGGGATCGCGGTTAGGCAAGAACAGCGACACGGATGTTTCTTCGCGATTGTGCTCGAAGTGAAAGAGAGTATGCCCAATTCGTGCGCCAACGTGAACAAGCGGCATACTTGGGAATGGTTATTGCGCATGCTCTTCCCACCACTCTCGAAGTGGATGGGATCTGGGTGGTTCGTACTTGGCATTGTTACGTATTTTTTGTAGCGTCAAACGGAGATCATCCAAAGAGGGACTATGCGCGTCTGCCCAATTCCTGAGTAGATCGGGAGTTGTCACCACTGGTAATTGCGGTGCCTCTCTATGCAGGAACGATATAGCGCGCCGATCATCAGTCGCAATGCCCCAGTGGCGGTTCACTGCGATAGCTGAGGTCATTGCCTCCCCATCGTCGCCAAGCGCTGCGGCATAGTTGACAAACAGGATTTCCTCGATCTCATCTCCAAGCGAGATGATACCTATCAGCCCTCGATCAATCTGTGCTCGCAGTTCTATGCGTCGGTCATTGCCAGAGTCGGCGTTACGGACTGTCAGCACCTCTATCTCTTTGACGTACTCAGCCACAGCAACTTTGGTGGGTATCGCCACCAGGATTTCGTCCATGCGGTCTGTCGCACACAGGTTGATGATGCAACAAGCATCCAGAATGATGTAATCGCATGCAAACGCTGGTGAAGGCATCAGTCATGCATCTCCTGAACGATTGAACTCTGCATTGCATCATCAGACTCACCCTTGGCGTTCGCCACGTATGGGAGTTGCTCTCGCAAGGTTTCGGCGATGCGACGTGCTTCAAGCCGATCGACATGCAGAAATCGTGCTAACTGGCCTTCAGTGATCCTGTCGCGACTGAATGCGTCGACAGCCAGGAGTTGGTATCGCACGGGTAACGGATTATCACGCGATGGAATCCGCTCAAGCTCGAGTTGCTGGCGCGCTTCATGTACCTTCAAGCCTCTTTCCTTCAGATGCTCCCATACACCAGTAGCTAGTAGTTTCATGCCCTCCAAACGACGTGTAAACGCTTCTACAGAGACGCCATAGTAGTGTGCCTGTACCATCAAGTCGGCCGGCGTAAATTTGCCCGTGGCCTGCTTGATATCGTTCACGCGCCGAATGACGCTCGAGGTCGGCATCAGGAAGCACATAGCGAAGGCATCTACCAGACGCTCTTCCTCTGGCACGCGCTGATATACGGACAGGAATGACACACGCGATTTGTGTCGTGCAACCAGGAAGTGGCCGTAGTCGTGTGCCAGGGACCATCTGCGTCGTTCTTCGGGGTGTTGCGCGTTTACTCCAATGCAGGCACCCAGAGGCTCGGCGTAGAAGTACACTGCCGAAACCGACGAGGGTTGGAGGAGTAAATAGAAAATGCGCATCCCAACATCCTGCTCCAGGATGTCGCGCAGCATCGGTACTGGGCCATCGCCCAAACCAAGCCGGTTTCTCTCTTGAATGGCGATACTTTCCGCCACCTGTTGAACCGAATTGCCTGCGGTCGGGTATTCCGGCGGGTATTTTCGCGTCAGTGACGTGTCCGTAATCTGCTCAAGTTCGAGGTAGTCACGCGCATATTCGCGCAAGGTTTCAACCGACTGCTCGAGTTGTTGCTGATCGCCCTCTGATAGCCATGCCGGTCCGCGCAGTCGGATGCTCATGAGCTCGAGGCTTGGACGCGGGCGCACGAAATCGCTTATCTGCCTCCCATAGGCTTGGGCAAGCCTAATCAGTTCATTAGCCTTAACTCGGCGCTCCCCCTTTTCGATGGCAGTCACAGTCGTTCGCGTGACATCAATGACTCTTGCTGCCTCCTCCTGCGTCATCCCGCGACTTTTACGCGCTGCTTGTAGTTCCTTGCCCAACTCGCGCGCATCAATCGTATCAAGGATGTTCGTGCTCATCTAAACCTCCTGGTGCCGACTCCGGCCATCCCGTTCACGCAACGGTACAATTGTCCAGTAGCCCTCGCCCAACATCTCCGGCGACAGCTTCCCATTCGACCACGTAGGAGTAGTACAGACGGCACACACGATCAATGATCTGTTGCAGAGGTTCTCCCTCATGTTTGCTCAGCCGATCTGCGATAGCAGACAATTGAGGATATTGCTCTACCAATTGATGCCAAGGGTCTTTGGAATTCATGCACCGTCGCAGTATTTTGGCCTGATGCAGCATGGCCGACAAATTGACTTGTGCGAGATAACGCTGATGATCACCTATACCCTGCTTGTCACTGGTAATTCGATATGGAGTTACATCTCTGATGCCTGCTGCCGCAAGCGCTTGTCGGCGCAATAAGCATGAAGTGCAATACCCGCATTGCGGATAGCGGCCACGATGCAAGTGATCACAGCTTACTGTTTGCAATGCTATGGTCTCCGATTCACTGCCAGCCAAGGCCTTGCACATCTCGGCTTTGGTCTGATACAGGAAGGGATTGACAATTCTGAAATCTTCGCCGAACAGGTGCGAGACAAAGCGGCTCATATCTAGCAAAGTAACAGGGTGTACTGACCGAGCATGATCTAAACCAACTTCCGACATTCGGT
The DNA here is from genome assembly GCA_023488685.1 of Chloroflexota bacterium. GTDB lineage: Bacteria > Chloroflexota > Anaerolineae > J036 > Brachytrichaceae > CAIXPS01. The sequence goes on along the minus strand of JAMDDR010000303.1, from coordinate 7,275 downwards.
ATGGCAGGTTAATTGCGCCGATACCATTCTCGTAAATATAGAGGATTCGCTGCTTTTTCAGATAAGCGTATGCGCTACCGAGCGCAATAAACACAAAGCCTCGCGATCGTTGGGAAGAGCTTTTCGGCAGACGGCCGGTGCCATCTTTTCGAATAGATATCGGAATGTACTTCACCCTGTGAAAGTATCGGGCACAAAGGGAATTCGCAATCTGGCTTTGCTTGTTCTGGATAACTGTGTTCTCACCCGTGCCGACCAACTCGTATCGCCTCGCGGGTTCCGAACGAAGACGGCAATCCAAACCGGCGAATGAGTCCAGCCCACCACTCCACAAAGCAACCTCTAGTTGGTCGCCATGATCTCCAGCGTCTGAGATGAGTCCCTGTCTCTCAGAAATCCGCCCAATATCCTGTCGCAGCTTGAAATTAAGATTCCATTGATCGCCCGTGTACCAGAACAGAAGATCTTTCAAGTAATCATCTTGAAGCTGCCACCATAGTTGTGGCTGCCATACTGGCAGATCGACATCGATGATACACATGTCATTCTCGCGGCGTACCGCGAGCCGATCCACTACACTCACGGCAACTGCAATATCAACCATGTCCGCAACTTGCTCGGGTATCCATGAGCAAAGCCTGTGAAAGAAGCTTGCATCGTCCACCGCAACCGACAGGTCGCGTGGTGCGCTGGACCCAGGGCTGAACATCTGGACACGCCCGAGTTTCGCAGCAATAGAATCGAACACGAAGCGGTATGGTCGAGTACCCACGGCTTTCCTCAATATGCAGCCGTAAGATCCTCGTCTAAGGAAACAGGATCCTTGGCGCGTGATGGACGGCGCAGCTTATCAACCCCATCGGACTTTATGATCTGAGCCGTGAACGCATCGATTCCCCGCTCGATGTGCGGATTCATTGCTTCCAACATCTCGACAACAGCACCATGGTTAGCATCATTTTGGCGTGGAACTAGCGGAACGCAGTCCACAAATCGGGCGCGGTATACACCGGTTGCGTATTCCTTCACAAGGCATGCATAAGTGACTTCCTCACGCTCTCCGAATCGCACCTGATTCAGCATCCGCTCGCCGGCTAAAATCGCAATCTCGATTGCACGCGTTCCACCGGATGCGAATCGGGCCTGCTTCCTGAATCGCGTGCGCATCCCATCCCAATCATAAGTCGCTCTCAACATCGGTTCCCGAGGTATCTGGCAGAGCTCATCAGCCAACCCCTTGATAAACCGGATTGGTCCATCGCCATACTCCTTCAGATCTTGCGCCAGCGGCTTCAGAGTTCTGTACGCAAGCTCATCAGGTGAGAAGTGACCCTCACACACTTGCTTATAAGCGTGCTCATAGCGACGAGGAAGGGTCGGATGGATTCTGTCACCGTCAGGCATATACGCTTCTCCGCCGTGAGAAGACTCCACTAGAGATACATAGTACATCGACATTCTGACATTGTCAAGTATTAGCGCATTATATTTAGGAAGAATGTCATGTCATGTGTCGCATTGAGACATAAGAGCCAGCGCTGGACAACACCAAATGGCAACGCCCGTTTTAGGGTGTGGTAAGGATAACTCACGGTGTCTCGATGGACCGGATTAGTGGGGCTTGTGTACAGATCCTTTGGGTGTGGTCTAGCAACCCGTGATCCCTCGTGTTCACACTCGATGGGTCTGTGTCTCACAATTCCCCACAAAAAGCTTGAGCGAGAAGGGCTTGCTCCAGTATCTTGAGTTCGTCAGTTGCCTGTGCCAGTTGGCGTTTCATCTCAGCCGTCGCCGTGACGGCCATGCGCAATCTGAACTGCGTTTCCATCGGCGGCAACGGCATCAGATATCGCATTAAATCCTGGGGATAGAGGCGTCGCCGGCGTGCATTTGTCCCTGTACTGATGGCTGCCATGCGTTCCCATGTCGAAGGTGTTCGGAAATAGACGTCGAGTACTTCCGGCAACACGCATGACTGATTGACATCGAAAACGACAAACTCGGGCGACACTACCATACCGGCGAGGTCCTGTGTCACTATCCCGAACGCGCCTTCCCATGCCATCAGCTTTGGATAAACGAAGTCGTCTTTGCGCAGGCGAATCAACCTCGGGTAACTGAATTCACTGCCCATCAATTTGCGCGAGTAAAACATGCCACGGCCAAAGGAAAGCGTTCCCGCAAAGTGATACTCCTCGTCATCGCGTACGGTCACATCTGGTTGGCGCGGCCGAACAAGTTCGCTCATTGGCACCAACGAATACTCGTCCTGGCGCTGGTCCGCAATGATGGCTCGATAAAGTTCCTCACACTCGCCCGGCGCCCACTCGGTGATCCGTTTGGCCTCGGCCACCTCCGCTAGCAGCGCATCCAGCCGTGCCACAATCCGGCGCTGGGTTTCGAGAGAGCGACGAGGGTCATTCGGATATGGAACAGGTATATCTGCTTGCCAGAAAGCTTCCTTACGAACTCTTGGCATTCTTGCGCCCGTGCTATTGGCGGTCGCATAATCTACGAATGATGGTGTCCGTAGTGCATAAGCCAAGTAGTGACGATTAACTTGCCCCGAATGGGGTGTCAATACAATCCATTCTGTTGTACCGATACCCTCCTGTGAAGGAACGACAACTTTGTTTAGATACGGGCGCAGCTTCGCGTACAAAACGTGTTTAGTGCTGAATCGTATGCACGTGCTGTGGACGTCGGAACCTGGTATCCAATTAGGCCCAGGCTCAACAAACTGACCAGCCTTGATTGCATCAAGCCCCCAGTAGTTGAACAGTTCAGATGCGAACTCACTTGGTCTAATCTGATTTGCGTCTTCGTTGGCCAGGCTAGCAAGTTTTCGCCATTCCCACCCCTCCGGCAGCGTCCAGCGTTCCATTAATCCTGCTCCGTATCGTTGTCAGATTCGAAGGATTTGCTCATATCGCCACCGACCCCATCGGTATCGGATATGCAACAATTAAACGTATCCGATACTCTTTGCTCGAACCGCGTTTGCTGACCGCATCAACGCTAAGAAAGCACAATTGGACGCTCTGCGCCCGCCGTCCCAGGCTGCGCTCGCCCGGTTGAATGAGGTGATGACGGTCGAATGGACTTACAACTCGAACGCTATCGAAGGCAATACGCTCAGCCTGCGCGAGCACTTCGAGGTGATCAACCACAAAGACGCCATCATCTACGTGGAACGATTGGCGGCGCAAACGGAGCCAATCAAGCCACTCCAGCCACTCACGCCTTTCCATGTCCGGCAGATCCACACGCTGGTGCTGGCGCGCATCGACGATGGCGAAGCCGGTAAGTTTCGCGCCACGAGCGTTCGCATCGCGGGCACCAGCCATCGCCCGCCCGAACCGTTTGACGTGCCGGGCCTGATGGACGAATGAGCGCGTTGGCTGCGGACCGGCGCGCTGGCGCTGCACCCGGTCGAGCACGCAGCACTGGCGCACCATCGTCTGGCTTCCATTCACCCGTTTATCGACGGCAATGGGCGTACGGGGCGGCTGGTGATGAACCTGCTGCTCATGCGCGACGGCTATCCTCCCGCGATCATCCTGCGCGCAAACCGCAAGGAGTACTATCGCGTTCTTGCCCAGGCGGACACGGGCAACACGACGCCGCTGATCAACTTCGTCGGGCGCGCTGTGGAGCGCAGTTTGACGCTGTTCCTTCAGGCGGCCAAACCATCTGGCCGCGTCACGCGCGATGCCTCGCACAAGGGGGAATGGATCCCCCTGCGCGAGGCTGCCCAGGGCACGCCCTACAGCCAGGAGTATCTCAGCCTGCTGGCGCGGCTCGGACGGCTGGAAGCGATAAAGATCGGTCGTGTCTGGCATACCACGCGCAAAGCGGTCGAAACGTATCGGCGGTCCGTCAACAACCCGGGGGTGTAGTCTCATCCTCTGCGAGATGCGCAGGATTTCCGTTGACCGGGTTTCCCGCGTCTCCGTTTCCGCCTCCCAACTGTTCGTGTAACTCTTCCACGATCTCGTTCAGCTCGCGGATGCGCTCCAGCAAGCCGGCGGTGATCTCGACCGCCGAGCGGGTCTGTTCCACCGCGGCGCGGTTGGGGTTGCGCGCCGTCAGGTCGTAGCCGCGCGCCTTGATCTCGGCCGCCGGCACCAACCACGAATTCGCGGTCACCTGCGGGTACGCGCCCCTGCCCTTGCGATAGCCGTTCCAGGCCTGCCACAGCGCGCGCGCCTCGGCGAAGTGTTCGTCCTGGATCGGGTTGCCCTTGCTAAACTTCTTCAACCCCGCCGGCAACGGCAACTCGTAATACCACGTCTCTTGTGTCGGGCCGGGCCGCTCGAAGAACAGCAGCGCCGTCTTCACGTCGGAGTACGGCGCGAACGTGCCGGGCGGCAGGCTGATCACCGTGTGCAGGTTGAACTGCTCCAGCAGGTCCTTTTTGACGGTGGCGAACGCGCCGCCGCGGAATAGCGTGCCCTCCGGCATCACCATGCCGCAGCGCGCGCCGGCCTTCGGTTTCAGCTTCTTCATGATGTGCTGCAGGAACAGCAGCTCGGTCGCGTTGGAGGGCACGGTGAAGTTCTCCTGGATCTGGCGGTTCTCGGTGCCGCCGAACGGCGGGTTGGTGATGATCACGTCGAAGCGCTCGGCCGGCGCGCTCTTCACGTCCTCTTCCAGCGTGTTGCCGCGCCGCTGCTTGGGCGCGGTCACGCCGTGCAGCGCCAGGTTCATCAGCCCCAGCAGCGCGGGCACGGCCTTCTTCTCGTTTCCGAAGAACGTCTGCGTTTGCAGGCACTCGTTCTGCGCGATGGTCAGGCTTGCATTGCTGCGTCGCAGGTACTCGAACGCCTGCGCCAGAAACCCCGACGACCCGGTCGCTGGGTCGTAGATCATCTCGTCCAACTGCGGCGCGACCAGATCGACGATGAAGCGGATGACCGGGCGCGGGGTGTAGAACTCGCCAGCCATCTTGTTCTCGTTGCCCAGCTTGCGCAGCAGGTCCTCGTACACGTGCGACACGGTGAAGATGTCGTCCTGGCTGGTGAAGTCGATCTCGTCGATGATCGCCAGCACGTCCTTCAGGTTATAGCCCGAGGCGGCCACGATCACCGTGCGCTCCGAGAAAATCGAACGGATCGTATCGCGCAGTGGGTCGCCGCTCAGCGCCTGCAGGCTGGGCAGCAACGTGCCGTGAATGAACTTGATCAGTTCCTCGGCGTCCCAGTCGCGCCTGCCCCAATAGTCCCAGCGCAGTTTGCCGTCCAGGATGCGCGTATAGGTCTTGTTGTCAAGTTCGGCCTCCTGCGCCCAGATCGATTCCTGCGCGTCGAGGAAGCGCAGGAACAACAGCCAGGCCAGGTGCTCCACGTACTCCATCACGCCGCCGCAGTTGTTATCGCGGCGCAGGATATCGCACGCGCGCCAGATGTCGCCGGCGAGGGAGTCGCGCGTTTGCGCGCCGTTTGCCAGGCCGGAAAGACCGGGCAGCATCGGCGACGTCGCCAGCACCCTGGTTGCACGTGGGCTGCTCATGATTGTGCATCCTGTGGTGGCGCGCCGGAATAGAAGAGGTCGAAGAGACTCTCGATGTCCGGCCTGGGGACGGCTAAGGCGCTGTCGACGATCTGCGTCATGATGCGGCGTTGCTCGCCGGTCGGTTGGCCCACCTGGGAGAGCTGCGCCAGGCAGGCCTCGCGCCCCACCCGTTGCGCCACCGCCGCGAAGGCCGTGAACGGGGGCTCGCGCTCCTGCTGGTTTTCCGCGGCGGCGCACTCGGCCATCAATGGAATGACCGCGCGCGCGTCGCCGGAGCGGGCCATGAAGCCATACAGCTCGTTAAAGTCGGGGCCGTTGCGCCACAGGTCGTCCAGCGCGTCGGCGGCGCGCGGGTCCTGCAGGTCGATCAGCCCCCATAGCGCGCCCACGAAATAGGACTCGTCGCTCTTGCGGACACGCTGGAAATAGCGCCAGATAACATCGCCGGCGAGGTTCGACCGCAGCAACCCCAGCACCACACATGCCAAGCTTTGGCCATAGTCATCCAGGTTGTCGAAGCATGCCAGCAACGCCCGCGCGCCGGCAGCGCCCTGCCAGCGCAACGCCGCAATCAAGTTCTCCATCGTTTTCGTGCGCTCATCCTCGTCGTGGATGGACTGGCACGTTTTCAGGCGTTGTTCGATGACCGGCACACTGGCCGGGCCATAGGCCTCCAGCCGCTTGTGCCATTCGCCTTCGGCGGCGCCTTTTACGACAGCGGCCAGCCGCACCAGGTCCTGCGGTGTTTGGGCATCGTTCACCTGCCGCGCAATGTCGCGCTCACCCGCTCGCAACAACGACCCGAATTTTGACAGGGCGCCGTACATCAACGCACGCATGCGTGCGTCGACCAGGGACGTTCGGAAGAACGTGGCCGTTGCGGGCGTCTGCGCGTCCCGCGGGTTGACCGGCGCGACCTGCTCGCGGGGTTCCGCGCGCGGCCGGCGCCCGGTGCGGTGTTTGGCTTTGGACATGGTGAGCCTATTGTATCTATGCGATGCTCATGAGTAGAGTCGCCGCTGCAACTCTTGCAGGCTCGCCCGCAATGCGCCGGCAGAACCGAACCGCCGCACGATACCGGGCGCCTGACCCATCTGCAGGAAGGGTGGCAGGCGAAACACGCGTGGGTCCGAGATTTCCTCGATGCCTGCCGCACGATACTTATCCAGCAAACTGAGGATTACTTCACGCGCCGGCGTCGCATGCTGTTGCAGGAAGCGCCCCTCGCGATTGACGAAGGCGGTCGCGCGCTCGCTGCGCGTGCGGATCGGCGCGCCGAAGGCGATGTGGGCCAGCAGATCGAGTTGGTCGGCCTCGGTCTGGTTCAGCACTTCGGCCAGCACGTCCGTAAACACAGACGCCGCCTGCAGGTCTGCAATGAACTGCTGGCGCCTGTCCCTGTCCACCCACACGGCGATCAAGCCGGCCAGGTCGGAGGTACGTGCGCTTGACAACACTTTGGCCCGCGTGTGGTCGAGGTACTGTTGCAGCGACAGTTGCTGGCCGGTCTCCTCGATCACGAAAATGGCTTCGTCCGCAATCGAGACCTGCAGCCCTTTTACCTTGATCTTGCCGATGGGCTGCCCGGCCGGCTTCAGGTCGACGGCGACCTGGGTTACCTCATCGGCCAGCATGGCGACCTTCAATTGGCGGCGCCGGAAACCCGCGCCGCTCACGATCAACGTCATCTCGCCCTCGGGTAAGCCTGCGAAGCTGAACGAGCCGTTGGCGTCTGTGTAGATGGGCCCTTGCTGTGCGTTT
>JAMDDR010000262.1:2948-11618 GCA_023488685.1 Chloroflexota bacterium | reverse complement strand
GCCCGGATGAGCAAACACGGCAGGGCCATGTCGTGGGGTGGAGATGGCATAAGACGGGCGTTGCCTGCTGCCATTGTGGATACCCAAGAATCCCCGTCGCTTTAGCGCGGGGAGTGGTCAAAGCGTGCACCTGAAGGACCATCTCGGCACCACCTCTGTCGGCATCGGGCGCGGAGAGATCGATTTGCCCTCCGAGATCGCAGTCCTGCGCGAGGTTGGCTACCGCGGGGACCTGACCGTGGAACTCGAAGTCGATGACCCGCACAATCTTCCCCGTTACACGCAAGAGGCGTACATTTACTTGTGTGGTCTGCTGGGCATCAAGCTGTAGGCGCTTGTCAGATGGACAGTCGCTGGACAGACAGTCGCTGGAGGAAATCGATGGGCCTGGTACAAATCGCTTGCCAGACGTATACATGGGAGATGCTGGGCGATGCGTGGCGGCCAGGACTTGCTGGCCTGCCTGCGCACTTACCTGCCGCGCATCACGCATCTTCATCTCAAGGATGCGACGGCGGCACGTGAATGGGTGGCGTTGGGTGAAGGGGTGTGTGATTTTCCTGCGGTCATGAGACTGCTGGAATCCACCGGGTATCAGGGCTGGGTCGTCGCCGAGGAGGAGTCGGAGGCCGCACGCCACGATGGCATCGAAGCGATACGCAAGAACCGCGCGTACCTGCGCGGGATTGGCTACTGAGCCAGAAACCCGATTTTTGATAAAAATCGGGTTTCTAAATGATCGAAAAGCCGCCCGCGTCGAGCCTGGCGCAAGCACAGGCGCTGGCCGACGCCGCGCGCAAGCATGCGACGTGGGGCATGGTGGGCTTCATGAAGCGATTCGCCCCGGCGAATGTGGTGGCCGTTGAACATGAACTCCGGCCATAGCTGGACGGACTGCTTTGAGATGGTTTACCTCTCCGGGACCAGCGGCGGCATCGTCATCGACGGGTCGCGCACCACGGAGGTCATGGCGCCCTCACAGCGCTTCGCCGAGGGGCATGGCACGGAGCTGTTCGGCTGGAGCAGCCGCTACTACGTGTCGGGCAACATGGCGCAATGGGCCGCCGGGGGCCACTACACGCGCGGCTATTGGGGCGAACTGAGCCACTTTGCGCGCGCCGTGCTGGGGATGGTCGAGCCAACGGCCACACTCCAGGATGGCGTCGAGGCCATCCGGCTGATCGACGCCATTGTCGATAGTGTCGAATGCGGACAACCTGTAACTCTGACACACTTCCGGTGAAGCTCGCTTGTGTGTATGAGTGCAAACAAGTGACAAGAAAATGCATCCAGTGGGTGAGCATGTTTCAGAGGGCGGCACAGACCTGTTGGAGCAGGTCCGCATAATTAAAACTGTGAGGAGTGGTGGTGTCGATTTCAACGATCTGACCGCCAAGGGCCAGAGGAGGCAGATGTCCTTGTAAGAGCTGCTCTTTGTTTTGTTCGATCCATTCCAGATCCCGATCCCGATGGCTGGCATGTCGTGCTTCAGTCCCCACACGCGCCAGGAAGCGCTCCAGGAGAACGCTTCCATCTGCCTGACACAGAATTTGAAAGGGCTCAAAATCGCACGTCTGTTGCAGGTGGAGAAACTCGGCCGTTCGTAATTCGGGGCGACCAAAAAACCCCTCAACAATCACCGATTGGCCTGCTGCTAACACTGAGCCGGTGACGGAGTAGAGGAGAGCAAACGTTGCAGCGCCTAGCAAAAGGGGGAGCCCATTGCCGCGACATTCAAGCGCATCGTAGAGGGTCTCATACATGCCATCCCTGGAGAAAACCGGGAGTTCTGCATCTACGGCCAGCCGTCTTGCCAAGGTGGTCTTTCCAGTTCCAGGCAAGCCGTTCACAATAATTAACACTGGCTTTCTCATCATGAGCCATTATCAGCCCAACCTGTGCCGCTATCGCCCAGAGTGGAGTCACCATACATCAGTCGATGCGATAGCCGACGCCGCGCACGGTTTGCAGGCGCAGCGGGTGAGACGGGTCACGCTCAAGCTTCTCGCGCAACCAGCGCACGTGCACGTCGACCGTGCGCGTATCGCCGTCGAAGTCGTAGCCCCATACCTGCGTGATCAGGAATTCGCGTGACAGCACGGCACCCTTGTTGCGCATCAGCGTCGCCAACAGCTCGAATTCCTTGTGGCTGAGCTTGACCTCGCGCCCTTCCACGAACACACGGCGCGAAATCGTGTCGAGCAGCACGTCACCGCACAGCAGACGGTCACTGGCCTGCTTGGGCGCGCGGCGCAAGGCGGCGCGGATGCGCGCAACAAGCTCTGGCATGCTGAACGGTTTGACGATGTAATCGTCCGCCCCGCTCTCCAGGCCAATCACGCGGTCGATCTCGGCGCCACGCGCCGTGAGCAAGATGATCGGCACATCGGATTCCTTGCGCAGGATGCGACACAGCGACAATCCATCAAGACCCGGCAGCATGACGTCGAACACGCACACGTCGGGCGGATCGCGGCGCGCCAGTTCCAGCGCCTCGGCGCCATTGGTCGTTGCAACAACGTCGAAACCCTCATTCGTCAGATGCTGCGACACCAGATCGAGCAGGGTTGTTTCATCCTCAACAAGTAAAACCCTAGACATTTTCGATTTTAGATTTTCGATTGGGGATTTTGGATTGGGGATTTTGGATTGGGGATTTAGATTCCAGACTTCGGTTCCAACAAGCCAGGCGAAAATCCAAAATCCAAATTCCCAAATCCAAACCAAATCCAAAATCACGCTGGTTTGGGCGGTTTATAGTCGCCCAACTCCCCGATGGCTGCGAAAATGACACGCTCGCACAGGTTGGTCACGCGATCGGCGGTACGCTCCAGGTTGTGCGCCACCCATAGCAGATACATCGCCCGCGGCACGACGCGCTTGTCCTCGGCCATGTAAGTGAGCAGTTCGCGCAGGACCTGGTTGTAGAGCGCGTCCACCTCGTCGTCGCGCACCACCACGGCGCGTGCCATTTCGACGTCCATTTTGACAAACGCATCCAGCGCCTGATCGAGCATTTCGGAGGTGATGGCCTGCATGCGCGGGATGTCGATCAGCGGTTTGAGCAATGGCTCCTCCCCCATGCGAATGACGATGGTGGCAATGCCCACGGCGTGGTCGGCCATACGCTCCATTTCAACCGACATATGCATGGCGGTAATGATCTGGCGCAGGTCACCCGCAGCCGGCTGCTGCCGGGCAATCGTGGTCAGGCATTCCTCCTCGATCTTATAGCGCAACTGGTTGATGCGCTCATCCGTCGAGACGACCTGGTGTGCGAGTTTTAGATCGCGCTCCCGCAACGCCTTCACCGACAGTTGCAATTGCTCATTCACCAGACTGCCCAACCGCAAGATGTTGTCACGGATTGTATTAAGGTCGCGATCGAGCGCGGCCCGCACGTTTGAGCTAGCGACAGCCATTTAACCGAACCTCCCACTAACATAATCCTCGGTGCGCTTATCGCCCGGCCTGGTGAAAATCTTCTGCGTCTGGTCAAGCTCGATCATCTCGCCGGCGCGATCTGAGCGCATCATCATCATGGCAGTATAGTCGCTTACGCGGGCGGCCTGCTGCATGTTGTGCGTGACGATAACGATGGCGTAGTCCTTCTTCAACTCCTGCATCAGCTCCTCGATCTTGAGCGTGGCCACCGGGTCAAGCGCCGAACACGGCTCATCCATCAGAATGACCTCGGGTTCGGCCGCGACAGCACGGGCGATGCACAGCCGCTGTTGCTGGCCGCCCGACAATGCCAGGCCCGATTGCTTGAGCTTGTCCTTCACCTCATCCCACAACGCGGCACGGCGCAGGCTGCTCTCGACAATCTCATCGAGTTCCGTTTTTGGGATGCGGCCGTACAGCCGCGGGCCAAACGCCACATTGTCATAAATCGTCTTGGGAAAGGGGTTGGGGCGCTGAAACACCATGCCAATGCGCCGCCGGATATCCACCACATCCATGTTCGGGGCGTAAATATCCTCCCCGTCCAGGGTTACCTTGCCCTGGATGTGCGAGCCGGCCACCAGGTCGTTCATGCGGTTCAGTGCGCGCAACAGCGTGCTCTTGCCGCAGCCTGACGGGCCGATGATGGCCGTGATCTGGCGGTCACGCACCGGCAGCGTGACGTCGGCTACGGCACGAAACGCGCTGTAATAGATTGAGAGGCTCTCGGTCTTCATTTTCGGCGCGTCGGCCGCGACGATTGTTTGTGTATCCGTTCCAATGTTTGTCATGGCGTTCATAGCTGAAACCAGTGTCGCCCGCTGTGTCATTTGTCCTCCCAAATTATGGCCTATCCGCTCGCACCGCTCGTTGTGAGCCACTCATTGATGCAGCACGCTGGAATACATCGAGAAACCGAACCCGCAACAACCATTTAACCGAACTAACCGAACCTCCCACTGACGTAATCCTCGGTGCGCCTATCGCTGGGCTTGGTGAAAATTTTCTGCGTCTGGTCAAACTCGATCATCTCGCCAGCTCGGTCGGGGCGCATCATCATCATGGCGGTGTAATCACTGACGCGGGCGGCCTGTTGCATGTTGTGCGTGACGATGACGATCGTGTAATCCTTTTTAAACTCCTGCATCAACTCCTCGATCTTGAGGGTGGCTACCGGGTCAAGCGCCGAGCACGGCTCATCCATGAGCACGACTTCGGGTTCGGCTGCGATCGTGCGCGCGATGCACAGGCGCTGTTGTTGACCACCTGACAGCGCATAAGCTGACTGTTTGAGCTTATCCTTAACTTCCTCCCACAGCGCGGCGCGGCGAAGACTACTCTCGACCCGTTCGTCCATCTGCGACTTGTTAATACGATGGTTGTAGAGTCGTATCCCATAAGCGATGTTGTCGTAGATGCTTCTTGGGAAAGGGTTCGGCTTCTGAAACACCATGCCCACACGCCGGCGCACCAATACAGGATCAATATCGGAAGCATAGATGTCAAAATCGTCCAGGGTGACCCGCCCTGTCACGCGAGCAGACGGCACCAATTCATTCATGCGGTTCAACGACCGCAGTAACGTGCTCTTACCACAGCCAGACGGCCCGATGATGGCTGTAATGCGCTGGCCGTAAATTGGCTGCGTCACATCTGCAACGGCGCGGAAATCATCGTAGTAGACCGACAAGTTTTCAAGGAGCATCTTGGTCGGATGCCCATTGCCGATATTTGGGTCATAGACGACGGGTGAAACGACCTTCACCCCGGTGGCGGGATTGTTCTGATTCATGATTCTCCAGGCCACAACGCTAGTACGACTGGCGGAAGCGGTTACGCAACAGGATGGCAGTCAAATTCATGATAACGAGTAGCGCCAGCAACACGATGATGGCAGCCGCCGCGATGTGCCGGAAGGTTTCAAACGGGCGAGCCGTCCAGTTGTAGATCAGGATTGGCAACGCCGTGAACTTTGAGAATGGGCTGTTCGGATCGGATACGATGAACGTCGACGCGCCTACCACAATCAACGGCGCCGTTTCGCCAATCGCGCGAGACATGGCCAGGATCGTACCGGTAAGAATGCCCGGTAGCGCAGTTGGGATGACGTGATGCCAGATGGTCTGCCACTTGGTTGCACCCAGACCATAACTGGCCTCGCGGAAGGAATAGGGCACAGCCTTGAGTGCCTCCTGGGCGTTGATGATGACCAGTGGCAGCACCAGCAGGGCCATGGTCAGCGATGCTGAAAGGATGGTGCGACCATTGGAGTCGGTAACGCCGAACGTGGCTCCACTGGTGAAGCGCTCCAATCCGCGCACGAAAATAGCCAGGCCCAGAATACCGTAGATGATGGACGGCACACCCGCGAGATTATAAATATTGGTCTGGATGATCTGGTTGATGCGACTCTTGGTCGCATATTCTTCCAGGTAGATCGCCGCGCCTACGCCGATGGGCACCGCGATCACCATGGTTAACAGAATCATCATGAGTGAGCCAAGGACTGCGGTGCGAATGCCCGCTACTTCAGCCTGGCTCGACATCGGGCTGGTCAGGAAACTCCAGCTCACCCAGGAGCGAAATGAGAGCGTGGCATCCGGGTGCTCCTCGCGCACCGCCGCCTCGATTCGCTCACGGTTGAAAAGTGAGTCAAACAGACCCCAGGTTTCAACCACTTCAGGCTGAACCACACGTTCGGTGACAAGTGCAAGCACGTCCTCTTTGCTGCGCTGCACGAACGGTTGTTCGCGGTCAAGACGGCGGAACACATTACGCGAAATATGATCCTGCAGGATCTTAACCAGTTCCTCCTGCGACAACTGATCGAGCGGCACCGCGGCAAGCGTGGTTGGGTTGACATTATTCTCCTCCGCCACATAGCCGAAAGCGCGATTCGAGACCGTCAACAGGAGTGCAACCAGGGCGATGAACGCAATGATCACTGATGAAAAGAACAAAACCTGACCCGACCTGGCAAGGATCCGCCGGCGGATCACATTCAGTCGCACCGCTTCTGGGTTATCCTTGTTTGGCCCTGGTGAGGGCCGCAAGGGCTGGCTGGTATCCATTATTGGTACACCTCCCGGAAGCGGTTGACGAAGTAGCGGCTGATGATGTTCAACCCCAGGGTCATGAGGAAGAGAGTGATGCCAATGGCAAAGATGCTGTTGTAGTCGATCGAGTTGTAGCTCAGATCGCCGCCGCTGATACGAGCGATGTGTCCGGTCATCGTCTCGGCTGCTTTGAAGGGATTGAACGTGAAATTGGGCCCGGCACCGGCAGCCAGCGCAACAATCATGGTTTCGCCAATAGCGCGCGAAATGCCCACAATCACCGCTGCCATGATGCCCGAAACTGCCGCTGGCACAACCACGCTCACGCTGGTCTCCAGTTTCGTGGCGCCCAGGCCGAACGCGGCCTCGCGCATCGAGCGCGGCACGGCAGTCAACGCATCCTCACTCATCGAGGCAACCAGGGGAACGATCATGATCCCCATCACCAGGCCGGCGGACGCCATGTTGTACACCTCGATGGTGTCCTGGCCAAAGACACTGCGCAGCAGCGGCGTCATGAAGGTCAGGGCGAAATACCCGTACACGACGGTCGGCACGCCTGCCAGCAACTCCAGGACTGGCTTCAAAATGCTGCGTGCCTTGGGGCTGGCATACTCGCTCAGAAAGATTGCCGCGCTCAGCCCCACCGGAATGGCAACGAGCATGGCGACAATGCTGGTAATGAGCGTCGAAAGCAACAGCGGCAAAATACCAAACTCGCCAACCGCAGGCTGCCATACTGTCCCAGTCACGAATTCGATGATGGACACTTCCTCACTGCCGAAGAAAAGAAAGGATTCCTCACCCAAGACAAACACGATGCCCAGCGTGGTGAAAATCGATATAAAACCACAGGCAAATAGCAGCGATTGAATCACCCGCTCGCCCACGCGCGGCCGCTTGCGCAGCGCATCCCTGCTGTCCGGCCTGGCTACGACCACGCCACGCCCGATGGTCATCGTTATATTCTGTTCTCTCATCTCCACGCCTTTGGTCATCTCGCCGGCCTTTTATATTGACACACAGGCAGAGATGGGTGGGGGCGCCTTTATTGCGGCCCTCGACACCAGCTCTGCCTGTTTCTGCGTGACCGTCAGTAAATGATTAGATTACGTTCGATAGATTACGTTCGATTGGTTACTTCGTCGCGTCGAGCCAGGCTTGCATGGACTTGGCCTTGGCATCGGCGGGAGCAGCGAAGTAGCCGACTTCCTTGTTGCCTTCATCCTGCCGGGTCAGGAAGTAGTTGATGAACGAAGCCACCTGCGGCTTGTCCTTCATGATCTTGGCGTCCGAGTAGATGAACAGCGGCCGGCTCAGCGGGTAGGTGTTCTCGTTGACCGACTTCTCGTCCGGGGAGACACCCTCGATTGACACGTCCCTCAGCTTGTCCTCATTTTCGACAAAGTAGGCGAAGCCGAAGTACCCGATGGCGCCCTTGTCACCTGCCACGCCCTGCACCAGCACGTTGTCGTCCTCGCTCAGTTGGATGCCTGGCGCGTTCAGAATCTTGGCCTCGCGATCCGCGGTCTCCGCAATGTCACCGAATACCTCTTCGACGAAGTAGTCGAACGTGCCGGAGTCGGTGCCTGGGCTGAACAGCTTGATCGCCACATCGTCCCACGCCGGGTTGACGTCCTTCCAGCTCTTGGCCTCGCCCGAGAAAATCTTCGCCAGGTCCGCCAGCGTCAGGTTGTCCGCCCACGTGTTCTGTGGATTCACCACGATTGCCAGCGCGTCCGTGCCTACCCGGAACTCCACCGGTGTGCGCCCGATCGCCTGGCAGTTCGCCACCTCGGTGTCGTTGATCGCACGGCTGGCGTTTGAGATGTCCGTCTCGCCCTTCGTGCAGAAGCGCTCGAACCCCGCACCGGAGCCGACGCTGTCGATCGTGAGGTTGCCGGCGTAGCCTTCATCCTTGAACTGCTCCGCCATCCACTCTGAGAGCGGGTACACCGTCGAACTGCCCGCCACGATGATGTCGCCTGTCACACTGGCCGGGTCCACTTCCGGCAACATGCCGCTGCCGGTTGAGGCTTCAGTCGCCTCTGCCGCGGTTGTCGCTACAGCAGTCGGCTCGGAAGCGGTTGTCGCCGTCGCTTCTGGGGCCATGGTCGGCTCAGTCGTTGCTGTCGCTGCTGGGGCCTGGCGAAGATTTTCTCGGGCGAGG
>JAMDDR010000262.1:1238-2938 GCA_023488685.1 Chloroflexota bacterium | reverse complement strand
TGGGTCGGTGCAACCGCCTGGGTAGGGGCCTGGGTAGGGGCCTGAGTAGGGGCTGTCGTCGGGGCTGCCGCTCCCCCACACGCAGAGAGCACAATCGTTGCAGCAATGGCTGCGGACAGTAAGTATGTTTTTGTTTTCGCAGTATTCATTTGAACTTAAAACTCCTCCAGGCCGGAAGGCTATCAAGGGGCATTTAAGTCACCTTTAAGAGGAGATTAAGGCCATGTTAAATAACACAGAGGGGAAGGCAAGTGCCGGGATGTGTCATCCCGGCATTTCACTACGCCTTGTTAGCAGTTAGTCAGTCGACGAGACACGCTCGTCAGGGGGCAGGCTTATCAGGTGGAGGGGCGGGGCAATTTCGCGCGGCAAATCTGGCAGATCAAGTCGCCGTCCGGGGTTTCTTCAATGGGCGCGCGGCCGTGGCACTGCTCACAGCCATCGAACTGATCCCAATCCTTATCAGGGATATATTCTTCAGAGCCGCCCTCGGGATTTGCGGCGGTGTGGCACGGCTGAACGGGCGTCTCATCCATGGTCTTACTTACTGGAGCCAGGTCTACAGCGACGATGGCGATTATGAATATTTATATTCTGTCCTCTGAATACCGCCAGTGACAACGCGAGTAACTTGTCACGACAAATGTCATAGCGGACAGCAAGCCCCTCGATCCTCTGTGCCGTAAAGCGTGATATCGTGATATACCATGCAGTATGACCAAGCAATCACTCGGCGCCGCCAGAAAGCGGCTGACTTCGTTGTTGTCCGCGTTCACCGTCCTCGTGACCGTGGCGTGCAGCATGACGCCGGCCACGCCACCTCCCACCGCCACGCCGGCGGAGCCGGTTGAACTGCGCATCTACACGTTTGACGTCCCGCCCATCAAAGACGTCGTCGATATTGCGGTGAAAGCCTTCAAGGACAGCCATCCCGGGGTGGACGTCAAGCTGGTGCCGATCGCCGGCGATCCCACCCAGGAAATCGCGAGCATGGCGGCTTCGAACAGCATGCCCGACGTCGTCTGGACGATTGACGCCATGACGCCATCGTTGGTCGACGCGGGGTTGTTGCTGGACATGCGCGAAATGGCAAACATCGACCGCGCTCTTCAAGCTCGACGACATCAATCCCGACGCACTCTCCGCCGGCAACGTGCCCAATGACCCCGGCCTGTTCATGATCCCGGCCGTGTTGGAAAGCGTGCAGATGTTCTACAACAAGGATCTGTTCACCGGCGCCGGCGCCCCTCTTCCAGCGGACGACTGGACCTGGGACGACTTGATCGCGGCGTGTAAACAAATCCAGGACACGTACGCCGACGTCAAGTGTCTCAGCTATTCCACTGCGGCCATGTCCGACCCTGGCTGGTGGGCCTACCTGGTGCCCTGGGTGCGCGGATATGGCGGCGACGTGCTGAGCGCAGACGGCAAGCTATCGACTCTCAGCCAGCCGGCCTCGCTCGCCGGCATCCAGGCGTACACAGACTTGTGGAACAAACATGGCATCGCTGTCCCTCTCGGGCGGCGCGGCGACTGTTTCAGCGCGCAGAGATGCGCCGTCATATTCTTCGTCTCCGGCGGGATCAAGCGCTATCAGGAGGAAATCGGCACAACCTTCGACTGGGACGTGCAGATGATACCCGCTCACCCCAAGGGACGCTTCACCGGCACGGGCACCTATGGATTCGCATCCGCCTTAT
>JAMDDR010000262.1:0-1228 GCA_023488685.1 Chloroflexota bacterium | reverse complement strand
GGTGCGTCGCGGACTGGCCTGGGAGTTCGTCACGCTCTTGACCTCCCCCGAGGTGCAGCGGCTGATCGTCATCGCTCGCACGGGCATGCCCGTGCTCAAGACAATGGGCAGCGACGCGGTAGAGGCAGGCAACCAGCCGCCCGCAAACATGCAGGCCTTTATCAAAGGCGCCGGTTTCGGCATCTACCCGAGCGCCTATCCCACCCAGTGTGGCAATTACTACAGCGGCCTGGTGCAGTCGGCGCTGAGCGAGGCCGTGCGTGACGTCATCCAGACCGGTACGGAGGTCGAGGATGCTTTCAAGAAGGCGGATGCGAAGATACAGGCATGCCTGGATAGCGGCAAGTAAAATAGGCAATAGAGGTAACATATGCAGTCAGCAGTACAACCTATCGACTATGAACAGGCGGTTGTCGCGCTTATGCGAGAGTTACCCCCTGAACGCAAGGCACAGGTTTACGACTTTGTTCGCTTCGTTAAGTCGCAAACGACAACGCCTACAGCGCAACCGGTGGCCCTCTTCGGCGAACAACTCGGCGAAGAAGGCGCACTGATGCTGGCATCGATTGAGTCACTGAGATCATTCTGGGATACACCGGAGGAAGATGAGGCATGGGCGCATTTTCAGAAATAAATAGGTGTTCTACGACATCTCCCGCCCACTGACGCCACGAACGGCGGTCTTTCCTGGCGACACGCCAGTATCCATCACGCCCGTCATGCAAATGCGCCATGGTGACTCGTGCAACGTCAGCAGCATCCGCATGAGCGTGCACGCCGGCACGCATATCGACGCGCCCAGCCACTATGCGGATGGCGCACCGGGCGTGGACGCGCTGGATCTGAACAGCCTGATCGGGCCGGCGCGCGTCGTCACGCTACCCGAAGACCTGACAGGTCTCGGAGACCTGTCAGGTCTTCGCGGGCTCGCGCTCATCATCCACACGCGTGCCAGCGACGTGCCGGACGACGTGTTCGACCCATCGTTCGCCTATTTCACGCCGGCGGATGCCGATTGGTTGGGCCGCCAGGGCGTGCGACTGATCGGCACCGATGCGCCATCGGTCGACGAGGCCGCCAGCCAGGATCTCCCCGCCCACAAAATGTTCCTGCAGCACGGCGTCCTGATTGTGGAGAATCTATGCCTGCGCGGCGTGCCGGATGGGGATTATGAGTTGATCGCACTGCCACTGAAGATCGTCGATGGGGACGCGGCACGGGGGATGGC
>JAMDDR010000169.1 GCA_023488685.1 Chloroflexota bacterium | reverse complement strand
GCGAGATTGGCACCGGCTGCATCGATATCGAGGCTGATGGGCGCATTGGCTTATGCACCGTCTTCAAGCGGGTTTGGGGCTGGGACGAGCGTGACCAGGTGTATGCACCGCCGGGCAAGGTGATCGATGTGGGGCCGGCCGGGCGTGGGTTGTACAACCTGCCATTCCTGGGGCTGTCCATTGGCGCCACAACATGGGTGCTGGCGACGACCCCTATCCAGGGCGTTGAGACGGCCGGGCGCATTCACTACTGGGGCCACTATCCCATTGCTGATCTGGAATACGAGACCAGCGCTCCGGTGAGCGTCGGGTTACGCGCGTGGGCGCCGTTTATCCCCGGCGACGTGGCTGGCTCGTCGATTCCCGGTGCGGTCTTCGAGGTCCATCTGCGCAACAACTCAGCCTGCGAGCAGGCTGGCACATTGGCCTTCAGCTTTCCCGGCACAGCGCCCAGCCAGTTGAAGCAGACCCAGTTCGGGTTGCAGCAGCATCAGAACGAGGCCCTGGCGTCAACACGGCTCTCGGGGATCCAGGTGGCGGCGTGTGATGGGTCAACCGCATACGCCCTGGCCCTGGTCGATGAGGCGCCTGTGCGCTTTGGGTCGGCATTGAATGATGACGGTGCGGCCTGGGCTGCCATCTCACGCAGGTTGCCCGATCTGCGCCAGGACGCTGCATGCGACGATGGCCTATCGGCGGCGCTGGATTTTGTGCTGGCGCCTGGTCAGGAAAGGGTTGTCCGCTTCGTGTTGGCCTGGCGCGCGTTGGAATGGGAATCTGATTTTCCCTATGGTGAAGTGCACCACCGTTACAGGAACCGCTATGCGGACGTGTTCCCAACGGCGTGGAGCGCGGCCCAGCAGCTTGTCTCGCAACACGCGCAACTGCTGGGGCGCATCGTGGCCTGGCAGCAGGTGATATATGCCGAGAGTGGTTTGCCCATCTGGCTGCGCGATCAACTGATCAACGTCTTGCATTTGATCGCCGAGGACAGTCTCTGGGCGGCCGCCGGGTCGCCGTTGGGTGACGTGGCATTCCGCAGGAATGCAAGCTACCAGGAAGGCTGTTTTGCGTTGATTGAAGGCGCCGATGCGGCCGGGCAACCGACCTGTATCCCGTGTGATTGGTATGGAAACTTCCCGATCGTTTTCTTCTTCCCCGATCTGGCCTGGTCGAACCTGCGCGCGTTACGCATTAATATGCGTGCCGATGGCGCCGTGCCGTTCTATCTCGGCCAGGGGCTGGATCTGAACGGTTGTGGCGACGCGCAATCCGGCCCGTTCGCCTATGATCGGCAGCGCACGCTCAACGGGCCATGCTATGCCGATCTGGTGGATCGTTTGTGGCACTGCACCGGGGATGCTGGTGTTCTGCGCGAATTCTATCCATCGGTCAAACAAAACACGCTATTTACGCTGAGCCGTCATCCGGCACCCGAGGGTGTCATTGGCATCATCGCAGAAGTCAGTGATGAGTGGTACGAAGGCATGGATATGCGCGGTCTGACGGCCCACGCGGGTGGTGCGCGCCTGGCGCAGCTCAAGATTGTCGCGCGTATGGCGGAGGCGCTGGATGATGCTGCCTTTGCCCGACAGTGCCACGAATGGGTTGCCCGTGCTGCCCAGTTGCTGGAGGACCGCCTGTGGGAGGGCGGGAGCTATCTGCTGTCGGCCAGCCCGACGACGGGCGCAAGAAACGACCTGGTGCTGGCTTTTCAGTTGGACGGTGACTGGATGGCTCACTTGCACGGGCTGCCGGGTGTGTTTCGCCCCGACCGGGCGCGTGACACGCTGGACACGATCCGGCGTCTAAACGCCGCCACAGCCCGTGGTGGCGTACTCAACGTGGTCAAACGTGATGGGCGCACCACGACCTTTGGCGGGCGCATGGGCGAGCGCTGCAGCATGCCCGCCTCTGTTTTCATACTGGCCATGAACTATATGTATGCTGGCCAACGCGAGGTGGGGTTGGAGACCGCATGGCGTAGCCTGGATTACCTGGTCAATGATCTGGGCTACACCTGGGATATGCCGAACATGGTACGGTGCGTGCTTCGTACGGGACCAGGTGAGCACACCCTCCCGCGGGTTGCTGTTACAGGCCCCGATTTGCGCCAACAACCCGCGGGAGGGTATCCATGGGATGAAGGGCGCGGGACGGACGATGGCGGGCGTATCTACGGACACGACTATTACCAGTGCATGAGTCTGTGGGCATTGCCTGCGGCGCTCAACGGCCAGAGTCTCGCCCAGTTTGTCGCGCCAGGGGGTCTGGTGAACCGAGTCCTCACAGCAAAGATATGACGCAGGAGAATACACATGAAAGTGATTAAACCTGAAGCACTCGAAGAACTCATGAGCAATGCGTTGATGGCAGCCGGCACGCCGGACGATATCGCGCACGATGTCGCGGCGTCGCTGGTCGACAGCAACTTGAAGGGTGTTGACTCGCATGGGGTAACGCGTATCGTCATGTACCTCGACCAGATCGCGGAAGGGTACATCCAGCCCGCCGCGCGGCCGGAGATTGCGCATGAAACGCCCACCACGGCAGTGGTGCGCGGGCAGCGCGGTTTCGGCATTTATGCGCTCGGTTACGCGATGGATGTGGCGGTGCGCAAGGCGAAGGCCAGCCAGGTCGCGGGTGTGGGCCTGGTGGATAACACGCACACGGGCCGCCTGGGCTGGTTTGTGGAAAACGCTGCCCGGCAGAATGTCATCGCGCTGCTGACCGGGGGCGGCGCGAATCGCAACGCCCGCCATCAGTCTGTCGCGCCCTATGGTGGCGCGAAGCGTGTCCTGGGCACGAACCCCTACGCAATCGGGGTGCCGGGTGGCCGTTTTGGCACCGTGCTGGTGGATATGTCGACCAGCGCCACGGCCGAGGGTAAACTGCGTCTGTACCGGGCAAAGCATGAACCGGTGCCGCCGGGCTGGATTGTTGACAAGGATGGCGCGCCCAGCACCGATGCGGAGGATTTCTATGCCGGCGGGGCCATTCTCCCCTCCGCGGGTCACAAGGGCTATGGGCTGGCGGTGATATCGGAGCTGTTGGGTGATGCGTTGTTAGGGCTGCCGTTCGAACTGAACTGGTTCATCATCGCCATCAATATCGAGGCGTTCCGCCCCGCTGCTGAGTTTACGCGTGCGAGCGAGGACATCCTCCAAAAGATCAAAGCGGTGCCCCCGGCGTCCGGCTTCAATGAAGTGTTGATCCCTGGCGAGCCGGAGACACGCTCAGCGCAGCGCCGGCGCGAGGGCGGCATCCCGATTGACGATGCGATCTGGCAAAAAATAGAGGAGTCACTGCGCAAAGTGAATGTGGATCCCGCCGCTGTGCTGCGATAAGGCTTGTGGAGACGTACAACAGAGCATGGCGGAATGCTGTCAGAGCGATCCGGCCATTGCCTGGAACGTCTCCCACATCACCATGATGTTCTCCGGCGGAGTTTCTGGCTGGATGATGTGTGTCGGCGCGAACACAAAGCCCCCGCCAGGGGCCAGCGCCTCGATGTTGCGCCGCACGTCGTCGCGAATTTTCTGTGCTGGGCCTGTGCCCAATACCTGCTGAGCATCAACACCACCGCCCCAGAAGACGATGTCCCGGCCAAACTCGCGCTTCAGTTCAAACGGATCCATGCCTTTGGCGGTGATCTGAACTGGGTTCAGGATATCGACCCCGATCTCGATCAGGTCGCCGACGAGGGGACGAATGGCGCCACAGGAATGAAATAAGAGGTGCACCTGTGGCGCGGCTTGTTTGATAGCCGCAAACAGCTTCCGGTGATAAGGCTTGATCAGGTGGCGATAGGTATTGGGTGAGAACAACAGTCCGGTCTGCCCTGCCATATCGTCCGCCTCGTTGACGGCATCGACACAATCGCCCACCTGGGCTAAGGCATGCTGCCAATAGGTGGCTTTTAGTTCCACCATTTTGTCCAGGAACTGCGCCACGATCTTTGGTTCAGTGGCAAGATCAGTGTAAAACAGCTCGTAGCCACGCAGCCACGCGTACATCTCCACGATGCCCGGACATAGCCCCATCAAGACGACGTATCGTCCCGCTTGCCTGGCTTGCGACGCCTCTTCTTTCAGTCCCTTGAACCGGCTCGGGTCAGTTGGATCAGGCCAGGTGTAGTGCGCCCAGGCTTCGTCAATGGCATCGCTGGCGAGTGGGTGCGTATGGACGTCGAAGTAATAGCCGTTCTTCTTTGACATGCGCCGGCCGACGTGCCACTCGTCTGTGTAGGTGAGGTAGTCGCCATCCTCGCGCACGCCGGCGCTGCTCGGGCTGGCCCACTGGCCGTATACCAGGTGGGCATCGACCCTCAGACGCCGCTGGAAATCGACGTCGAGTCTGGCTTGTTGCGTGTTGACGTTAAGCGTCTCGACATTCATTGGCGGCAGACTGAGATGCTGTCTGAGGTTCTGATAGGCCACGCGATGAATGCCTGACTGAGCCATGCCGCCGAGGTCGAACGGGATGCCGTCCGGCTCACGATGGTGAATCGCGGAAATCACGCGCTCGCGCGAATTCATAGGATCATCCCCTCTGTAGACAGAGCATGGCCCGTCCGCATACTGGTCATGCCGGTCAGGAACCTGTGCCCAGGACACGGGACCCAAACTGGAACGCATACGAGAATGCAAGCAGTACCGCCTCAATGAACATGATGCGCACAAGCCGCGTCCAGAACTGGTTACGCTGCATCCCGGTGCGCAGGTAATGCTCCAGGAACACGATGATGCCCATGCTGATCACACCGAGGAACAAGATGCCAAACCGGTCGATCGTTGTGAGGAGCCATGGACCCAGCCGGAACAGCAACACAATGTCGAGAAGATTTAGCCTGGTCTGAATCATCAGCCAGATGACCCCGGCAGATAAGACCAGCCACAGGCTATAGCACAGTGCGAGCTGAGATAGCGTGAGTTCCGTGTGTTCCGGGCGACGATTCATATCTTTATCTCACTCTTCAACCACAACCACGCTCGCGGGCCGTTTGGCTATGCCGTTCAGGATGACTCTCTGGAATCAAGGCTTTAGCCGGACGACTGCAGTCTCGCCCACACCGGGGGTTCGGCTGGATGACGTAACCGGCTAAAGCCGCTGTTCGCTGCGAACGGCTGAGTCCACACTTGCGATCCTGCGGGTAACGACGAAGAACGGCACGATGCTGGCCAGCAGGCACACGGCGCTCACGGTCAGCCCCTGTTCGAGCGAGAAGCGGTCGCCGATGGCGCCCACCATCACGGGGCCGAGGATGCCGCCGATACAGATGGCGACGTTGCACATCGCAACGATGGCGCTCTTGAACTGGCCAGCTCCCCGCACGGAGTAGGAAAACGCGAGCGGCACGAGCGGCCCGGCGCAGACCCCGACCAGGAACGTGCTGATGTAAACAGGTGCAGGTTGCCGCGCCGTGAAGCCGCCGATCATGAGCGCGGCCATCAGTGTGGCGCAGATGATCATCAAGGGTGGCTCTGACACGCTGCGGCTGAGGATGGCGATCACCAGCCGGCCAACCATGACCCCGATCCAGAAAAGTGCGGCGATTTGCGTTGCCGCCGTTATCGAGAATGCCAGCTCCTTCTGTGCGAATGAGCTCATGAACACCGTGAGCGCCTGCTCGGCGGCGATGTAGAAGATGGTGACCAGGAAGGTCACGATGATGACGGGGCTGCGCAACGCGCCGATCATGCCGCCGGCGCTGAAAGACTCGCCGCTGCGCATCTGCGGCAGCCGTGCCATGGTGAAGGCTGCCAGCGGTGCCAGGCAGATGAGCCCACCCACCCAGAACGTGGCCTGCCATCCGCCCAGCACGGTCGTCAGTGTCGGGGCCAGGAGCAGCACCGAAGCGGCGCCAACGCCAAATGATGCGTGGTAGAGGCTGAGCAGCGTCGCCTGTCGCTGAGGATAAGCGTGCACGACGACGGCACCGAAAAAGATCACCGCTCCGCTGTAGCCAAAGCCGGCGATGAGCCGTGCCAGTGCGATGATCTCGTAGACACGCACGGCCGACAGGACGTTGCCCAACAACATGAGCAGCAGAGCGCCGATCCCAAGGCGCCTTGGGCTGAACCGATACATCAACCCACTCATCAGGATCGATCCAGCCAGGTTGCCGATGAATAGAGTGCTCTGGGCCAGCCCGGTCATGGCGTGCGGGACCGCGAGATCCTCGATAATCCGCGATTCCAATGACCCCAGCAGCGCAAGCGTAACACCGCATACGAAACCACCTGAAAGAACGCCGATTAGGTTTGATAGGTTTGCTTGATTCCCATCTGTCTTCTGAGTTGATATCATGCGTTGCGCTCCAGCGTTGAAAGATGCCACTGCACAGATGGGCGAACTGTATATCGGCTCTCGGCAAACTGCAATGCGCGTCGTGACCAACCCTAGACCAACCCTTGCGAAGGGTGCACTGCCCAGACACCCTTCGCAAGGGTTTGCAACTGGCCTTAATCCACCGCCTCGAACAGCAGTAGCTCAGACATCCCGGCGTTCTCCAGTCGAACCGGCACGCCCTCCTGCATCAGCCGCAAACCGTCGACCGTGGCCGGTGTGCCCAGGCTGTCAAAGGTCAAGCGATAGGTCTTGGCCGGGTTCAACCCGCGCGGCTTGAAGAGATAAGTGTCCCCGTTGTACTCAACGCCGTTGTATGCAACGCCGTTGTACGCAACCGGCTGGTCGTGCACGACCTCGTTCCCGTACTTGTGCACGAACGTGTCACCTGGACCGTTGCGCATGCGAATGATGGTCGCCCAGCCCTTGGAGCGATCGGGCGCGCCAAACTCCACGGCGAACCATGGGCTCGACTCGACCCCGCTGTGGGCGTTGATGGGTTCGTGATGATACAACCGGCAGGTGGGCAGCGCCGGGCGGATGAATTGTTTGTACAGTTTGGCGTAGTGGAGGAACCGCTCGCGCCGTTGCGGGGTGAGTTCCGCGACGCTGGGCGCGACGGTGCCGACGAAGACCTGGGGCGTCGAAAGGGTGTAGGTCAGGCGCAGGATGGTGTCCAGGTTGTTCGGCTTGCCCATGCCGATGCCGCCATCCGCGCCGTGCAGGATGACGAAGATCTCGGGCGGCAGGCCCAGTGTCAGTCCGCTGTAGATCTGCAATTCGCGCGGGATGCTCAGCCCATCAGTCAGGTAGGTCTCGTGGAACCGGCTGGCCGTGCCAAGATCGTTGCGCGCACCGCCGGCGGCGCACTGTTGCAGGATCAGCTTGGGATACTTCGCCTGCAGTCGCTCGTAAAGGTCGTAGAACACCTCGTAGTAGCGCCAGTAGTTGTTCTCGACGATCGGTGGCCTGCCGGCCGGGCCGTTGCGTAGCGTGGTAGGACCCTCGTAGGTGAAAAACGGGTTGTAGTCCAACCGGAAGAGGTCGAGTTGGTAGGTCTCGATCAGGCGGATGGTCTCGGCCTCCATCCAGGCAGCCGCCTCGGGGATCGTGAGATTCAGGATGTCATTCGGGCCGAACCAGTCAGGATGTTCTTTGTACACTTTGCTCGCGCTGATTTGCCCCCGCCCGGCTTCGGTCTCAAGGTATAGCCCGAACAGCATGCCCTTCTTGTGGACGTATTCGATCAGCGGCTCGAGGCCATTCGGGAAGCGCTCTGCGGATGGGGTCCAATCTGGCGTAATGTCCCACCAGTAGGCGTCGAGGATGAACAACTCCGCGCCGATAGCCGCGGCGACGTCGACGCACTTCATCGCGCTGTCCTCGTTGAACGGTTTGTAGTAGCCCTGGTCTGCGGGCACGAGGTATTGCATCAGGCAGTTGCGATCATCCGCTCGCTGTGGCAGCACCGAACGCCGCAAGTGGTCGTGCATGGCCTGTACGGCCGTGTCGAAGTTGCCTGAGACGTGGCCCAGGTGCACTGCCGGCGTGGCGATGGTCTCCCCTGCCGCAATGACGCGCTGCGGGTTGACGGCGGTGGGACCTATTTTCAGCTTCAGCCCATCCTTGTCCCTGTTGAAATCGATGGCCCAGTTCGCCGACCACGCCAGGTGGCCGATGAAGTACTCCCCGGCTGTCTCACTGCGCACGATGAAGAAGGGATCGTCGAACCCCTGTCCTTTGTCGCAGTGGACGTGTGTCATCCCGGCGGGCAGCTTCTGCCACTCGAACCACCCCTCACATGCCCAGATATCCTGGGTGTAGTAGCCGGCAGTGAAGTTCTGCCCCGGCCACAGTTTGCCCGACCACGGGTACACCTCGGTTAATGCCGCGGGTTGATCGGACCGATTGGTGATCTCGATCCAGCGCGTCAGCACCGGTGTGCCGTCGAGCAGCGTGTGCACCTTGACGTCGATGGCGTGTTCGGCGTTGCTCAGTTCGACGACGAAGTGGCGGGCATTCCTGCGGAATGCCTCATTGCGGCTGGTTCTATCTGCTTCATACGCAGCCACGAACGACCAGCCCGTCGTGAGCCGCTGGCGGTCGATGGAAAGCTGGAACGCGTCCTCGACCCACGACTCGTACGGCACGTTGATCCGGCCATCGGCAGACCAGAAGCGCCCGGCCCACCGGTTCTCGTGCATTGACTCGACGTAAATCGTCTGCCCCGAAGTGAAACGGATGCGGTGCTCGGTCGACTCGTCGATGGCGATGTCGGTGAAACCGATTGCACGTCCGGTCCCCTTGCCGTTTCTCCTGACACGACTCGTTTCTTTCGCTATTGTCCTGGCCATCTTGAACCTCATCGGGTGAGGCAGACCTGTGTGTCTGCCCCTGCTAAATTGCGTTTGGTCGATCGACCGGATATTCCTGGCTGAAACGCTCGAAGGCGGCAGTCAGCCCCTCAAGCGTGAAATGCTCGCGATCCTGGCACGTGGCGATCAGCGGGCGCTCGATCTCGACGATCTTGCGGCACATCCCAGCCAGGCCCGCCGCGAACTCATGTGGCACGACCATCACGCCATGCTTGTCGGCGTAGATCAGGTCGCCAGACTCGACCAGCACGCCGCCCACTTCGACGGTATGCCCGCACTCGACCAGGTGTGCGTAGCCGTGTCCGACCACGACCTCACGCGCGAAGCAGGCAAAACCGACGGCGCGCATCCCATCCAGGTCGCGCACGGCTCCCTCGACCACTGCGCCGTTGCAGCCCAGCGCGCGGTGGATGTTGGCTTGCACCTCACCCCACAGTGAGCCTTCACCTGGGCGTGCAGAGATGTTCTGGCACACCGCGATACGCGGCCCGGGCACATTGAGGACGTAGCGCCAGTAATCCTGCCATTCCGTGTACAGGTGGCCGTGGGCCGACACGCGTGTCTCGTATAAGACGGTGCATGCGTAGCCGGCAACCGGCTTCATCTCTGGAAAGATGGGGCGGATATGTGGCGCCATCAGTCCGGAGGCGCGATCCCAGGACGGGTTCAGCAGCTCCAGCGCGTTGGCCAGGGTTGGGCTGTCGAACTGGCACAACTCGTCAATCTGTTCGGGCGATAGCGGCGTGATGGGTGCTGTCACATTGACCTCCCTTTGCGCAGTAGAGA
This sequence comes from Chloroflexota bacterium, assembly GCA_023488685.1. GTDB lineage: Bacteria > Chloroflexota > Anaerolineae > J036 > Brachytrichaceae > CAIXPS01. Next base: position 2,173 of record JAMDDR010000169.1, on the reverse strand, counting down.
CGCGCGGTAGAGACGCGCTACGGCGCGTCTCTACTTCGTATTTACGCAGCTTGCCCCGCGGCGAGCACGCGCGCGACCAGGCCGCCGGGTTTGGCCGGTGCGCTCAGGTCCTCCCCTCGCAGCGCCGCCGGCACGCCCCACAGCATCATGTTCTGGTAGTAGTCCGCGCCGAACGCTCGCTGCCCGGTGTCCATATCGCCCCGGAAGGTGTTGGGGGCATCCCAGATGTAGCCCCAATGCACCAGGTTCTCCTGGCAGCGCCGTAGCAGATCCAGGCCGAACTCGCGTTGGCCTCCGTACATGAAGGTCATCGCCAGCATGTACAACTCTGGCGTGAAGTAACTGTAGGTGCCGTATCCGCCGACCTTGGCCGGTGTGCCATCAGGGTTGGCGTAGTTCACCGCGCCGGATTGGCTGAGCGCACAGTTGATCTCGCGCAAGGTCTGGAGTGTGGTGCTGACGCGCTCCGGCGGGAATACGCCCGGCACACCGTGCCAGTCGGTGATCCACTGTCCGTCGAGCTGGTACCCGAAGATCAGGTCGGACTTGAGCCCCGTCTCAGGTTCGTCGAAGTTGAGGTAGTACCGGCCCGTCCACAACCGCTCCTCCAGCACCTTGGCGCCGGCGTCCAGCCACGTGTCGCATTTCTTCACATATTCCTGGTCGTCCATGGCTTCGGCCATGCGCCGCATGATCTGCACCTGCGCCATGCGCACGGCACCGGCGTGGGTCACGTAGCCCTTCCAGCCGGGCTCGGGTGCCTCGAACCACTCGGTGTCACCCAAACCAAAGCCATCGGTACCTGGCGTCGGCATTGCCATGACTTGCGACGGGCCGTACGCCGGGCGCAGATTCATCGAGAAGTCGTTGCATCGCTTCAACGAATCCCAAAACTCGCGTAGGAACGTGTCATCGTTGTCCCCAACGCTGCCGCAGACCCGCCAGTAGCGGTCGGCCATGACGATATGGCACGCGCCGTTGAGCACGGTCTGATAGCCCTTATCGGGCCGCGCCAGCCCATATGGGGGTTTGGTCTCCGGGACGACCGAGGTGCAGCCGCCAAAAATCCACGGGGGGCGCCCATCCTCGAACTGGTAGGCCTTATAGCCGCGCAGGGTGGACAGCGCCGCCTGTGGGAAGAAGTAGGGCAGCGGGATGTTGCCGTAGAAGCTGCATGGGATGCATTCGATCTGCGGGCAGCCGCGCGGGCATTCGCACAGGCCGAATACGCCGTCCTCTGATCTGCACCAATCGCCGATGGGAGCCGTGGCCTGTCCCCACACGCTGTCCTCGGTGATGAGGTGCAGGATGTTGATCAGTGAGTCAGCCAGCCAGCCGGGTGTGCCGGGATCGCTATAGATGGCTTCCTGCCATGCGATGACGCGCCTGAGCAACCGGCTGTGATGCTGCGCCATGTGCCGTGCGGCGGACAGCGCATTGGGATAGTGGCTGGCGTACATATGGGTATGCAGGTCTGTGGTCTCGTGGGAGGGTGTGCCGCCCGCCCGCCAGTTGGGCGCGTGCCAGGCCAGGACGATGTGATACGTCCCCACCTCGCCGGGACCCAGATCGAAGTCGAGCGCCAGCGCCGTGCCGGTTTCACCTTCGCCGGCTTCTGGCAGGTGCGTCGCGATCCGCGCCCAGGCACTGCCCTTGGCGTCGAGCGCGCCGCCGCTTCTTGGCGTCGCGTCGAGCGCCGCCAGCACGTAAGCCATGTTCCAGGCATCCGGTTGGCCGCTCTCGACCAGGACGCCGTGAAGCTGCCCGTCGAGTGTCGAACGGCGCACCGACCGGCGTGCATCCGTGGCCTTGGACAGTTCGAACCCTGGGAAACTGAAGGCCAGCGTGCCCTTGCGCCGCTCGCGCCCCGTGTTACGCACCGAGAGTTCAAACATGGCCGCGGGCAGCATCGAGGTCACCGTGTCGCCTGGGATGAATGGCGACCACGCGCGTAGGTTCACTTCGACCGGTGCGCTGGTATTGAACGCCATGTCGATGATGGGGAAGTGGCCCCAGTAGTCGATCGAATGCGCGATCTCCACACCCGCCAGCCCGATGTCGTGATACCGCGGCGTGTAGTCGGTCTGTGGGAATGTCATGATGCGCTCGTTGTGGCGTGGCGTATCCCCCTTCGCCAGCGTGTCGGATACCAGCAACCACGTCCTGTCACCCA
>JAMDDR010000138.1 GCA_023488685.1 Chloroflexota bacterium | reverse complement strand
GCCGGCCGCACAACCATCGTCATCGCCCACCGGCTCTCGACCATCCGCAACGCCGACGTAGTGCTGGTGTTGGAAGGCGGGCGCATCGTGGAACAGGGCACGCACGACGAATTGTTGGGCTGCGAAGGACGCTACAAGGCACTGTACCTGCGGCAGTTTGATGCGACCAACCCGACCGCATTAGGGGAGATGAGCCATGAAACCTGCTGAACATCGGCAACGAACCCTGTGGCGGTTGTTCGGCTTCCTTAAACCCTGGCGCTCTATTTATTTCGCTAGCTTGCTCGGCCTAGCCATGGTGTTGACCGCCGAGCGTATGCTCGTCGCTTACGTGATCAAACTGTTCGTGGATGCCATCACCGGTGCCAAACTGGACCTGTTGTGGTATTCGGTCGAGTTGTGGCTGGCATTCCTGGCGGTGTGGGTCCCGCTCACCCTGATATTGACTTACCTGTGGCGTTCCGTAACGGTCCGAGCAATCACCAACCTGCGGCAGACGATCTTCGGTCACCTGCAACGCCTGCCTTTGGGTTACCATGAGCAGCGCCACAGCGGCGACTTACTCTCGGTGCTGACGAATGATGTGACTGTGACGGAACAGGCTTTCCAGCAGGACATGCTCAACCTGGTTAACGCCAGTCTGCAAGGAATCTCCGCTGCCGCTTTCATGCTGGTTCTGAACTGGCAGTTAGCGCTGGTCGTCATCGCCAGCGGGATGATTCCGCTGCCCATCAATGCATTATTCGCCAATCCCCTGCGCAAAGCCGGTGAAGCAGTTCAGGATCGCCTGGGTGGGATGAGCCAGCGGCTGACAGACTTGCTGGCCGGCTATCAAGTGGTGCGCACCTACACCTTGGGCGAGTGGATCATGGCGCGTTTCAGCAAAGCCAACCGCGAGTTGCTGGATAGCGGCATGCGTCGTATGCGCCTGGAATCGGCCCTGGCTGGGGCGAACGTTTTGGGAGGCGTAGCGTTCGTTCTACCTCTGGGGATCGGGGCTTATATGGTGCTGACTGGGCAGACCACTTTTGGCATCTTAGTTGCGCTTACACAGTTGGGCAACCAGATCCTGTTCTTTGTCTATTCGCTCGGTGGGACGATCACGCGCATCCAGGCCTCCCTGGCGGCGGCCGACCGCATCCTGGCGGTGTTGGACGCGAAACCTGAGCCGGAGTGTTACGGAGAGGATGGTTCTGTCGTTGTGAGCATGCCGGATTCTAACGCGTTGCTGGAGTTCCGCGATGTCTCGTTTGCATACGGGGATGGCAAAGAGGCTCTGCAGGGCATGTCGTTCCGGGTGCGGCAGGGACAGGTGGCTGCTTTCGTCGGCCCCAGTGGCGGCGGGAAGAGCACCATCTTTAAGCTGCTGCTGGGTGGCTACCCGGTTCGCGATGGGGCTGTCTTCGTTTCGCGCCGGTCGACCAATACCTACGGCTTAAGCGAACTACGTGATCAATTCGCCTACATCCCCCAGGACGCCTACCTTTATGCGGGCACGATTCTGGAGAACATCTGTTACGGCAAACCGGGCGCCACGCAGGAGGAAGTGATCGCGGCGGCCAGGGCGGCTTACGCGCACGACTTTATCTGCGAGTTCCCCGATGGGTACGAGACCAAAGTGGGCGAACGCGGGGCGCGCCTGTCGGGCGGGCAACGGCAGCGCATCGCCATTGCGCGGGCGCTACTCAAAGACACACCGGTATTGCTATTGGACGAGGCAACATCTGCACTGGATTCTGAATCGGAGGAGTTGGTGCAACGAGCGTTGGAGGTGCTCATGCGCGGGCGGACTGTGCTGATCATCGCCCACCGGCTCTCAACCATCGAACATGCGGATGTGATCTTCGCCGTGGACGGCGGGCGGGTGGTAGAGGCTGGGACGCATGACGAACTGCTGCGGCTCGACGGACTCTTCCGTCGCTTGCACGACCTGCAGTTCCATGAGGAAGGATTAGGTGGTTGTACGGAGACCGTCCTGCCCATCTAGCCACCCCCGGCGTGTGCTGGTGCAGCATGCCGTCTAAGAACACGTGGTTCGGCACGACGGCATCGATCTCATTCGGAGGTTCTGGACTAAAGGCTTTAGCTGGCGGTGACGCCCCGTCTCGGGGCGTCATCCGGATAAATAATGGCAGAAAGGTATGTTTTATCAAACGAACCAGATTGCACAGGCTGAGTTCAAAGTGTTTGAAGCGAAGTTCAACCACCGGCCGGTGCCCGAAGGCGTGACGATCGTAGTGCCGAACGTCTTCGAGCGCGTGTGGATGGCACTCCGCAACGCGCTGGCAATGTACGAGACCGGGCAGCGCGCCGGCGAAGTGAGAGTGCTGATTCCTACTTCGATCCGCTGGCGAATCTGACTGCGTCAATTCTCTAGAGCTCGAAACACTGTCCCTTGGTGGGTACCTGCACGTTGCGCACACCCAGATCACGCATGCCGCCGGCCAGCGCCAGGGCGGAATCTTTCTCGCCGTGCACGACGAACAGCCCGCGTAATTGACTGGCCTGTGGCCTGACCCAGTCCAACAGGTCGTTGCGGTCGGCGTGGCCGCTGAATGCCTGGATCTGGCGCACCTCGGCACGCACGATAAACTCATCGCCCAGAATGCGGACTTTGCGCGCGCCGTCGAGGATCCTGCGCCCCAGGGTGTTCTCGGCCTGGTAACTCACGAACAGCACCATGTTCTTTGGGTCTTCGAGGTTGTTGCGCAGGTGATGCAGGATGCGCCCGTTTTCGGCCATGCCCGACGCGCTGATGATGACGGCGGGGCCTTTCAGATCGTTCAGTGCCTTTGATTGGTCCACGCTGCGCACGTAGCTTAAGCGGTCGAAGCCGAACACGTTGCCGTCGCTGTCGTGCCGCAGGATGGCGCGCGTCTCGTCGTCGTAACACTCCGGGTGCAGGCGGAATACTTCGGTCACGTTCACGGCCAGCGGGCTGTCCACGAAGATTGGCACGTTGGGCAGTTGCTTGTCCAGGACCAGTTGGTTGAAGTAGTACACGATCTCCTGCGTGCGCTCGACGGCGAAGGCCGGGATGATCATCTTGCCGCCGCGTTCGACCGTGTCCTGCACGGCCTGGCACAGTTGTGGAACGGCGTCCTGGATGGATGGGTGCAGGCGGTTGCCGTACGTGCTCTCGATGACGAGGTAATCGGCCGCCGGCATTGGCTGCGGGTTGCGCAGAATAGGCAGACCGCGACGACCCAGGTCGCCGCTGAAGCACACCCGCACGTTGTGGGTGCCTTCGTTCAACTCGACCAGCACCCAGGCCGACCCGAGCATATGCCCGGCGTCGCTCAGCGTGACCTGTGCGTTCGACGTGACGTCAAATCGCTTGTTGTAGTCGTAGCTTGCCAGTTGGTGCAATGACGTTTCGGCGTCCTCCAGCGTGTAGATGGGTTCGATGGGAGGTTGGCCATTCTTGCGCCGCTTGTTGAGGAAGCGCGCATCTTCCTCCTGGATCATGCCCGAGTCGCGCAGCATGGCGCCGCACAGGTCGCGCGTGGCGTGTGTACAGAAAATGGTGCCATCAAATCCGCTTTTCACCAGGTTGGGTATGTTGCCACTGTGGTCAATGTGCGCGTGCGATAGCACGGCGGCCGTCACTGTCCGTGCGTCGAATGGGAGGTGTTGATTGATTTCGTATGTATCTGCCCGGCGGCCCTGATAGAGACCGCAATCGATCAGAATGTTATGGCTGCCGGCTGTGATGAGATGCTGCGATCCCGTCACCGTGCGAGCGGCGCCCCAGAAGGTTAAATCCATGGTGGCCTGATTCTAATGCGTCTGTCTGCTGCCGCTGCCTGCAGGATCGTCGTCTTGCTGATAGGGTGAGTATAATTACCATTTACCGCATATGAGCGTTTGCTGCGGTGTGGAGGTGAGTAAGAGAATGGTAGAAGTAAAGATTGAAAGCATCCGGGTAAGCCTGATGTCGCAGTATCGCGTTGTTATCCTCAAAGATGCAGAGAGCAACCGATACCTGCCAATCTGGATCGGCCCTTACGAGGCGGATGCAATCACTATCCACTTGCAGGACGTACAGGTGCCGCGCCCCTTGACGCACGACCTGGTCATCAAGGTCATTGAAGAAATGGGTGCAAAGGTCGACCGCGTCATCGTGAGTGACTTGCACAACGATACTTTCTATGCGCGCATCATGTTGCAGGTGAATGGAAAAGAGGTTAGTATTGATGCGCGCCCCAGTGATGCCATCGCCGTAGCGGTGCGGGCTGATTGTCCCATTTACGTGGAAGATGACGTGATGGAGCGGGCCGGGGTCATCCCTGAGGAAGAAACGACGGTGGGGGATGAGGACCTGGGTGCATTCAAGGACTTTATTGGTTCGCTGGATCTGGACGACCTCGAAAAGAACCAATAAGCCGTAAAATCTTGGTGTGCCGGGGGCAGGCGTGTTCTGCGCAAGGCTACTCGGAGCGGTGGTATTGCGTCTCTCGCCTTAGGAAACGGAACGGATTTACACATTGCCGCCGCGCATTTGCGCGGCGGCTTTTTTTGCCATGTGGTCATCAAATAATGCTTTGTCTGATGTGCTCATCGTGCTCAATAACGCCGCGGTGGTCGTGTTATCGATGTACGCACTGCATCAGGGTATTCTGTTACTGCTGTATCTGGGTTTCCGATTGAGTGCGCGACTGAGTGCGCGACTGAGTGCGCGACTGAGTACGCGTCTGGGTGCGCGTCTGCACAAGGCGCGCGACGGCGTGTCACCCGGATTGGATGGCGCCGCTGCACATGGCGGGGGCGCACCGCGTGCGGGCGCAGATCGATTGGAGGGGGTGTTACCGTGTGTGACGGTTCAACTGCCACTCTATAACGAGCGCTACGTGGTCGAGCGGGTGATTGCGGCCGTTTGTGCGCTCGATTACCCGCGCGAGCTGCTGCAGGTTCAGGTGCTCGACGACTCCACCGATGACACCAGCCGCATGGCGCAGCAGGCTGTGCTGGCTGCGCGCGAACGCGGTGTCGATATCGAGCTGATTCACCGTGACAACCGCGCCGGGTATAAAGCGGGTGCGCTGGCGAACGGATTGCTCATGGCACGAGGGGAATTGGTGGCCATTTTTGACGCCGATTTCATCCCGTCGCGCAACTTCCTCCGTCGCGTGATCTGCGAACGGCGCGCCTTTGCCGCACCGGATGTGGGTTTTGTCCAGACACGCTGGGGATATCTGAATCGCGAGGCGAATGCGTTTACGCGCGCGCAGGTGGTCCTGCTGGATATGCATTTCGTCGTGGATCAGTACGTGCGCAGCCACACGGGTTTACGGATGAATTTCAACGGCTCGGGGGGCATCTGGCGGCGCGCGTGCCTGGATGCGGCCGGCGGCTGGCAGTCCGATACGCTGACCGAGGATCTGGACCTGAGCTACCGTGCACAGTTGCGCGGCTGGCGCGGAATGTACCTGGAAGATGAGATCTGCCCCGGTGAGTTGCCGCAGAGCGTGCTGGCATTCAAACAGCAACAGGCGCGTTGGGCGCGCGGTAGTGCGCAATGTGTGCGCAAGCTGTTCCCGCGTATTGCGCGCTCGCGGATGCCCATCCTGCATAAGCTGTTTGCCTTCATGCACCTGAGCGGATACTTCGCCAATATATTCGTGCTGCTTTTGGTGGTGATTACGCCCCTGCTCATGATCTACGCCAGTGGATTGCGCGTGCTGCCGCAGTGGCTGAGCGTTGTGAGCATGGCCGGCCTGTTGCCAATCATGGCGATGTTCGTGGCCCAGAACGCGCAAGGCCGCACAGCCGATTTCGTGCATGACCTGCCTGTGGCGATCATGCTGGGTATGGGTGTGTCGTTGTCCAACAGCGCAGCAGTGCTGATCGGGCTGTTCGGGAGAACCTCGGGTGAATTCGTGCGCACGCCCAAGTCGGCCGCGCATACGGCTGGCAAGCCGGCGGCTAGGGGATTGCCGCGGGACCGGCATGCCGGCGGCCGGTTCGTCTATGCGCTGCAAACGGATTGGACGATGCGTGCCGAGCTGGTGTTGGGACTGTATGCATTTACGATGTGTATCTGGCTGGCGCTGCGGGGTGCCTGGGTATCCGTCATCCCTGTGCTATTCTATGCCAGCGGTTTTCTGGTGGTGGTGTGGGGGCAGGTTTCGCCGGCGATGCGCCTGCAACTGCGCGCGCGCGCGCGACAGCGCAGGATGCAATACCGCTCCAACTCGCGCAGCTTATGATACTGAAAAACGCATGCTCGCGGATAATGCATGGCAATGACAACGCTCAATCCAGACCTACTCGACCCGACGGCGCGTGCCGCGTTGAACTGCGCGGGCGATATCATGCGCCAACTGGGCAAGACGGTGCTCCTGCCGGAACTGGTGCTGCTCGCACTTCTGCGCACGCCGGAATCGACTGCCTATCGCGCGATGGCGCGGCTGGCTGAGTCGCGCGGTTTCAAGCTCAAGGATTTGGAGAGCGAGACGGAAACACAGGCCAGGACGCGCGCCGGCCGCGGCGCCAACTTCATCTATTACACCGACCAGAACGTGGCGGTGTCGCTGGCAGACGAAACCGTGATCGCGATCGACGAGGCACGCAGCATCGCGCTGGCGAGTGGTGAGATTTACATCCACACCGAGCATTTGCTGGGCGCGTTGTCACAGGCGGGTGTCAGCACGGCCGGCCTGCTGCAACGCCGCGGCATCACTCCCACGGCGCTCGCCAGCCTCATCGTCGAGGGTGTGGTGAGCAAGCGTAGCACGACGACGGACTGGGTGCAGCAGGCCAAACAAGGCCAGTTGGCGCCCTTGTACTACCGTGAAAATCTGTTGCGCGACCTCTCCACCCTGTTGTCGCTGTCTGAAGATCGCCACGTGATTCTTGTCGGCGCCGCAGGCAGCGGGCGGCGCAGCCTGGTGCAATCGCTGGCGCTACTCGTCGCCGAGGGCAAGGGGCCGGCGAATGTGAAGAGTGTCGTCGAAGTCAGCGATGCGGCCTGGCTGGACAACCCGGCGCTGGCGATGCAGGTGGCCTTGAAGCAGGCGCAGGGCGGTATTCTGTTCCTGGCGGACATTCACCGCTTCCTAGGCGCGTCATCCCGGTCGGACCTGCCTGCGGCGGCCAAGGATTTACAGAAGGCATTTGTGGCGGGGCAGGCCGGTGGCGCATCCTCTCCCGTCATCATTGCCACCACGACTGACGCCGATTACACGGAGCGGATCAAACCCAACACGACGGTTGTGGAGCATTCACATGTGCTGAATGTGCCTCCCGCTTCGCAGAAAGAGTCCGTCGAGATGCTGTATGTCCTGAAACCACAATTCGAGCGCGATTATGGGTTGAGCGTGTCGGATGAGGCGGCCAAGGCGGCGGCGTCGCTGGCGGCGCGTTACATCGGCGACCGGCCACTGCCTGGGGCAGCGGTGCAGGTGATGCATCGCGCCTGTGCCGTGGTGAAGTCGAGCGAGAGCGCCACCGCGTTCAAGCCGCAGGTCAAGGATGGCAACCGCCTGGACGCCGAAGACGTGACGCTGGCGGTGAGCCTGATGACCGGCATCCCGGTGACCAAGCTGGGCGCGGATGAACGCACCAAGTATGCGCAGATCACCCAGTCGTTACAACAGCGCGTGATCGGGCAGGATGAGGCCATCCTGGCGGTCAGCCGCGCGGTCAAGTCCGCGCGCGTGGGGTTGAAAGATCCCAAGCGCCCGATCGGCTCGTTTCTTTTCCTGGGGCCCAGCGGCGTCGGCAAGACGGAGCTGGCCAAGGCGCTGGCGGAGTTCCTGTTCGGCAGTGAGGACGCGCTCGTCGCGCTGGACATGAGCGAGTATCAGAAGGACGATACGATCAACCGGTTGATTGGCGCGCCACCCGGCTACATCGGGTTTGAAGGGGGCGGCCAACTCACCGACAAGATTTTGAAGTCGCCTTACGCGGTAGTGCTGTTTGACGAGGTCGAGAAGGCCCACCCGCGCATCCTGGATATCCTGTTGCAGGTGATGGAGGAAGGCCGGTTGACAGACGGGCAGGGGCGTCTCGCCAATTTTGCGGAGACAGTCATTCTGTTGACCAGCAATCTGGGATCGCAGTACCTGGGTGATTCGTCACTGGGTGAAGCGGCGCGCGAGCTGGCGATGACAGCGGTGAGACAGTTCTTCCGCCCGGAGTTCCTCAACCGCCTGGACGAAATCGTGATGTTCAAGTCGCTCTCACCCGACACACTACGCCGCGTGCTCGACCTGATGATTGGCAAGGAAGTCAAGCTGGCCCAGGAACGGGGCATCGGTCTGGACATCACGCCGGCGGCACGCGAGTGGATCCTGGCGCAGAACGATCACCCGGAGTGGGGTGCACGTCCCTTGCGCCGCATCCTGCAGCGTAGCGTGCGCGAGAAGCTGGCCGACTATCTGCTCACCCTGGACACTCCCCCCTCGAAGGTGGTGGTGGATGCAGAGGGCGGAAACCTGGTTTACCGCCAGTGAGATGGAGATTAGAGATTGGAGAATGGAGATTGAGACACACAATCTCCAATCTCTAATCTCTAATCTCTCTTTACTCCCAGACTTCCGCGAACATCAGCGAGACGATTTCGCGCGCGAAGCTCATCAGCACGGCGCCTGCGTTGCGTCCCTCGATTGAGTTCAGCGATTGGTTGAGCGCGGCCATGTCGTCAAAGTACAACTCCTGGATGAGGTAGTACGGTGGATCGCCGCGCGGGGCACCTATGGCTCGCGAGACGGTAACGCGTTTGACGTTGGGCATGGCGTTTGAGGCTGGGACATACTGCTGTGCGAAGTGCTCTTCGAAAGCCGTCGTGTCTGCCGGTTTGCGGAAGAAGATGATGAGCTTGATCATGTCGGTTACTGAGCCAACATTGTAAACTACTTCCGGCCGGAACCTCTCGCGTCTGGCGCCGGGTAACCGGCGCGCAGACGCGACCCGATCGAGCGATCGGGAGATCAGTGCACGTGGCTTGCTGTTCCTGCGTGGTGTTGTTCGCCCTGGTGCTGTTCGCCAACGATGAGCCGGATGATATTGGGCCACGGCAGGTCACGCTGGCCGGCGCCAATGCCAATGCCGGTCACGCACATGGCCGGCTGTTCAAAGTGCGCCAGGGCGGCGAGGATGGCGGCGCCGGTAGGGGTCACCAACTCAACCTGTGCCGGAGATGGCAATACAGGCGCGTGTGCCATGCGCAACAACTCAAGTGTGGCCGGCGCGGGCACCGGCAGAAGGCCATGCTGGGTGACGACTTGCCCGCTGCCCAACGGCAACGCCGAAGCATACACATGCTCGATGTTCAGGTGGTCAAGACCGATGGCCGTGCCAACGATGTCGACGATCGAGTCCACCGCGCCCACTTCGTGGAAGTGCACCTCGTCGATGGGACAATCGTGAACGTGCGCTTCGGCCTCGGCCAGGTGCTGAAAGACCGACAGACTGATGTCCTTCACCCGCTCCGGCAACGCGCTATCGCGAATCGACGCAGCGATCTCGGGCCAGTGGCAATGAGTGGGTGGTTTGTCTGGAGCAAGTTTGACCTCAAGCGCCGTTGCGCGCATCGATCCTTTGCGCACCGTATGCCAGCCAATGTCCATCAACCCCTGAAGCTGCAGGGACATCAAGTGTTCTTTCAAGTATGGCAGAGGAAGCCCCGCGTCCAACAGAGCCGCCAGGGCCATATCGCCGCTGATGCCCGAGAAACAATCGAAGTAGGCAATGTTCACTGATGAACCTCGTTTATGAAATTGCGTTGCGCATATCTAGATGTAATTATATGCAGATGTAAATGTTTGCTAGAATGGGATGAATTCGAGCGGAATGGATGCGCCGTTTACAAGGAACATCCAGGTAGATTGCTCGGTTCTGAGAGGTACTGTCATGAATCAAGTTGGGACCGATACGCCACAACGCCTGATCGAGGTCAACCAGGGCGTATTGTCCAAGAACGATGTGCTGGCGCAGCGGAATCGCGCGTTGTATCAATCGAAGGGTTTATTGGTGTTGAACGTGGTGTCGTCGCCCGGCTCCGGCAAGACCGCGCTGATCGAACGGATGCTGACCGACCTGCAATCGTCCGTGCGCGGCGGCGTCATCGTAGGCGATCTCGCGACGGACAACGATGCGCGGCGGATTCAACGGACCGGCTCGCCCGCGGTGCAAATCGTCACGGGCGATATGTGCCACCTGGAAGCGGAGATGGTGGCGCACGCTGCCGAAAAGCTCAACCTGGGCGAGTTGGACCTGCTGATCATTGAGAACGTGGGCAACCTGGTTTGCCCGGCGGGTTATGACCTGGGCGAGGCATTGCGCGTGGTGCTCTTCTCCGTGACGGAGGGCGAGGATAAACCGCTCAAATACCCCATCATGTTCAAGTCGGCGCACGTCGTGATCATCAGCAAGATCGACCTGGCTGATGCAGCCGGGTTTGATCGCGCGCTGGGATTGGACACGGCAAAAAAGGCTTGACTTCGAGTCACATGTCTCTATAATCTTTTCGACAACTGAATATCGTTGAGGTGACCCGTATGCTCTCGAAAAAGAGCTGCCCGGATGCAAGGGCATAAAGGTGGAAGCTGGTGGGAGACGCATCCCCGTGCGTTTCGAGTCCAGTGCTGTGCCGCAACTGTAATCACTCAGGACGGCAGTCACCAGTCATCCGTTGCCAGAGAAGAATCTGGCCGCCGAGGATGAGTGACTGACGGCTGGTGAGAGCCAGGACGCCTACCTCTACACGTCTGTTTCGTGCCTTCTCGTGACCAAGGAGGTGGACGATGATTCGCGCGCCCTAGCAACCAGCGATGGCCTGTTCAAGGCTTGTCTGATCGCTTGATCGGTGTTCGTGAATTGTTCAGCCCGACTTTCTCTTGAAGGTCGGGCTTTTTTGTTTTGACTTGTAGATCAATATGCCTATGGATGGCTCTCGTGGCTCCCAAGTTTTCCTGCCAGAGGGTAGTGTGACCGGTATTGGCAGTCTGCCGATGACCGACCCGCACGAGGCGGTCGAGTTCGTCGCGCAGGTCTGTCCCGAAGTGCCCTTCTGGCCGCAACTGCCACAACGCGACGAGCGAGAGCGGATGATCGAGCAGGCGTTCGCGCCGTTCAGTTCAATGCTGGCACCTCGCCGCGGCAAGGGTTATGGCTATGTCATCAAGCGCGAGTGGTTGACCGAATTTTTACGCGCGCTTGAAAGCGGACCCGCGCAACTCGACGAAACGCACGCCGCCGGTTTCTTCGCGTTCGAACGAATGTTGCAGGCAGGCAGACTGCGCGCCGCCCGCGCGCTGAAGGGACAGATCGTCGGTCCGGTAACGCTGGCGCTGCAATTATTCCTGGACGAAGCCGATGATGTCCCGCTCGTTTTCAAGTCCGGCGACAGCCTGGGCGATATTGTGATTCCCGCCATCAACTGGTACGTGACCCGGCTGGCGCTATGGCAGATCGAGCGGCTGCAACTGTTTGGGCGGCCGGTGATCTTGATGCTGGACGAACCGTGCCTGTCATTCCTGCCGGCGCGCATCCTCGATGTTTCCACGTCCACGGAGATGACGGCGCGCTCGTCGGCGCTCACAAAAGCGCTGCGTGAATCGCTCACCATGATTCGCGTCGCGGGCGCCATCGCCGGGCTGCATTGTTGCAGCCGGCCGCCCTTCGCCACGGTGCGTTACGTTCACCCTGCCCTATTCAGTTTCGACGCCTATCAGTGGCTCGACGTATTTCGCCCCGCCCCGGATGCGCCCG
>JAMDDR010000263.1 GCA_023488685.1 Chloroflexota bacterium | reverse complement strand
AGTCCATGGTCGGGCTGTTCATCAACACCCTACCCGTGCGGGTGGCGCTGCCTCCGCACGCCCGGCTCATCCCCTGGCTCCAGCAGTTGCAGGCGCAACAGGCGCAACTTCGCCAGTACGAGCACTGCCCGCTGGTGCACATCCAGGGCTGGAGCGAAGTCCCGCGCGGCCAGCCGTTGTTCGACAGCATTCTCGTCTTCGAAAACTATCCCATCGACGCACTGCAGCATTTGGATGTCGGCCTGCGAATCAGGGATGTGCGTTCCATTGAACAGACCAACTACCCGCTTACCATCGTCTCAGGACCGGGCGACACACTAAAACTGAAGATTTCATATGACAGCCGCAGATTCGATGCAGACACGATCGGCCGGATGCTGGGGCACCTGCAGACGGTGTTGGAGAGCTTCGCCGCGGATACGGACCAACTTCTAGGCAGTGTGCCACTGCTGACAGAGACCGAGCGACATCTGTTGCTCGTTGAGTGGAATGACACCGCCACCCCTTACCCAGGGAACTTGTGCGCGCACCAGTTGATCGAGGCACAAGCTCAGCGTACCCCTGATGCCATCGCTGTGACGTTCGAGGGTCAATCGCTTACCTATCGAGAGTTGGATTGCCGCGCGAACCAACTCGCGCATCACTTACGTGCGCTCGGGTTCGGACACGAGCGCCTGGCTGGTATCTATGTCGAGCGCTCCCCCGAAATGATCATCGCCATCCTGGGCGTGCTCAAAGCCGGTGGTGCTTATCTGCCGCTTGACCCCAGCTACCCACGCGCACGGCTAACCTTCATGCTCGAAGACGCCCAGATAGCCGTCTTGCTCACCCAACAGCGTCTGATGGAACACCTGCCCTCCTATCAGGCGCAAGTGATCTGCCTGGACACTCACTGGGACGCCATTGCACAAGAGAGCGAAGCGCCTCTGCTCAGCGACGCCGGCCCCGACAACCTGGCCTACGTCATCTACACCTCCGGCTCGACCGGCACACCCAAAGGCGTGCTGTTGCACCACCGCGGGCTGTGCAACCTGGCGCTCGCTCAGGACCGTGCCTTCGCCATCGGCGCGGGCAGCCGCGTGTTGCAGTTTGCCCCGCTCAGCTTCGACGCCTCGGTGGCCGAGATCTTCAGCGCACTGGCGGGTGGCGCCACCCTGTGCCTGGCACACCAGGAGCAGTTAACCTCGCTTGACGACTTGCACCAGTTGCTGCGCGAGCAACACATTACAACCGCCACGCTGCCACCGGCAGTGCTGGCGCTGTTGGACCCGCACGGATTAACGGAGCTGCATGTGCTGATCGCTGCCGGTGAAGCTTGCCCGGTCGAGCTGGCAACGCGCTGGGCACCGGGCCGCGCTTTCTTCAATGGCTACGGCCCCACCGAGACGACGGTCGGGCCAAGTTGGTACCGCGTCGAAGAGGGGCATCCACTTGGGACGACAGTGCCCGTCGGGCGACCGATCACGAACGTGCGTCTGCACCTCCTCGATGCGAGCATGCAGCCGGTGCCATTAGGTGTCCCCGGTGAGCTGTACGTCGGCGGCGTGGGCGTGGCGCGTGGCTATCTCAACCGCCCCGAATTGACGGCGCAGAAGTTCCTGCCCGATCCCTTCAGCCCGGAAGCGGGCGCACAGCTCTACAAGACCGGCGACCGCATGCGCTGGCGCGCAGATGGCAACCTGGAATTCCTCGGCCGCACCGATCAGCAGGTCAAGCTACGTGGCTTCCGCATCGAACTGGGCGAGATCGAGGCGGTTCTAGCCCAGCACCCGGCACTGCGTGAGGTGGTTGTGCTGGCGCGCGAGGACACACCTGGCGACAAGCGTCTGGTGGCCTATATCGTCCCAGCTGAAGGACAGGCGCTCAACTTGGCCGAGGTGCGCGCGTACCTGAACACAAAACTACCCAGCTACATGCTGCCCGCAGCTTTTGTGACGCTAGATGCCCTGCCACTCACACCAAGCGGGAAAATCGATCGGCGCGCGCTACCGGCGCCTGAGGGGCGCGCGGAAACCGGCGTGGTTTATGTGCCCCCGCGCACCCCCACCGAAGAGATCATGGCCGGCATCTGGTCTAAAGCGTTGGGTATCGAGCCAGTGAGTGTGGCGGACAGCTTTTTCGATCTGGGCGGCCACTCGCTGTTGGCGACACAGGTCGTCTCGCGCATTCGCGAGGCGTTCCAGGTGGAATTGCCGCTGCGCGAGTTGTTCGAGACCCCCACCGTCGAGGCGCTCGCGCATAAGATCGAAGCTTCACGCAGGGCGGACACACGGCCACTCCCACCGATCCAACCCGCCCTGCGTGACGGGGTGCTGCCGTTGTCTTTCGCCCAGCAACGCCTGTGGTTCCTCGATCAATTGCAACCGGGCAACCTGGCCTACAACGCGCCGCTGGCAGTGCGGCTCACCGGCAAGTTGGATGTGGCAGCCTTGGAGCAAAGCCTGAACGAACTGGTGCGCCGCCACGAGGTACTACGAACGACGTATATAAGTGTAGATGGACAACCCTGCCAGGTAATTGTGCCGACGCTGCTGCTCCGATTGCCCACGGAATCCCTGGAACACCTATCGCAGCCCGAACGCCAGGGCGAGGCGGTGCGGCTGGCGCGTGAGGAAGCTCGTCGTCCCTTTGACTTGATGCGTGGGCCATTGCTGCGCGCCCGCCTGCTGCGGCTGGCTGAAGATGAGCACATCGCCTTACTCACCATGCATCACATCGTCTCTGATGGCTGGTCGGCTGGCGTTTTGATGCGCGAAATCGCCAGATTGTACGAGGCATTCTCGACCAGACAACCTTCGCCATTGCCCGATCTAACCATTCAATATGCCGACTTCGCAGTCTGGCAACGCCAGTGGCTGCAGGGCGATGTTCTGCAGGAGCAGCTTGACTACTGGAAGCAACAACTGAGCCATAGCCCACCCCTGCTCGAACTACCAACCGATCATCCCAGACAAGCGGTGCAGACGTCCGTTGGCGCACATCAGACCTTTACATTCCCAACCTCACTGGCGCAGGCGTTGAAAGCGTTGTGCCAGCGCGAAGGTGTGACGCTATTCATGACGCTGTTGGCAGCGTTCCAAACGCTGCTCGGGCGCTACAGCAACCAGGATGACGTCTGCGTCGGTACCCCCATCGCCAATCGCAATCGGTCCGAACTCGAAGACCTGATCGGGTTCTTCGTCAACACTCTGGTCCTGCGGGCACACCTGTCGCCCACGATGAGCTTCCGCGACCTGCTCGCTCAAGTGCGCGAGACCGCGCTGGGCGCCTACGCCCACCAGGACGTGCCCTTCGAGTTGCTGGTGGACGCCCTCCAGCCACAGCGCGACATGAGCCACGCACCGTTATTCCAGGTGATGTTCGTACTGCAGAACGCCCCGCTTCCGGAATTGCTGCTGCCGGGGCTGCGGCTCAGCGCATTACCGATGGATCCAGGTGTGGCCAGCTTCGATCTGACGCTGGTGCTCGCCGAGGGAACCGAAGGACTGGCAGCGGATGTGGAGTACAACCCCGATCTATTCGATGCCACCACCATCGCGCGGATGATTGGCAACTATCGCACGCTGCTCGAAGCCATTGTCGCCGACCCCGAACGCTGCCTGTCTCAGTTGCCGCTGCTGACGCCGGCCGAGCAGCAACAGATCCTGACAGCGTGGAACAACACCGTTACCGACTTTCCGCGCGACACTTGCATCCACCAGTTGGTGGAGGCGCAAGCTGAGCAACAACCCGATGCCATCGCGGTGACGTTCGAAGATCAACAACTGACCTACCGCGAACTGAACCGCAAGGCCAATCAACTCGGGCATTACCTGCAAGCGCTCGGTGTGCGACCAGGTGTGGTGGTAGGTCTGTGCGTGGAACGTTCGCCTGAAGTGGTGATCGGCCTGCTCGGCGTGCTAAAAGCCGGCGGCGCGTACCTGCCACTCGATCCCACCTACCCCCCTGAGCGCCTGGCCTTCATGCTCGCCGACGCCGCCGTGCCCGTGCTGCTCTCCCAGACTCACCTGCTCGACCTGCTGCCTGCCCACGGCGCTCGTGTCGTCTGCCTCGATGCAGACTGGCCTGCCATCGCGCGCGAGCCGGGCACCCCCCTCACCTGCGCCGTCACCCCCGACGACCTGGCCTACGTCATCTACACCTCCGGCTCCACCGGCACGCCCAAGGGCACGCTGTTGCGCCACCGCGGGCTGTGCAACCTGGCCACCTGGCATCGTCACGTCTTCGGCGTCGGGCCGGGGAGTCGGGTGTTGCAGTTCGCCCCGCTCAGCTTCGACGCTTCCGTCTGGGAGACCTTCATGGCACTGCGCAACGGTGCCACCCTGTGCCTGGTCCGCCAGGAACAGCTTGCCTCGTTGCCAGAGCTACACCGCCTGATGCATGAACACCACATCACTCATGTCACTCTGCCACCCAGCGTGCTGGCACTGTTGGACCCTGGCGGTTTGCCTGAACTTGGCGTCGTCATCGCGGCAGGGGAGGCTTGTAGCACCGAACTCGTCGCACGCTGGGCACCGGGGCGCGCCTTCTACAACGCGTATGGTCCAACCGAAACGACGGTATGCGCCAGCATGGCGCGCTGCTACCCCACCGACATGCGTGTGCCTTCCATCGGACGGCCTATCGCCAACACGCGCGTGTATGTGCTTGATGCAACCATGCAGCCGGTTCCGCTGGGCGTGCCTGGCGAGTTGTATGTCGGTGGCGTGAGTGTGGCGCGTGGCTACCTCAACCGCCCCGAGTTGACGGCACATAAGTTTCTGCCCGATCCCTTCAGTCCCGAAGCGGGCGCACGGCTCTACAAAACGGGCGACCGCGTGCGTTTGTGCTCTGATGGCGAACTGGGTGAAGTCGAGGCTATCCTGAATCAACATCCAGCGCTGAGCGAAGCGGTTGTCCTGGCGCGCGAGGATACACCTGGATTACCAGGGATGCCGGGTAATAAGCGTTTGGTCGCCTATGTCATACCTGCACACGCGGATCAAGTGCCAACCAGCAGTGAGTTACGTGCTTTTCTGCACCAGAGACTTCCCGAGTACATGTTGCCCTCCGCCTTCGTGACGCTGGACACCTTGCCGTTGACCCCCAGCGGGAAGGTGGACCGCCGCGCCCTGCCTGCGCCAGATGGACAACCCGGCACGGGCCGCGCCTATGTCGCCCCGCGCACCCCGCTGGAGGCCCAGTTGGCCCAACTGTGTGCCGCTCTGCTGGGCGTCGAGCGCGTCAGCGTCGAGGATAGTTTCTTCGAGCTGGGCGGGCACTCGCTGCTGGCCACCCAGTTCATCTCGCGTGTGCGGGAGACGTGCCAGGTAGAGCTGCCACTACGCGCGCTATTCGAGGCACCCTCCGTCGCTGAACTCGCCCTGCGCGTTCAATCGGCCTGGCAGCCAACGATCGAGCCGCAGACGTTAGCTGGGATACCAGGTGGTGTCCTGCCCGGTATCTCGCCCAGTACCCCGCCCGGTACCCCGCCCATCACACCGTTGCCACGAGAGCGACATCGCGCAAAGCGATCGGCATTGGCTCAGCGCACACCACACGCATCCAGTAGTAGCACCGCACAAGAAAAAGATGTAACGGAGAGGGTGCCATGATCGAGCCAACGGCGATACTCACCGGTGCCACAAACGAAATCCCTGCCGATGATGCGGATGAGGAGGTCTTTGTTTTTCCAGCCTCCTTCGGCCAGCAGCGGTTATGGTTCCTGGATCGATTTGAACCGAATAGCCCTTACTACAACATCCCATCGGCGTTGCGGCTGGCAGGCGCACTGGACGTTGCGGCTCTGGAGCGCAGCCTGAATGAAGTGGTGCGCCGTCATGAGTCGTTGCGCACTACTTTCGCAAGCGTGGATGGCCAGTTGATGCAAGTCATTGCGCCCCGCCTGGTGTTATCGCTACCGGTCACGAATCTGGAGCAAGTGCCCGAGCCGGAGCGTGAGGCTGAGGCGCTCCGGGTGGCAGACAAGGAAGCACGCCAGCCCTTTGATCTAGCCCGTGGGCCATTGTTACGCGCCGGCCTGCTGCGGCTGAGCGAAAACGAGCACGTAGCGCTGTTCACCATGCATCATATCGTCTCGGATGGCTGGTCAATGAGCATATTCATCGGCGAAATCGCGACGCTGTACCAGGCCTTCACCGCCGGACAGCCATCCCCGTTGCCCGATCTCCCCATCCAATACGCCGACTTCGCACAATGGCAACGCCAGTGGTTGCAAGGCGAGGTTCTGCAGGAGCAGCTTGACTACTGGAGACGCCAACTGGGTGGCAGTGCACGGCCTGTGCTCGAACTACCCACAGACCGCCCTAGATCCGCGGTCCAAACGTCACGAGGTGCAACCCAATCGTCGAGGTTCTCCAATTCCCTGCTTCAGGCGTTGACGGCGCTGAGCCGCCGTGAAGGATGCACGCTATTCATGACGCTGATGGCGGCGTTCCAGGTGCTGCTCTACCGGCACACGGGACAGGAGGATATCTGCGTCGGCACCCCCATCGCCAATCGTACCCGCACCGAGTTGGAAGTGCTGATTGGGTTGTTCATCAATACGCTGGTGATCCGCACCAATCTTTCTGGCAGCCCAAGCTTTCGTGATCTGCTAAAGCAAGTCCGCCAGGTAACCCTGGAAGCATATGCCCACCAGGACTTGCCTTTCGAGCAATTGGTGGAAGTGCTGCAGACCAGCCGCGATATGAGTCATTCGCCGTTATTCCAGGTGATGCTCATTCTTCAAAATGCCCCGGCGCAGACACAGGAACTACCCGGCTTGAATCTGAACATGATCGAAGCGCACAGCGGAACGGCCACGTACGATCTAACCCTGTCCATCTCTGAGATGAGTGATGGGTTGGATGTGTCTGCTGAGTACAACACGGACCTGTTCGATGCGACGACGATCAACCAGATGTTGCAACATTTCCGGATACTGTTGGAAGGGATTGTCGCCGATCCCGCCGACAGCATCGACCACCTGCCGCTGCTGGCTGAGGACGAACGGCATCGACTGCTGGCGGAGTGGAACAACACATATGACGGCTTCAACCCGGACCGCTGCATCCACCAGTATTTCGAGGATCAAGCCAGGCGCACGCCTACTGCCAAGGCCGTCGTTTGGCAAGATCACTGGCTGACTTATGGTGACCTGAACACACGCGCCAACCAACTCGCGCATCATTTGCGCCAACGCGGTATAAAGCCAGAAACAATCGTCGGCATCTGCGTCGATCGCTCTCTTGACATGCTGGTTGCCGTGTTGAGTGTGCTGAAGGCAGGCGGCGCTTACCTGCCACTCGATCCGCTTTACCCCCAAGACCGTTTGGGCTTCATGCTACAAGATTCAGCCGTGCCAGTCATACTGACCCAGTCTGATCTCGTACAGCGTCTCCCGTCTCATACAGCCCAGACGATCTGTCTCGACGAGGATTGGCCAGAGATCGTTCGAGAACCTCCCGATGATCCCGCCCTGTACACGACGCCCGATCACCTGGCTTATCTGATCTACACCTCCGGCTCCACAGGCAAACCCAAGGGCGTGATGATCACCCACCACAGCCTGGTCAATGCCTACCACGCCTGGGAGCAGGCCTATGAATTGCGTTCAGTGCGCGCTCACCTGCAGATGGCCAACTTCGCATTTGATGTCTTCAGCGGTGATTGGGTCCGCGCGCTATGCTCTGGCGGCAAGTTGGTGCTGTGCCCGCGCGAGTGGCTGCTCGACCCATCATGGCTCTATGACTTAATGCAGCGCGAACGGGTGGATTGTGCCGAGTTCGTGCCCGCAGTGCTGCGCCAGCTCATCCAGTATCTGAAGCGAACCAATCAGAACCTTGCTTTCATGCGGTTGCTCGTCTGCGGGTCAGACAGTTGGCAGGCTGACGAATACAGGGCGTTTAAACGTTATTGCGGACCACAGACGCGCCTTATCAACTCATTCGGCCTGACCGAGGCTACGATCGACAGTTCCTATTTTGAGAGCGCGATATACGCATCGCCGACGCTGGATCTGGCGGGGGATCAAGTGGTGCCGATCGGGCGCCCATTTCCCAATACCCGGCTTTACAACCTGGACCGGCACCTACAGCCATTGCCCATCGGTGTGCCGGGTGAGCTGTATGTCGGGGGGCCAGGTGTGGCACGGGGCTATCTCAACCGGCCCGATTTAACTACCGAGAAATTCATCCCTGATCCTTTCGGCGGTGAGTCTGGCGCGCGCCTGTACAGAACAGGCGACCTGGTCCGTTACCGGCATGATGGCAACATCGAGTTCCTGGGACGGCTCGATCACCAGATCAAGATACGCGGCTTCCGCATCGAGCCCCAGGAGATCGAAACCGTTCTGAGCCAGCACACGCATGTGCGCGAAGCAGCCGTCGTGGCACACGAAGCCGGCGACGGTGACATGCGCCTGGTTGCCTACATCAGCCCACAAGAGCAACTCGCGCCAACTCCTGGTGATTTGAGGCGGTTCGTCCAGCAGCGTCTGCCGGACTATATGACGCCATCCGCTTTCATCATCATGGCATCCTTGCCACTGACGCCGAACGGCAAAATCGACCGGCAGGCCCTTCCGCCGCCCGACTGGTCGCGCCGCGAGTCAGAGGGTGAGTATATCGCCCCACGCACGCCGGTCGAAGAGGCGCTGTCCAACATCTGGACCGAAGTGCTGGGGGTATCTCAAATCAGCATTCATGATAACTTCTTCGAACTGGGTGGGCATTCGTTATTGGCAACGCAAGTCGTGTCGCGCATTCGTGACGTGTTCGCTGTGGAACTGCCATTACGGAACATTTTCGAGTCACCCACACTGGCCACACTCGCGGAACACGTTGATATCGCGCAACGGGCGACGTCCGTTACGCCCGTGCCACCGATTCGACCCATCTCTCGTGATGGTTCTTTGCCGCTGTCTTTCGCACAACAACGCCTATGGTTCCTCGACCAGTTGGAACCCAATAGCCCTTCCTACAACCTGCCCGAAACGATCCGCCTGATAGGATCGCTGGACACAGTCGTATTGGAACGCTGCTTGAATGAGATCGTGCGGCGGCACGAGAGCCTGCGCACCACCTTCCGCACGATTGGTGGCCAACCATCCCAGGTGATTGCGTCCGAGTTGCGCGTGCCCCTCGCCATGGTCGATCTCCGGCATTTGCCCCCAACCGCGCGTGAGGCGGAAGCATTGCGCCATGTGAATGCTGACACACAAACGCCGTTTGACCTGACCCATGGTCCATTGTTGCGTGCCAGCCTGTTGCGGCTAGGTGATAAAGACCATATCGTGCACATGACCATGCACCACATCATTGGTGACGAGTGGTCGAGTAACGTGCTTGTACAGGAGATGGTCACCCTATATCAGGCCTTTTCTACTCACCAGCCTTCACCGCTACCCAGGCTATCCGTCCAGTATGCCGACTTTGCGCACTGGCAGCGCCACTGGTTGCAGGGCGAGGTCTTACAGAAACAACTCGACTATTGGAGAAAACAGTTGAGCGGCAGTCCGCCACTGCTCGAACTTCCAACTGATCGACCAAGACCGGCTGAGCAGAGCTTCAGGGGTGCATACCTCACATTTGAGTTGTCGCCACAACTGGCCGAAGCAATCTATAACCTGAGCCGGCAGGAGGGAGCAACCGGTTTCATGACGTTGCTAGCCGCGTTCCAGACGCTGCTCCATCGTTATACTGGCTCAGACGATGTGAACGTGGGTACCCCCATCGCCAACCGCAACCGGGCCGAAATTGAAGCTTTGATTGGCTTCTTCGTCAACACGTTGGTGATGCGCGCCAACTTCGCCGCAGATCCAAGTTTCCGCGCATTGCTGCACCAAGTGCGAGAGACAGCGCTGGGTGCCTATGCCCATCAGGATGTGCCATTCGAACTGGTAGTGGATGCGCTCAAGCCTGAGCGCAACCTCAGTCATTCACCGCTATTCCAGGTGATGTTTGTCATCCAGAACACCCTGTTGCAGGCGCGCAAGCACGACCAGCAACAGTCCGGCCTGACGGTCAGCCCGGTCGAAGCGCACAGCGGCACAGCCAAATTCGACTTGACCCTGTTCATGCTCGAAGAGGAAGGCCGGCTGAGCGGCGCTTTTGAATACAACACTGATTTGTTCGACGCAACGACGATCAAGCGCATGATCGGGCATTTCCAGGTCTTGCTCCAAGGCATCGTTGCCGATCCTGACCAACCTGTCTCGACGTTGCCGTTGCTGACCCAGGCCGAACGACAGCAGGTGCTCGTTGTTTGGAATGACACCGCAGCGGCGTATCCGAGCGAGCTGTGCGCACACCAGTTGTTCGAAATCCAAGCCCAACTCCATCCCAACGCCCCCGCACTACTGTTCAAAGGCGCGGTGATGACGTACGGTGAACTGGATCGACGGGCAAATCAACTGGCGCACTACTTGCGGTCACTCGGCGTCGGGCCGGAGAAGCTGACCGGCATCTGCGTCGAGCGCTCACCAGAGATGGTGATCGGTCTGCTGGGTATCCTCAAAGCCGGTGGGGCTTATGTGCCCCTCGACCCCAGCTACCCGCGCGAGCGCCTGGGGTTCATGCTCGCAGATGCCCAGGTGACCGTCTTGCTCACACAACAACGGCTGTACGATCTCCTACCCTCGCATCATGCACAAGTGATCTGCCTGGACAACGGGTGGCCCAACATTGCGCAAGAGAGTGAGGCCCCTCCGCTCAGCGGCATCACACCCGAGAACCTGGCCTATGTGATCTATACCTCCGGCTCGACAGGTAAACCCAAGGGAACACTGATTATCCATCGCGGGTTGGTGAACTACCTGACATGGTGCCACATGGCATATCCGCTCGATGCAGGCCAGGGTGCGCCATTACATTCGTCTATTTCATTCGATCTGACCATCACGGCATTGTTCGCGCCATTGGCGGCTGGCCGCACAGTCCACGTACTTCCTGAGGATGCAGGTGTCACAGCCCTGGCCGACGCGATACATGCCGAATCCGGCTTTAGCCTTGTGAAGATCACGCCCGCGCATCTTAAGATGTTGGGACAACAACTCACGCCAGATGAGGCGGACGGTCGAGCGCGCGCATTCGTAATCGGTGGCGAGAACCTGCTGGAAGAGCATATCGACTTCTGGCGTACCCATGCGCCGGGAACGGTGCTGGTGAACGAGTATGGGCCGACCGAGACGGTCGTGGGTTGTTGCGTGTACTTCGTACCGGAAGACATATGTGCACCGAGCGTGATCCCAATCGGACGCCCGATCATAAATACGCAGCTTTACGTGCTGGATCGGCATCTACAGCCGGTGCCGGCGGGCGTGCCAGGTGAGCTGTACATCGGTGGAGCAGGTGTAGCACGAGGCTACCTGAACCAGCCGGAGCTCACTGCAGAACGATTCATTCCCCACCCATTCAACAATGCACCAGGTGCGCGCTTATACAAGACCGGTGATCTCGTGCGCTACCTGCCTGACGCCAACCTGGAATGTTTGGGCCGCATTGACCATCAAGTAAAGATCCGTGGCTTCCGCATCGAACTTGGCGAAATCGAAGCGGTGTTAAGCGAATACCCGGCCATACGCCAATCCGCCGTCCTGGCACGGGAGGATGTGCCGGGGAACAAGCGACTGGTCGCATACATAGTGCCACAGGCAACCCAGCAACCCGCGGTGGATGACGGTGACTCATCTCTCGTGAGTGATCTACGAGCGTTTGTGAAATCGAAGCTGCCGGAGTATATGTTGCCATCAGCCTACGTGATGCTTGAAGCGTTACCGCTGACGCCAAACGGCAAGGTCGATCGCCGCATGCTGCCTGCACCCGGCTCAACCCGACCAGCGCTGGAGGAGACGCATGCCGCGCCAGGTACGCAGGCGGAGGCGTTATTGGCCGATATCTGGGCTCAGGTGCTCGGCGTGGAACGTGTTGGCGTACGTGATAACTTCTTTGAACTTGGCGGTGACTCCATCCTCAGCATCCAGGTCATCGCACGCGCCAATCAGGCCGGATTGCATCTGACACCCAAGCAACTATTCGAGCACCCGACAGTGGTTGAATTGGCTTCAGTGGCTGGTGCAGAGCAGCCAGTCCGGGCCGAACAAGGCGTTGTCGAAGGTCCTGTCCCTCTCACCCCCATCCAGTGTTGGTTCTTCGAGCAGGATCAGCCCAACCCCAATCACTGGAATCAATCCATCTTGCTGACCGTCAATCAGTCACTTAATCGCTCGTTATTGACATCTGCGCTGCACCATCTACTGGTGCATCACGACGCGCTACGGCTGCGTTTCGGACGCGCTGAGTCGGGCTGGCAGCAGATGAACGCAGGAATAATGGATGCAGTGCCCCTGGAATGGATCGACCTTTCCAACATGCGCCATGACGAACGAAGTGCCGCCATCACTGCCCGCGCATCTGCGCTCCAGGCAAGCCTCAACCTGTCGGAAGGGCCCCTGATGCGCGCAGCCTACTTCGACCTGGGAATCGGGCAACCGGGCCGGTTGTTGATCATCATCCACCATCTTGTGGTGGACGGTGTATCGTGGCGCATCCTGTTCGAGGACTTGCAACTCGTCTATAGTCAATTGAGCCGCGGCGAGCGGGTGCACCTGCCACCCAAGACCACCTCATTCCGGGATTGGGCGCGCCGCCTTAGCGAGTATGCGCAGTCCGAGATCGCACGGCGACAGCCGGCCTATTGGGTGGAAGGCATCCCCTACCATCATGTAGCTCACCTCCCTGTCGATCACCCCGCCGAGGTGAACACCGAAGCGAACGCAAACAGCGTGACAGTTGCGCTCAGTTCAGAGGAAACGCGCGCGCTGCTGCATGATGTCTCGGCTTCCTACCATGCCGAGGTGAATGATGTGCTGCTGGCGGCACTGGCACAGGCAATAACCTGGTGGATGGGGGCCCCACTATTAGTGGATCTGGAAGGCCACGGGCGGGAGGATATTCTGAACGAAGTGGATGTGTCGCGGACAGTCGGCTGTTTTACCTCCATATACCCGGTATTCCTGGACCTGGACGGCATCCACGATCCAGGTGAGGTAATGCTGACCGTTCAAAAACAATTGCGCAACATCCCCAACCATGGCATCTGCTACGGTCTGTTGCGCTATCTCAACCCGGATCACAACACTGTCGAGCGGCTGCGTGCGATGCCACACGCGCAGATCAGTTTCAACTATCTGGGCCAAGTCGATCAAACACTGTCTGACACTGGTCCACTGGGTATCGCACCCGAACCAACGGGACTTGAGCGCACCCCGCAGGCCATGCGAACTCACTTGATTGACGTGAACGGCGGCGTTGCCGGTGGTCGCCTGCAGGTGGAATGGACCTACTGCTCGCAGTTGCACCAGGCCAGCACGATAGGAAAGCTGGCCCAGGACTTCATGGAGGTGTTGCGCTCGTTCATCACGCACTGTCAGTCGGGTGGAGCGAACGGAAAAGGCAGCGATTTGTTCTCAGACTATTCAGCTTTTGGGTGGGATCAGCAGGACCTGACTGAGATCCTTGCCGATATTGGCGAACCCGGATAACAGCGCGAATCCTGTTTAACCTCGTTCGCCGGGAGCTAAACAATGCGCACTATACGGCGCGGCGACGTGAATATGGGTACAACCATGTACCCTCGCTATGCCATCCATTTGTGGTTCGGCTTACGATACCTATGTGCAGTGACGCTCGTTTTTGGGCTATGTCTGGCGGTCGCTCCGGCTCGTATCGTCCAGGCCTCAACCATCACAGTGACGAACACCAACGACAAGGGGGCCGGCTCTCTGCGCCATGCCATTGCCAATGCTGCGGCGGGTGACACCATCGTCTTTGCCCCCAACCTCAGCGGTGTGACGATCACACTCACCAGCGGGGCACTGGTCATCAACAAGAACCTTACCATTTCGGGGCCCGGCGCAGAGCAGCTAGCCGTCGATGGGAACCACAAGTATCGTGTGTTCCAGGTAAATAAGGGCAAGACTGTCACGATCTCCGGCTTGACCATTACCAACGGCTACATCAGGAATGCCAAAGGCGGCGGCATCCACAACTCGGGAGCGTTAACGCTTGCCAACAGTATCGTGAGCGGCAACGAAACAAACAGCTTGCTCCTGATTCTCAACTGCGGCGGCGGTGGTGTCTATAACGCAAGCGCAGGCACTCTCACCGTGACTCACAGCATCATCCGTGATAACCGAGACAAACCCCGCTCTAGCGGCGGTGGCGGCGTCTATAACGACGGTGTTTTGGTCCTAGACAACACCACAGTTGCCAGCAACCAGGTCCACAGCACTCGCTTGACCGGCATCTATGGAGGGGGAGGCATTCTCAACAACGGCACGGCGACCATCTCAGCCAGCACGGTTGTCAGCAACAGCGCAACCGGGTTCACTTATGGAGGCGGGGGTGGCATATACAACGCGGGTGCACTCAGAATCGCTGACAGTATCCTGGTGGGCAATCTTGCCATAAGCACATGGGCGGGTGGCATTTTTAACGCAGCCAGTGGTGGGCTGACGATCGAGCGTAGTGCCGTCACCGGCAATCTAGCAGATAAGGATGGTGGCGGGATAGAGAATGTCGGCGCCCTGACGATCATTCAAAGCACCATCAGCGGCAACGCAGCCCATAGCGGAGATTACGGCGGTGGCGGGATAGACAACACCGATGGTGTAGTGACCATGGTAAATGCCACGCTGAGCAACAACGCTGCCGACAATCACGGTGGCGGCCTGTTAAACACCGACGGCGAAGTCATGTTGCTCTTCACCACGATCAGCGGCAACAGTGCGAACGAAGGAGGCGGTGTATATAACTCGGTCGAGCTCGCCGTCACAACGCTCATCATGACGAACACCATCGTTGCAAATAGCCTGGCGGGTGGGGATTGCACCAATAACGGCGGCGTGATCACCAATACCAATGTGCTGATCTCCGACAATAGTTGTGGGGCCACTCTTTCCGGAGATCCACTGTTGGGCCCGCTGCAAAACAACGGCGGCGGCACCGAAACCCATGCTCTGCTGGCAGGCAGCCCGGCCATCGATCAGGCAGCTTGTGAGGACGTCACCATCGACCAGCGCGGTTACCTCCGGCCGGTTGATATCCCTACGGCGCCCAATGTAGACAGCGCCTGTGACATTGGTGCAGTTGAGGAACAACTCACCACACCGTAACGATCACGGGTCGGCACGCATCCATCAAGAAGGGGACCAATATGGCAATGCAGAATGTCGAAGACATTTACCCTCTATCACCCATGCAGCAGGGTATGGTGTTCCACAGCCTGTATGCACCGCAGTCGGGGGTCTACGTCGAGCAGTTGAGTTGCCTGCTGCGTGGGCATCTGGATGTGCCGGCATTTGAACGTGCCTGGCAAAGGGTAATCGAGCGCCATGCCATCCTCAGGACAGCCTTCGCCGGCGAAA
This sequence comes from Chloroflexota bacterium, assembly GCA_023488685.1. GTDB lineage: Bacteria > Chloroflexota > Anaerolineae > J036 > Brachytrichaceae > CAIXPS01. The sequence continues at coordinate 29,087 of JAMDDR010000263.1, read as the reverse complement.
GCCTGAAGGAGCCGGCCCAGGTTGTCCATCGCCATGTGCAACTGCCCCTGGAGCGGCAGGATTGGCGTCAGCTTGATGCTCTTGAGCGTGCGGACCAGTTGCAGACGCTTTTGGAGACAGAAAGGCGCCGGGGTTTTTTGCTGTCCAAGGCGCCTTTGATGCGCCAGATTCTTGCCCAGGTCACCGACGACACATTTCAGTTTGTATGGACGTATCACCATGCGCTGCTGGATGGCTGGTCGGTTCCGGTCCTGCTCCAGGAAGTTTTCGCCTTTTACGGAGCCTTCCGCCAAGGTCACGACCGTCGCCTGGAACCACCACGCCCTTACCGGGATTACATTGTCTGGCTCAAACAACAAGACCTGTCAAAAGCCGAAGCCTTCTGGCGGCAGACCTTGCAGGGGTTTGCCGCCCCCACATCATTGTGTATCGATCGTCCCGCACACAACACTGGTGGTGAGACAACATACACTGAACTGGCAATTCGGCTGCCATCTACCATGACGGCCGCTCTCCAGTCACTAGCACGGCAGAACCGGCTGACCTTGAACACCATCGTTCAAGGGGCCTGGGCGTTGTTGCTCAGCCGCTATAGCGGCGAGGAAGACGTCCTCTTCGGCGCCACCGTCTCCGGCCGCCCGGCGCACCTGCCCGGCGCTGAGTCCATGGTTGGGCTGTTCATCAACACCCTGCCCGTGCGCGTGCGTGTCGCGCCCGATGCCCACTTGCTGGCCTGGCTCAAGCAACTGCAAGCGCAACAACTTGAGCTGCGCCAGTATGAATACACGCCATTGGTGCAGATCCAGGAATGGAGCGACGTCGCTCGCGGGGTGCCGTTGTTTGAGAATATCCTGGTGTTCGAAAATCTACCAGTGGAGAACGTCCCCCTGGGCGAAGATGGCGACCTCACGGTCCAGGATGTCCAATCCGTCGAACAGACAAACTATCCCATGACAGTCGTGGCAGGACCAGGTCGTGAACTGTTGCTCAAAATCATCTTCGACATCCAGCGCTATGACACAACCGCCATCTCTCGTTTGCTCGAACATTGGCGCACGCTGCTGGAACAGATGCTGGCACAGCATGACCCAGTTCTATCAGCATTATCTCTGCTGACGGAAAGCGAGCGCCAGCAGATGCTCGTTGGATGGAACGAAACGAACGTCGATATCCCACGGGATCGCTGCGTCTCTCAGTTGGTCGCCGACCAGGTCGAGCGGACGCCGGACGCGCTCGCCGTGGTGTGCGGCAAGCAACGTTTGACCTATCGCGAACTGAACCGGCGCGCAAATCAGTTGTCCCGTTACTTGCAGAAGCACGGGGTGACCGCCGAGACACCTGTCGGCTTGTGCGTAGAGCGTTCCATGGACCTGGTGGTCGGCGCACTGGGCGCGCTTAAAGCCGGCGGCGCCTATGTCCCACTAGACCCCGCTTACCCGATGGAGCGTCTGGCGTTCATGCTACAGGACTGCGGGATGCCTGTGCTGTTGACCCAGCAACACCTGCGCGCCCAGTTCCCGGCCACGCCCGCTCATGTCATCTGCCTGGACACCGATTGGCCCCTCATCAACCAGGAGGACCAGAGCGATCCGGGTAACAGCACCAACGCGGGGCATCTGGCATACGTGATCTACACCTCAGGCTCGACGGGCCGGCCCAAAGGCGTAGCCATAGAGCATGCCGGGTTGCTGAATCTGGTCTTCTGGCATCGCCGCACATTCGCAGTGTCGCCGTGTGATCGGGCCACTCAAATCGCGGGACCGGGATTTGACGCAGCCGTATGGGAGCTGTGGCCCTACCTCACCGCTGGCGCGTGTATCTACATCCCGGACGACGAGACACGCGCGACACCACAGCGCCTGCGTGACTGGTTGTTAGCGCACGCCATTACGATCTGTTTTGTGCCAACACCCGTCGCCGAGGGGCTGCTCTCGTTGGTCTGGCCGCCTGAAACGCTCTCCGTTACCTGCTCACGGGGGGGCGATCAACTGCACCGCTCCCCCGCGCCTGGTTTACCCTTCACCCTCATCAATAACTATGGACCCACCGAGGACACCGTCGTCACAACGTCGGGGGGCGTGCCACCCAGGCATCAAGGCGATCCAGCACCAACGATTGGGCGACCGATCGCCAACACCCAGGTCTATGTGCTGGATCACGACATGCAACCAGTGCCGATTGGTGTGCCTGGGGAGCTGCACATCGGCGGCGCAGGCCTGGCGCGCGGCTACCTGTACCAGCCGAAGTTGACCGCCGAGAAGTTCGTCCCCAACCCTTTCAGTGCCGCCCCCGGCACGCGCCTGTACAAGACCGGCGATCTGGTGCGTTATCGCCCCGATGGGGAGATCGAGTTCCTGGGGCGGCTGGATAACCAGGTGAAAATCCGCGGCTTCCGGATCGAGCTAGGCGAGGTTGAGGCCGTCCTGGGACAGCACTCAGCGGTGCGCGAGGCTGTGGTCACGGCACCCGAAAATGACCATGGCGACAAATACTTGGTGGCATACATCGTGCCAACTCAGCCAGATGATGCGCCCGTTATCAGCGAGCTACGTGCATTTCTGAAACCAAAGCTGCCTGAGTACATGCTGCCATCGATGTTCGTGTCACTGGAAGCATTGCCATTGACGCCCAACGGCAAAGTAGACCGCCGGGCCCTGCCAGAACCGAACCGGGAGATGGAAGAGAATGAGTACGTGGCGCCGCGCACTCCGACTGAGGAGATACTGGCCGGCATCTGGGCCGAGGTGCTCGGCGTCGAGCGCGTGGGGACGACGGACGACTTCTTTGAACTGGGCGGCCACTCGCTGCTGGCGACGCAGATCATCTCGCGTGTGCGCAAGGCATTCCAGGCCGAGGTGCCATTACGGGATCTCTTCGAAACGGCTACCGTGGCGGGGTTGGCGCAACGGGTGGGTATGGCTCGCCAGGCAGCGATTGGGTTGGACACGGCGCCGATCACACCGGCGCCCAGAGATCGGCCATTGTCCCTGTCTTATGCCCAACAGCGGCTGTGGTTTCTGGATCAGTTAGAGCCGAATAGCCCCGTATACAACATCCCTACCGCGACACGGCTCTCGGGCACATTGGACCAAGACGCCCTTGAACACAGCCTGAACGAGATCGTGCAGCGACACGAGAACCTGCGCACGACATTCGTGGCGATTGAGGGCAAGCCGGCGCAAGTCATCGCGCCATGCCTGACATTGCCTCTGCCTGTGATGGATCTGATGGCACTGCCGCAAGCAAAACAAGAAATAGAAGTGGGGCGTCTGGCAGCCGAGGAAGCCAAACGTCCCTTTGACCTGGCCCACGGGCCGTTGATCCGTGCCACGCTGCTACGACTGGATGACCATGAACACATCATCCTGTTAACCATGCATCACATCGTGTCCGATGGCTGGTCAATCGGTGTTTTCATTCAGGAGTTGGCGGCACTTTACGCCGCAGCAGTGGCCGGCAGTCCATCGCCGCTCCCGCCACTGGTCATCCAATATGCCGACTTCGCCCACTGGCAGCGGCAGCATCTCCAGGGACAGCACCTGGAGAGCGAACTCGCTTACTGGAAACAGCAGTTATCAGAACTGAGTACTGTGCTCGAACTGCCCACTGACCGGCCGCGCCCGCCCATACAGGGATTTGAAGGCAGCACCTTGCCATTCACATTGCCCACGGATCTGGTTCTCGCGCTCAAAACCCTCAGCCGGCGAGAAGGGGTGACGTTGTTCATGACCCTGCTGGCAGCGTTCCAAACGCTGTTGTCTCGCTACACCGGACAAGACGACATCAGCGTTGGCACCCCCATCGCCAACCGCAACCGTGCCGAGGTCGAGGGATTGATCGGCTTCTTTGTGAACACGCTGGTACTGCGTACCGACCTGTCCGGCAACCCCACCTTTCGCGAACTGCTGCGACGTGTGCGCGAGACAGCACTGGGCGCATATGCACACCAGGACGTGCCGTTTGAGATGGTGGTGGATGCATTGCAACCCACTCGTGATCTCAGCCACACCCCGCTGTTCCAGGTCATGTTCGTCTTGCAGAACGTGCCGGTGCAGAGCCTGGACCTGCCCGGGCTGACGATGAACCCGGTGGAGACCGACAGTAAGATCGCCAAGTTTGACCTGACACTGTCCATGCAGGAGGACGCGGGCGAGATCGGCGGGTCGTTTGAATACAACACGGAGTTGTTCGACGCGCCGACGATCCACCGCATGATTGGGCACTTCCAGACTCTGCTGCAAGGGATCCTATCGCACCCTGATCAGTCGATTGCGACCCAGCTGCTGCTCACCGAGACTGAGCGCAGGCAACTGCTGGCAGAGTGGAACGCCGCCGAGGCAGAGTATCCACGCGATCGTTGCGCTCACCATCTGTTCGAGGCGCAGGCCCGGCGTGTGCCCACAGCGGTGGCGGCAATCTGCGCCGAAACGCGCCTGACGTACGACGAGTTGAACCGGCGCGCCAACTGGTTGGCGCGCCACTTGCAGACGCTGGGGGTTAAGCCGGATATGCCGGTCGGGATCTGCGTTGAGCGTTCCATTGAGATGCTCATCGCAATCCTGGGAGTCCTCAAAGCCGGCGGCGCCTACGTGCCGCTCGACCCCGCTTACCCGCAAGAGCGTCTGGCCTTCATGCTGCAGGACGCCCGCATGTCCGTCGTACTGACCCAGCGACATCTGGCGGGGAATCTGTCGCTGGATGAGGCAAAGCCCATCTATCTGGATGACGATTGGGGCCTGATCAGCCAATATTCCGAGGACAATGTCGCCAATCAGGCTACGCCCGAGCACCTGGCGTACGTGATCTACACGTCCGGTTCAACCGGCAAACCGAAGGGAGTGCTGATCACGCACCAGAACCTGGTCCACTCCATCCACGCCCGCAAACTGTACTACTCGGCGCCTATGGAGCGCTTCCTGTTGCTGTCGTCGTTTGCATTTGATAGCTCGGTGGCCGGTATCTTCGGAACATTGTGTGAAGGCGGAACGCTCATCCTTCCTCCGCACAACGCCGAGCGGGATGTCTTGCAGCTCGCTGGCCTGATTGCCCGCCACCGGGTCACGCACGTCATCAGTCTCCCATCGTTCTATAGCCTGCTGTTGGCGCACGCGCAACCCGGGCAACTGGCGTCACTGCACACCACCATCGTCGCGGCCGAAGCCTGCCCCAAGGACCTGATCGAACACCATTACCGTGTGCTGCCCGGCACATCTCTGTATAACGAATATGGCCCGACCGAGTGCGCGGTGTGGTGCAGTGCATACCCGATTCCACCCGGCGAAACACGTGCACGAGTACCGATCGGCCGCCCGATTGCTAACGCACAGATCTATGTGCTGGATCGCCATCTGCAACTTGCCCCGGTCGGAGTGCCCGGCGAGCTACACGTCGGTGGGCAAGGCCTGGCACGCGGCTACCTCAATCGCCCCGAACTGACCGCTGAGAAGTTCATCTCCAATCCATTCAGTAGCGAACCCAGCGTTCGGCTGTACAAGACCGGCGACCTCGTGCGCTACCTGCCCGACGGCAACCTCGAATTCCTGGGCCGCACAGACGAGCAGGTGAAGGTGCGCGGCTTCCGCATCGAGCTAGGCGAGATCGAAGCGGCGTTGAGCGAGTGCGCCACCGTGCGCCAAGCGGCTGTTATGGCGCGGGAAGACATGCCCGGCGTACCTGGCAACAAGCGCCTAGTCGCGTATGTCGTGCCGAAGGACGCGGGACTGTGGGCAACCAGCCAGGCGGCGCAAGTCAGCAATCCTACACTCGTGAGTGAGTTACGCGCGGCCCTGAGGCAAAAGCTGCCGGAGTACATGGTGCCGGCGGCATTTGTGGTGCTGGACGCGCTGCCCTTAATGCCGAATGGGAAGGTCAACCGGCATGCCCTGCCCGTCCCGGAACAGTCCCGACCTGAACTTGAATCGGCCTACATCGCACCGCACACAAGCGAGGAACGCACCTTGGCCGATATCTGGGCACGTGTGCTAGGCGTCGAGCGGGTCGGCGTGCGCGATAACTTCTTCGAGCTGGGTGGGGATTCCATTCTAAGCATTCAGATCATAGCCAAAGCCCGCCAGGCAGGACTGACCATCACCCCCAAGCAGTTCATTCAAAACCCGACGATCGAGGGTTTGGTTGCTGCGGCAGCCGCAGCAACGACGCTGCATGCCGAACAGGATATTGTCACGGGCCAGGTGCCTTTGACGCCTATCCAACGCTGGTTCTTCGAGCGCCACCCAGTTGACCCGCATCACTGGAACAGCTCCATGCTGATCGAGGTCTGGCAGCCGCTCGATATGGCGTTGCTGGAACAAACGGTCATGCGTCTGTTGGCACACCACGATGCACTGCGACTACGCTTCACAAAGTCGGGCTCGGAATGGCTACAGTTTCACGCCGCCGTGGATGAGCCGCTGCCTGTTTCATTCGTCGATCTCTCATCAATCCCGCCGCAGAACCAGCACCGGGCCATTGAACAACACGCGGCAGAGTTTCAACGCAGCTTCAATCTGAGCACCGGGCCGCTCGTGCGTGTGGCCTACTTCGACCTGGGCCCGGAGCAACCGGCGCGACTGCTTATGATCCTGCATCACCTGGTATTCGATGGCGTGTCGTGGCGCATCTTTCTTGACGACTTCCAAACGATCTATTACCAGTTGAGCCATCGCGAGCCAGCGCAGTTATCCGCCAAGACCACGTCATTCCAACACTGGTCACAACGGTTGATGGCGTATGCAGATTCGCCACAGACCCGGCGTGAGTTGAGCTATTGGTTGGAGACAGGCTCGCAGCAAGTTCCGGCTATTCCGGTCGACAGCGCGGACGGGCTTAACACCTATGGATCGATGGATCACGTCACAGTCTCGTTAAGCGCAGAAGAAACCGAAGTGCTCTTACACCAGGTTCCGGCAACCCACGGTGTTCAGATCAATGCCGTATTGTTGGCGGCGCTGGTCAAGGCGTTCGCACACTGGACCGGCAAGCCCACGCTACTGTTTGAGTTGGAGGGACACGGGCGCGAACCCATTTTCGAGGATACCGATTTGTCCCGCACGATCGGCTGGTTCACGACCAGCTTCCCGGTTCGACTAACACTTGGCAACGACGATGATCCCATCCTGGCATTGGGCTCGATCCAGGCACAACTCGATCGCATTCCCAATCATGGGATTGGCTATGGCTTATTGCGTTACCTTTGCAGCGACCAGGAGACTCAGAGACAGTTGGCCGCGTTACACCAGCCTGAGGTGGATTTCAACTATCTGGGCCAGTTCGACTATTTACCAGAGGCGCATTGGTTCCCCTTCCGGATCGCGGACGAGTCATTCGGCGCCGAACAAAGCCCTGGCGCTATTCGTACGGTCCTGCTCAACCTTGTTGCCATCGTGACAGGTGGTGAGCTGAGCCTCCGTTGTCTTTACAGCACGAACATCCACCAGCGCATGACCATCGAACGCTTGCTCGAAGACTTTGCAGCAGAGCTGCGCGCGGTCATTCGACACTGCGACAGCACAGGCACCGGAACCAGCCGGCAAAACGGGCAGACAAACGAGCATCCAGGAGCGGACATGAGAACGACCAGCCAGCCCGTTGGGGTATCTCAGGAGTGAGGTAACAACATGGCACAGCAAATCAAACTGATGAACCGGCACTTTGTCCTTCTCTGGATGGGCCTGTCGGTCAGTCGCCTGGGAGCGCAGGCCTTTGATATTGCCATGCTGTTCTGGGTCAAACACGCCACAGATTCCGCAACGTTGATGGGAATGGTTCTCATGCTGGCAAGTCTGCCCGCGATCATTCTGAGCCCTATCGGTGGAGCCTGGGCAGATCGCTATTCCCGCCGTCGCATCATTTTATTGAGCGAGGCCATTAGCGGCATCTCCATTCTCTCTCTGGCAGCGCTAATGTTTCTTGCCCCTGGCTCCGTAGAGGTGATCCTGATCTGGCTCGTCGTTGTTTCCATCCTTGGCGACACAATCGGCTCATTCTATGGCCCCGCGATGTCCGCGGCCATACCCGATTTGGTGCCTGAAAAGAATGTCGCAGGCGCGAACTCACTCAGCCAGCTCTCGGTCCAGGCCGCCGTTTTGATCGGCCAGGGGATTGGAGGCACTCTGTTCCGCCTGCTGGGTGCGCCATTACTTTTCCTGATCAACAGCCTGACTTACCTGTTCTCGGCGGCATGTGTCTCCATGATTCATATCCCACAGTCACTGCCTCAACACGCAACCGATGCAACCGGCCAGCTTCGCACGTTCTGGCACGACCTGGTCAAAGGGTTTCGCTACGTTTGGAGCACACACGGTTTGAGAGAACTCGTTCTGGTTTCGGCCTTGTTGAGTTTCTTCACCGTGCCGGTGATCATGCTATTGCCCTTCTATGTAGAGGACCACCTGAAAGCCACTGTGGATTGGTACGGCTTTCTGATGGCAGCTTACAGCATTGGCTCAATCATCGGTTACATTCTCGTTGGTTCCATCAGGATCTCCGGGAAAAACAGGAGCCGGCTCATGGTCGTATTCATCATCCTGGAATCGATTGGTTATGGTCTGTTAGGTTTGACGACCAGTCCACTCGCGGCGGTGGCGCTCGCCTTCCTGGGGGGGTGTGTGAGCGGCTTTGTCACGATCATCATCACCACGCTACTGCAGATCACCACGCCTGGCGATATGCGCGGCCGCGTGTTCGGGTTGTTGAACACCATCTCAGGCAGCCTCAGCCCCATCGCCTTGGGTCTGACCGGTGTGGTGACGGACCTGGTCGATCAAAACATTCCACTGATCTATGTGACCTGCGGAACCATCATGGCACTGTTATCGATTGTCGTGTCGCTACGCCCGCGTTTCCGTGCATTCCTGGCATTCGAGCGAACTGAACCGCTCATCCCTTCAGTCGAGAAACAAGCAGTGTTGCCGGGCTAGCAACATTCGTTCGTGGATTCATCCTGGCAAGGAGGCCGGCGTGAGTAATATGCAGATGAACACATGGTTAGCGTACGACAAACCTGATCCGCAGGCCAGTCTGCGCCTGTTTTGCCTCCCATATGCAGGCGGCAACGCTTCGATTTTCTCTGCATGGCACACTGACCTACCTTCATACGTCGAAGTCTGCCCCGTTGAACTGCCTGGACGAGGGAGACGGCTGAACCAGCCACTCTATACCAGCATCGGGCCACTGGTGCATGCCATGACCGAAGCCCTGTCCCCACTCCTGGACAAGCCATTTGCCCTTTTTGGCCACAGTCTGGGAGCCCTGGTGAGCTTTGAACTCGCGCGGCACCTGCGTGCGATCGGCGGCCCGTGCCCCGTCTGCCTGTTCGTTTCGGGACATAGCGCTCCCCAAACCCCAGAGGTCGAAGCACCCATCCATCACCTGCCAGAGGCCGAATTCGTGGAGAAGGTGCGCAGCCTGAATGGCACGCCCGACGAAGTGTTCCAGAACGCGGAACTGAAAGAATTGATACTGCCGATCCTGAGGGCGGACTTCGCCATCTCCGAGACGTTCGTCTATCGTGCTGGTCCGCCGTTGGATTGTCCGATTTCCGTCTACGGTAGCCTGCAAGACGCTTCTATCAGCCGGGCCCGCTTGGAGGCGTGGGGAGAGCAAACCACCGATGCTTTCACGCTGCACATGCTCCCGGGTGACCATTTCTTCATCAACACTGCCCGGTCGTTCCTGCTCCAGTCGCTCGCGCATGAGTTGGATCATCTTGTGAAAAGGCATTCGCCTGGATGTGGCAGACCAGCTTTCACAAAGGCTCTGCCACATCTGGACAGGAGGTTGGAATGGGTTGAATAGATAGAAGATCACTCGGTTCTGATCGTTCGACAACGAGCGGGGGGCTTGAAGATTCGTCAGGTAGACACAGGAGGCATACTTGTGAATACGACATTTCTGCAATGCTCTACTGCGCAGAAGCGGTCGATGATACGGCGAATGATGACGTGGTTTTCGATCCTGGCAGCATTGCTGTTTCCATTGAGCAACACATATGTTGGCCTGGCTGCGGACGATGCGTCTGATGTATTGAGTTCAGGCATCACAGTGTCACCGAACACACTGGGACCGGGACAGACAGCGATGGTCACGGTCATACTGCGCAATACGGGTGGCAGCACCGCAAGTGTGGACGTTACCGTCGCACTGCCGAACGAGCTGGCATACGTGCCCGGCAGTGCCAGCACTGGTGGCAGTTATGAGGATAATGCAGTCTCGTGGAACGACGTCGCGGTGGGCGCGGGCGCCACTGTTCCGCTGACATTGCAGATCACGCCAACTCAGCAAGTGCAGTCCAACACGTCCGTGACGATCGTGGCGCTCTTCATGTCGGAGAACTTGCACTTCATGCGCTTCGCGCGGGTGACCCTGTCGCCAACAACCCCGTCGCCACCGGCGTCCGCACCCAACTTGATGGGGTCGTACAAGGCGGCCTCACAGTGCACGCTGGCGCCTGGTGAAGAGGTGACGTACACGATTAGGTTGATCAATAGCGGCACTGCCGATGCCAGTGTAACAGTGACGGATGTGGTGCCGGCACCGCTGAGCTATGTGGTTGGTTCAGCGACAGGCGGCGATACGCATTATGCCGCAGAGAACAGGATGCTGACGTGGACATTGAATGTACCGACCGACAGTGAGACCTCGTTGGTGTTCGTGGCGGTGGTATCCGGAACAGTCGGGCTCCCTACATTGGTGACCAACAATGCTTATATCGCTGTAGCCGGTAACGGTGTGCTGCAGCGCCGGGCGGATGTGTTGCTGATACCGAAACCACTGCCAATGGATCACAGATCACCAACGGTGCAGCGTGTGGAAATCGACGAGTCGGATGTATTGACCGGGACCAGTGTGACCCTGCATATATCCGCGACAGACAATGTGTCAGTGACCAGCATGAATGTGCGCGAGTGGCAACTGGTCACGACGCCGCTGCCACACTGGGAGATCGTGCAGACCAGCGGATGGGTGCCCTTCCAGGCCAACTATCCCTGGACACTGGGTGCGGAGAGCGGCACACACTTCGTAGGCGTGTGGGTCGCCGATGCTGCGTCAAATATCTCTCATCTGGATCGCCAGGCCATGGACTTCGCTAGCCTGTTGCTGCAACCAGCGTCAGTACCGCAGTCCGGGCTGGTCCCATACCTGGTCCACTTCGCGGCGGGTGTAAGCGTCAGCGCCACACTCACACCGCTCAGTGGCGACCCGGATCTGTATGTCTGGTACCCAAGCAGTTTCGGGCGGCCGGATCTGAAGAGCACGCAGCCATCGACGACTACTGATACCATCAACTTCATCACGCCGCGCGCCGGCACATTCTTGTTCATGGTGCATGGTTACCAGGCTTCCACCTACAACCTCAGCATTACACCTGGTGGCGGCCAGATGATCGTGCTTACCAGCTATGCAACAACGGACAAACCAGGGGAGCTTTCCAACGAGCCAGTGCTCTCCCAAAGCGGTCTGGACCCACTCGCAGAACCGTTAGCGGATAACCTGTTGAGTTCGAACGTAACAGTAGCCCCGAGCACGCTATGGTCTGGGCAGTCGGCAACGGTCAAGGTTGCGCTACGCAACACAGGCGCCAGCGACACGAGCGCTGACGTCTCGGTATATCTGCCAACTGGGTTGGCTTATGTGCCTGGTAGTGCCACCGGCAGCGGCACACCCCAGGACAACACGGTGGTATGGAACAATGTCGCCGTGGGGGCAGGAATGACGGTTCCGCTAACATTGCAGTTCCAGGTCACAACGACATTGCAGGTGCAGACGAACACAATCGTAGTTGCTGCGATCATGTCAGAGAACACACACACGACTCCCTTCACCTTTGTGAAACTTCTGCCAGGACAGCCTCGCATGTACCGCATGCCAATCGTCCTGCAATAGATCACAAGTGCGCTTGATCATTAAGCCATGCACGCATAAAAGCAATGCACCAACCATGATGGGGTAAAAGCTTTAGCCGGTCGACCGATGCCGGTACAGTAGCGCGGATTCGATCCGGCAGTGTGACCGGCTAAAGCCATGGATCATTAAGATATCGTGTCGCGCTGGAATGGCGGCTGCATGTAGCCACCTGTGGGATTAACCGGTGATGCCACTGGGTCAACTCCGGTTTTTTAAGCGACAGCCGCCATTCACGGCGAACAGGAGAGGTGAATCATGAACGATACCGAATTGGTTGCAGAGTATGCAACAGGGCGGCGTGATTTCCAGGGAACCAAGCTGGCCTATTCCGTCTTTCATGCAGCCGATCTGCGCGGTGTAAATCTCAGCGGCGCTGGTCTTTTTTCAGCCAAACTCAGCAAGGCGAATCTGGCAGGCGCCGATCTCAGCCACGCGAACCTGACCGGGGCAGATTTAAGCGAGGCTGACCTGACCGGCGCCAATCTTACTGATGCCAGCTTGACAGGGGCAAACCTCAGTCGTGCTACGTTAACGGGTCCCCAGACCATCTTGAGCGAAGCACGTCTGGTCTGGGCGAATCTGCAGGAAGCCAATCTCGCCGGGGCGAACTTGACTCAGTGTGACCTGACTGGCGCCAAATTGGATCATGCGATTCTCACCGGGACGAATTTGACCAAGGCCAATTTGATGGACGCCAAACTTTATGGGGCAAATTTGAGTGGGGCCGACCTGACCGATGCCGTGCTTATCGCAACTAAGTTGGACGGGGCTATTATGCCTGACGGCAAGCAACACACATGATGAGCCGTGCGAACTGTGCGTGCGGCTGCCCCGCTCTCCGCCAGGCGCGCGATCCAGGTTGCAGCCTATCTGCTTGCATGCTATAAGTGACCCGGCATCGACCCATCGCATGATCGAAGCAACACGCAAGGAGGCACTGGCATGGACTCGCAGCAAGCACGCGTCTCGTTCGCAAACGGTCGGGTTGACCTTGTTATTGCACCTGCTGGCGACAGCCCCGCGCTTACATTGACATCCGCCTGCACTGGCCTCGTGCCGGCCAGTGGTATTGCATCATTCAGTCCGGATTGGCAAGCGCTCGATGTGCTACCAATTTCAGGCGAGGACCGCTGCGGCAGCTATAAGGGTCTACGGATCGTGTCTGCCTGTGACAGCAACTTACAGGTGGAATGGAACGGCGTCGTTTATCAACAGCAGCCCGTCGCAGCCGTCTGGATGTCGGTGACAAATACCGCCAGTCAGGACCAGTATCTGCTGCGCTTATTCGCGCTTCACGCAGACCCACGTGCCGGCTCGACCGTCCACGCCGCACTTGATCCTGAGCACGCCCTTATCCTAAACAACGGGTTGTGGATGGACACCCCCCAGTCCACATGGCGGGTACCCACCCCACTGGACGAGTTCCATCAGGGCTACTGGAGCATCGGCCTGGGGCAGCCTGGCGGCAATGCCATCGTGGCCGGTATCGGCGAACCCGCCAGCGCGTGCGCCAGCATCGGCTTCTTGCGGCATCAGAACCAACTTGGTTTGGAGCTGGGCGGTTGGCTATGGGCCGATACGCACGAGCGCCCCTTACGGTTGCGCCCCGGCCAGACGTTCCACCTGCAACGAATGCTCATCCTCACGGCCACAGATCTGCATCGCGGGCTGATCCAGTATGCCGGCCTGGTACAACGATATATCGATCGCCCGTTGCATTTCCCACCCTACGCCGGCATCTTCTCAGCCTATGGCAGCGACCCAACTGGCCAGCATCCCGAGCATCACCCGCTCACCGAGCAGCGTATTCAGACCATGCGCACTGTCGTCGATACCTACCTCAAACCCTATGGCCTGGACACGTTCAAGACCCAGTTCGCCGGGCTGAGTTCAGGGCCGCCTGGGATGGTCGGACGTCGATGTGAGTGGACGAACCTCGACATTGCGCCATCCTCTGACGGGCTGGTCGATCGCATATACGAAGCAGGCTTTACGCCGGATGTATACGACAGCCATCGGGATTTCCCCCGTGGCATTGAAGCCCACGTGCGTGACCTCCGGCAGCACGGCTACCGCCCTGCTCTCGTGTGCCGGCCATTCCTCAACATCCGCAGCGGACCACCCGAATATGATCAATTGGCGGCGGATGTGTTTGCCATGGCTGTCAAGCGTTGGGGCTACGAATACCTGATGTTCGACTTCAATAGCGACGATTACGAAAGCGCCGACGACACGCACACTATGGCCCAGGGCATCCGCAGCCGATTCCAGGCAGTGCGCGATTGCGTCGGGCCAAAGGTGTTCATCGAGGCGTGCATGGTGTCGCCGGGACCAGTCCTCGGGATCGCGGATGGGTTCCGCCACGCCTGCGACTGGCGCGGCGGAATAGAGACGCAACTGGTGCGTCAGGCTTGCACCCGCTACTACTACCACCAGCGCTGGTTCCAGTTGGACCACGAGTTCTTCGACCCACAACTATTCCCATTCACCTGGGTCGACCAGGGGGAATTGGGCATGGCTGCTTCACTGGATCGTGTGCGCATGTGGACCAGCTTCGGTGCGCTGACGGGGTTCTCCTGGTTGACCGGGGGTGTGGTCGAAAACGTATCGCCCGCGCGATGGGGCATCTTCACACGCGCTCTACCGGTATATGGTCCGTGTGCACGACCGGTCGATCTGCTGCAGAACGACCCACCCAGTATTTGGCTTCTGGATGCCCAGGCCGCAGGACAGCCGCATCAGGTATTGGGGCTATTCAACTGGGCGCAGCAGCCACGGACCCTATCATTGGCGCCGGCCGATATCGGGATTGACCCTGGCGACCACCTGTGGTTTGATTTCTGGGAACAGCGATTGCTCGGCCCAAGCCATGCTGTCGACGTCGAATTACCACCCTATTCCTGCAAAGTGTTTATCATTACAGCGGCCCATGCACAGCCCACTTGGGTAGGCACAGATCGCCACGTGACAGGGGCGATTGGGCTGGAGCATTTCAGTTATGACCCACTGACGGATAAACTGTCAGGCGAGTGCTCTGGCCCGGCTGGCACACGGCAGCATCACTATGTCTATCTGCCACCGGCGTTAACCCCAGTATCGGGCGCTGGCGCGTCATTCGAGCTACCGCAGCACCGGCTGATGCAAGTCATCGTGGCTGTCGATGCGTCCGGGCGCAAAGCCTGGCACATCCAACTGCAACGGGGACGGCACATCCTCTAAGCGCGTGGCTCGACGGATCCGTCATCGGCCTGCCCTGACGGATAATAAACGCATGTCCCCAGATGATGATGGATTCAAGACTGAGCTACTGCAGTTACGTATTGAAATCATGAATCAGGGCGGGTTGATCATACTCCTCGTTGCCAGCTTGATCGGCATGGGACTCACAACAACGCCAGTTCCCCCTACAGCGTTCAACCCTATCCTCACAGCCATCTATATTGCCGTCTTCGTTCTGATGGCCGGCAGCGCTTTTCTCAACTGGATCGGCCGGCAGCGATTGGCGTTATGGCTGTGTGCCTGGGGCACGCTGATCCTGGCGACGCTGCACTACCTGGCGGATACAGGGCTTTCCTCATCAGCATGGGTGGGGATTGCCTGCGCGCTGGTCACATTGCTTATCGGGCCTGCCGCCGGTTGGCTAGCCGTAGGGAGCGTTACCATTGCATTGGGCTCACTGGCACTTTACCAGCCTGGAGCTTCTCTCTCGATGAGTCAGGTCATCGCGGCAGTCCTGCCGGCTGCGGGGCTCGTCTATCTGACTCAAATCGTGGTGAGAGCATTGTTCCGCACATTGCGTTGGATGAGCGAAGGGTATCAGATGGCGCATCGCCAGGCCGATGAACTGCGAAACCAGAGCGCCGAGTTGGCCCTGGCGCTAAAGTCATTGCACCAGACAAGCTTTGCTCTTGCGCGCGCTAACGAGCAGTTGGAAGTGATGGTGAAGTTTGCAGAGGATGCGCGCCAATCCAAACAGGAGTTTGCCGCCTCGGTCAGCCACGAGTTACG
Organism: Chloroflexota bacterium; assembly: GCA_023488685.1. Lineage (GTDB taxonomy): Bacteria > Chloroflexota > Anaerolineae > J036 > Brachytrichaceae > CAIXPS01. The sequence continues at coordinate 13,175 of JAMDDR010000263.1, read as the reverse complement.
CGCCCCACTCAACTTGATCATCGGCTTCAGCGACGTCATCCTGAATGGCCCCGGCACATACGGCCTGGACGACTTGCCCACCGGACTGATGGCAGACCTTCACGTCATTCAGCGTAATGCGCAGCATTTGCTCAAGCTGGTCAATGATATCCTCGACTTGAGCCAGATGGACGTGAACTACATGACGATCGTACAAGAACCGATGAGCGTGGAAGAACTGGTCAGCTCCACTGTTGCCGACATTGAGCCATTGACGCATGCGCACGGACTGAGCCTCGACATCGACGTGGAACCGAATCTGCCATCCATCCAGGCGGACCGCACGCGCCTGCGCCAGGTCCTGCTCAACCTGCTGAACAACGCTTTGCACTTCACGTCGAAGGGCGGGTTAATCGTCCGGGCACGCTCGCGCGGGCCGGACACAGGCGATCCACACAATGGGGAATCGGCCGATCGCGCCAGCCGGTTGCGATCCGGCTTAAAGGGACCGACTGAAAGCAAGGCTCAGGAAGTCGTCATCAGTGTGACGGACACTGGTAGGGGCATTGCCGTAAAAGATCTGCAACGCACCTTCGAGCCATTCGTCCGGTTGGGCGGTTCCTCCAAGATTGAGGGGACTGGCCTCGGGCTTGCAATCAGCAGGCGTTTTGTGGAATTGCACGGCGGCCGTATGTGGGTCGAAAGCGAGGTGAATGTTGGCAGCACGTTCTATTTCGCACTGCCGGTCCAGGCTGTCATGCCGGACCTGCCCGTGCGGAGCACACCGCGCATAGCGCAACGACACGAGGTGGGTGTTTTAGCTGTTGTTGAGCGCCAGCCTTTACTATCACGCCTGCTCGAACGCTACCTGCATGGCATCTCAGTACACCACATCCCCAAGCTGGATGACCTGAGAATATGGCAACAGCACAGCCCTATAGAAGCCGTACTGGTGAATGAGCCGGACAGTGCTGATAGCTTGTCACCGTATTGGCTGCAGGCGTTGGCAGGGATTCCAGTGCTGCACTGCTACGTACCTGGCACCATCGGGTTTGATCCACAGCCGTCAGGCACAGGCAACCACCAACGGGCACGCCGCTACCTGACGAAGCCGGTCACAGCAGCTCAAATACATGAGACCCTGGCTGAGATCCTCACTAATCCTGCCGCCGCGGCACAGGGACCAGATACCGGATGGCCAGGTATGTCACACGCGGCCAGAGTCCTGATTATCGAAGATGATGAAGATGCGCTTCAGATGATGAGCCGCATGCTACGAACGGTACCACCTGAGAGATTGGCCGGTTTCGAAATGGTCATCCCTGTCAGGGCACGCAGCGGCGAACAAGCGCTCGAACTGCTGCGCTCGCCCGATCACCTGCCGGTCGCCGGCATCTTCCTGGATCTTGCACTCGGCAGCATGAGCGGCTTTGAGGTGCTGCGCGAATTGGAGAAAGATCCAAACCTCCGTAGCATACCCATGTGTATCGTGAGCGGCCACACGGTTTCGGATAATCCTTTGATCGCCCCTTCTTTGACCCTCTCCTGTCGTAATGGCCTGTCCGTCAATGAACTGACCCAGGCCATTGCAGCGCTACTGAAGATCACGCTCCCCGGCGTGAACGTAGCAGCACAAGTCCAGATAGGCTGATTAGGCAGGGTTTCTTGCAATCGCCATATGCAATGTCTGGGTCAACTGCTCGGCTGTAAAGGGTCGTGGCAGGATATCGGTCGCGCCCAATGCGCGCGCCAGGTCAGGCTCCCTGAGCACGGAACTCACAACCACCGGGATCATGGCACTTTCGGGGGACAGTCTGAGCAGCTTGAGCAGTTCCCAACCATCGTGACCCGGCATCATCAGATCCAGGAGGATGCAGGCTGGCCGCAGGGATATGACTTGTCTCAGAGCGTCCTCAGGCTGTGTCGTACCCACCAGGTAGAACTCGTCGCTGTCTTGCAAATAGCGCTGCATCAACTGGATGACGTCTGGGTCGTCGTCGATCATCAGGACACAACGCTTCTCCTGCGCCAGCATCCGGATCTCCAACGTTGTCTCCCGATTGCCTGAACCCGGCTCGGTCACGATCTGAGCTTTGGCCGGAATAGCCTCCGCCAACTGCTGGACCGTACCCAGCTCTCCCTCGATCATGCTTGTCTCAGCGGCCTGAGGTTTATGCAGGCGCAAGACGATATCCTCGTCCTCACTAAACAAATGAACCGTGAGCGTCTGGCCGCTGATCCCACGCATCGTCCAACCGAGTGCGCTGATGAGCAACTGCCGAACAATCATGGGGTCAGCGCGCACCAGCGGCAACTGAGTGTCCAGCACCACCTGGAGATGCAGGTTCTGAGCCTGGAGGACCATATCCAACACACTCGCCGCCGTGCGCAAGAGCTCATCGACCCGCACCACTTCCTGTTTTGACACCGATTTATGAGCGATGCCACGAGTACTGAACGCCGCGTGTTCGGAAAGGTCTCCGACGTCAGATGTTATGTGTTGATTGCGCTCGCTCCCCTCCAGCAGTAATGCTGCGACAGCCTCGACGGCACGCTCTTGTTCACGCTTGAGATGGCGCAAGCTCACGTGCAGTTCGTCTGCAACTTCCGCCTGGGTCAGACCTTCCAGGTAGCGCAAGCGCAGGATGCTGAACAGACGCAACGCTGGGGCATTGGGCGAGATGGTTTCGGGTGGCTTGAGCCGCTCAATCGTCTGTAACAGCATTTGCTGTAATGCGCTGCCGCCATCCAGGTGCCCGAACTGTCCATTCAGACACGCTGCCTGCACATGACGCTGCAAGAATGCCAGGTTATAGACATGCGTCAGTGCGTCACGCGTCCAGGCGACCAGTTCATCGGAAACCATCGCAAAAAACCGTCACAGGTTGCCATAAAGGCGTCCCTCAGATGTCACCACAAGTGTCTTGTGGCAACCCTGGAGATATGCTAGAAACACCTCTGCATCAAGCTTTGAGGCATTTCGCTCATCTGCCGTTCCAAAGATTCTACCAAACTCGTTTGAACCGAGAGGAGGTCCTATGAAAGCCCTGAAGACGAAAATCTCACGACGAGCGTTCTTGCATGGCGCTGCGCTGACTACAGCCGGGCTTGCGGTTGCCGCCTGCACGTCGGCCACTCCGACGGCTGCGCCCACATCCGCGCCGAAACCCGCCGAGCCAAGTGCTACCACGGCGCCAACGCAAGCGGCAGAAGCGACAACGGCACCGACTGAGGCTGTTGCATCGTCGTCTGCCGACAGCATGTTCCCCAAGGGTGACCCGCGTCGCTGGCTCCTCGACCGTCCTGTGCCTGCGCCGAAGAAATATGACAACCTGGTCATCACTCAGAACTACGACATGAACCAGGGCATCAAGTTCAACGGCAACGATACCATCTCGGACAATGTGATGTCGCGCTACCTCAAGGAGGAAATCGGCGTCTACTACGAGCCGAAATGGGCCTGTAAGGGCAGCGAGACATGCCCAACAGCCTGGTCCACTGCGATGGCCGCCGACGATTTGCCCGAGTTCTTCACCTGGCTGGGTGGTGTCAACCTCGGCAAGCTGCTCGATGCTGACAGACTTGAGGATATTACCGATATTTGGGAGACAACCGCCAGCGACCTGACGAAGAAGAACAAGGAGTATCCCACCGGGCAGATCTATGTTCCGATCACCAAAGGTGGTCGTATCTATGGCATTCCATTCTCCAATGGGGGATACGCCGCCCATGACTCGCTCCTGTGGGTTCGCCAGGACTGGTTGGACGAGCTGGGTCTCAAGATGCCCGACACATTGGATGATCTCTACAACGTCGCCAAGGCATTCAAAGAGAAAAAGCAACTGACCATGGGCATCTCAGCAGCCGGATCCGAAGGGATGGCGACCTGGAACAGCAGCCTAGACCCCTTCTTCGGCGCGTTCGGTGTGATGCCAACCTACTGGGTCAAGACCGGCGATGGCAAACTGGCGTATGGCAGCACGTTGCCCGGAAATACCGACGCCCTTACGGTGTTGGCCAACTGGTTCAAAGAAGGACTGATCGAACCAGAATTCGTGACAAAGGGCGCAGCCAAGGCGGCCGAGAATCTGGCTGGCAACAAAGCCGGCATGTACTTCGCACCGAGCTGGAGCCCTGGCTGGCCACTACCGGACAGCAAGAAGAATGATCCCAAGGCCGATTGGGTATCAGGCCGTGTGCCGGCTGGTCCAACCGGCCAGCGCGGTCGCGCAGCGTTCCAGGTAGCTGGCAGCACCTGTGCGTTCCTCAAGGGAATCGATCCAATCAAGATCGAAGCGGTGATCAACCATCTCAACTGGATTTATGACATGCAAGCCGCCTCCGTCATCGGCTCCCATGTGAAGGTCGAGGGAATTGACTACGTCGAGGAAAACGGGGAGGTCAAAGCAGGCATCGGCACGACCGCGGAGTTTTATGAAGGCGGCGCAGGCTATCCAACCTGGTATTACCCCGCGATGGAACAGATGACCGACGAGAAGATGAATCAGCTTCTCAAAGCTGACCCGAAGACGCTCAACCCCTATCTCCTATACACGGTCAATGATCCAGATGGCATCTCGACGAAGACCAGGGCTGCCAACTCACTCAAGTTTCAGACCATGGACGACCAGATCGTGAACCAGTTCATCGGCGCGCCAACCGCCACCATGACTGAAGCTGGCGCCCGGCTTGAGAAGATCGAGCGCGAAGCCTACATCAAGATCATCACCGGCGGTGCTCCGGTCAGTGACTGGGAGAAGTTCGTTGCGGATTGGAAGAGTCAGGGCGGTGATAAGATCACCGAGGAAATCAACGCCTGGTGGCTTTCGCACCAATGACCCATGGCATTCATGTGTCAGAAAGTACACCCGTCACGGGGAATGGCTCCGTTGGGTAGTAATCAACACGGCGTCAAATGGCTGAGGCACACCCTCAGCCATTTGACGGCAAAAGCGGTCGGGCTTACCACCCGATTCGCGCCGAGTCGTCCGCGCAGGGCGACAGATCCTCGGCCATAAACGTAAGGAGTGCTGTTCATGGGCGTCGCGAAGGCCACATCTTCATCCATCGCAAAACCTTCAGCGAAAGCAGTCCGCAGTTGGCGTGTCAAGCGCAAGTTGCCACTTTACCTGATGCTGGTGCCTGCCCTCATTGGCCTGGTATTGTTTCATTATTACCCAATGTACGGCATCGTCATCGCATTCCAGAAATACGAGCCACTTTTGGGCTTTCAAAAGTCACCCTGGGTCGGCTTCTACCAGTTTGAGCTACTCTTCTCCCAACCGGATATCTGGGAGATGTTGAGAAACACCGTCACGATAGCGGTCGGCAAAATTACCTTCGGCCAGGTCGCCAGCTTGGTATTCGCGCTCTTGCTGCATGAAGTGCGCATTCCCTGGTTCAAGCGAACGATCCAATCGCTGAGCTATGTCCTGCACTTCCTCTCGTGGGTCATTTTCGGCGGTATGTTGCTCGATGTTCTCGCTTCGCAGGGCATCATCAACAATGCGCTGGCGGCGATAGGCCTCGCACGCCTTGCCTTCCTGACCAATGCTTCAGTGTTCCAGCCGACCATGATCTTCAGTGAGGTGTGGAAGGAGTTCGGCTTTGGCGCAGTGATCTTTCTCGCGGCATTGACGGGTATTGACCCGACGCTCTACGAGGCTGCTGCTGTGGACGGTGCTAGCCGCTGGAAGCGCATGCTGCACGTCACGCTGCCGGGTATCGCCCCGACCATCGTGCTAATGGTCACACTCAGCCTGGGTGGTGTGCTCAATGCCGGTTTCGAGCAGATCCTGGTGTTGTACAACCCGGCTGTCTATGCGACCGGCGATATCATCGACACCTACGTCTATCGTGCCGGCCTGCTCGGCCTGCAGTTCAGCCTGGGCGCAGCCGTGGGCCTGCTGAAGGGCATCATCAGCCTGGTGTTGATCGCCCTCTCCTATTACCTGGCTGATCGAATCGCCAATTACCGCATCTTCTAGCAATTTGTGCAATTGGGAGTAGCTTGAGATGATTCAGGACCGCACCATTGGCTCAAAAGTCTTCGACGGGTTCAATTACGTCATTCTCGTGTTCCTGGGCCTGTTCTGTGTACTGCCGTTCATCCATTTATTGGCGATCTCGGTCAGCGATCGCGCATCTACGCTGGCAAATCTGGTCACGTTCTGGCCGATCAACTTCACCTCGTTAAACTATCAGAAGATCCTCGAGGACTTGGCATTTCGCCGGGCCTTCCTGGTCTCGCTCGTTCGTGTCATCCTCGGCACCAGCATCAACCTGCTGATTGTTATCCTGACGGCTTACCCGCTTTCACTCGCCGAGGGGTTCATCGGGAAGAGCTTTTTCAAATGGATTCTGATCTTTGCCATGCTGTTCAGCGGCGGCTTGATCCCCTGGTACCTGGCAATCAGGTCACTCGGGTTGATCAATTCAATCTGGGCATTGATCCTCCCGGGCATGGTGCAGATGTGGAACATCATCATCATGCTGAACTTCTTCCGCAGTCTGCCGGCGGAGTTGGGCGAGGCGGCAACTGTGGACGGGGCTTCGCACTGGGATATTCTATTCCGCATCTATGTGCCCTTGTCTTTGCCGGCGCTGGCCACGGTGACGCTGTTTGCAGCGGTGGGGCATTGGAACTCGTGGTTCGACGCGTTGGTCGTCATGCGTACGCCCGATAACTACCCGTTGCAGGCCTACCTCCAGACCACCGTGCTGGCACGTATGACACAGAATCTGATCCGTGACCCGGAGGCATTTGCCAAGTTATCCGAGCGCTCGATGCGCGCGGCACAGATCATCATCGCCACAATTCCGATCCTTATGGTCTATCCGTTCCTGCAGCGCTACTTCGTCCACGGCTTGACGCTTGGCTCGGTGAAAGGCTAGGCAACCCCAAGGAGGAAATAACTGTGACCGACACGACGTTCTACATCAGCACGCACGGCGACGACCACTGGTCGGGCACCCTGGCTGAGCCAAATGCCAGCCATACGGATGGTCCATTTGCCACGTTCCTCCGCGCCCGCGACGCCGCACGTACCCTCGGACCTGCAGCCCCCAAGCGTATCGTCGTGCGTGGCGGTGTGTACTACGATGTATCACTGCAACTCGATGCCTGTGATTCCGGCCTGATGGTCGAAGCAGCATCTGGCGAGGTGCCGGTGCTGTATGGGGGACACCCCATCACGAACTGGGCCAGGGATCCGCTCGACGAGCGCTTCTGGGTAGCCAAACTACCCGCAGTTACCGCAGGGCAGTATGACTTCCGCATGTTGCAGGTGAATGGGCGGTTCTGCCCGCGCGCGCGTCTGCCACGGGAGGGTGCGTTCACGCACCTCAGCCGGTTCGACGTGCGCTGGATGAGCACGACCTATGGCGGTTGGGAGCGCAAACCGACTGCAGAAGAGCTGACCAGGCTCAGGTACAAAGAGGGTGATCTGGGGCCATGGCTCGACATCAAGAACGCGGAGCTAACGATCTACCATGCCTGGGACGATTCATCTGTTGGGCTGGCATCCATGGATCCGGCGACGCAAACACTGACGTTCTCCAATCCAGCCGGCCATCCGCCGGGAGGATTCGGCCAATGGATGGAGCGCGCCCGCACCTACGTCGTGTGGAATGTGCGGGAAGGCATGCTTGAGCCCGGACAATGGTACCTGGATCGCACGCGTGGCATGCTGGTTTACTGGCCACTGCCAGGTGAAGAAATGAACAACGTCGAGGCGATCGTTCCGTCCGCGGAGCGCATCATCCACCTGGTCGGACAGGCAGACGCCCCGCTCACGAACCTAACCCTCAAGGGCCTGACGCTATCGGTGACAAATACCCCACTGATCGCAGCCGACTTTGCAGCGCATAAACTGGATGGCGCAGTCACCGGTTCAGGGCTATTGCGAGACTGTAGCTTGCTGGACTTGACCGTGCGCAACGTCGCTGGGCACGCCATCAAGCTAGGCGATGCCTCCAGCACGGGCATACGGATTGAGGGGTGCGCGACTCATACCACGGGCGCAGGAGGCATCTACCTCAACGCACAGGACTCTGCCATCACACAAAATCTCGTCCAGCACGTGGGTTGTATGTATCCGGCAGCCATGGGCGTGAACTTCGGTGGCACTCGCCTGGAGATCAGCCACAACGAGATTCAGGACACCACCTATACGGGAATCGGCGGTGGCGGCGGGGTCGGGCACCGCATTGAGTACAACGACATCTCGCGGGTGATGCAGGTGCTGAACGATGGGGCAGCCATTTACGTCACGTTCACCAAAGGGACGACGGTGCGTGGCAACATCGCCCATGACATCGGTAGGAATGACGGCGCACAGCGGCACGGCTATTACCTGGACGAACAGGCCGAGGATTGCGTTGTGGCCGATAACCTGTCAGTGGGGGTGCCCTGGCCCTTGCACAACCACATGGCGTGGAATAACACGATCTGGCACAACGTCTGCATCGTGGAAGGTGACGCCAGGGTGACATTTCCACGCTGTCATGACTGCTGCATGGAAGGAAACATCCTGTATGCGAGCGGAGCCATTCGCTTGATAGGCATCGATGCAGTGACGCGCCTCAGCCGCAATATCTTTTACAGTGCGGCGGGTCGCGTCGAAGGCGTCAAGCTTGACGCCTACACAGAGACTGAAGGCACCAGCCTGCAATCCACTGCCGGAATATGCCCTGAGGATCCGCAGTTCGCCGATTGGCGCCACGGCGACTGCCGGCTGCTTCCCACGTCGCCCGCGCACAGGCTCGGGATTGCGCCTCTCGATATGAGTCGCGCCGGACGGACGAAACACTAACACGACAGCAACACGACAGCCACATGCTTTATATGGCCACGCTGCCCTGATCCGTTACACCAGCTAAAACGCTGTCATTTGGCCATCCACCAATAAAGCCAGCAAAGATTGCATGCCGATCGGCATGCAATCTATAATCTGGCGGTCAGGAATCGGAGGCCAAGTATGGAACTGAAACTCGCGTGTGCTGACTTTACCTTCCCGCTTCTTACCCACGATCAGGCGTTCAAGCTCGTCGCATTACTCGGTTTTCGTGGCATCGATATTGGGCTGTTCGAGACCCGTTCCCACCTTCAGCCCGGCCACGTCATTCCGCATCTGGCCGCATCGGCCAAAGAGCTCGCACATAAGGTTGGCGATGTTGGGCTGGAGATTGCCGACATCTTCTTCCAGGCGCCCTCCTTCGAAAGCATGGCAGCCAATCATCCTGACGCGAACGAGCGCAGCAAGGGGCGCGAGCTTTTTCTTCGCATGCTTGAATTCACCCTGCGCTGCAACGCGCCGCACATGACGGGCTTGCCGGGTGTCGCCTGGCAGGGAGAGACATTCGAAACGTCGCTCCAGCGTTGCGTAGACGAGCTGGCATGGCGGGCCGAACAAGCCAGTAAGGTCGGGATCGTGTTCTCGGTCGAGGCTCACGTTGGGTCGCTCGCTCCAACACCGCAGAAGGCGCTGCTGTTGGTAACGTCGTGTCCAGGGCTGACGTTGACGCTCGACTATACACATTTCGCGTCTCAGGGTTTCCCCGACGACGACGTCGAACCGCTCGTCAAGCACGCCTCGCACTTCCACGCTCGTGGCGCACGCCGATCCCGTTTGCAGGCGCCGCTCAAGGAGAACGTCATCGACTATCCACGTGTGATACGCGCCATGAAGCAGACCGGCTACTCGGGATACGTGGGCGTCGAATACGTCTGGCAGGATTGGGAACACTGCAATGAAGTCGACAACGTGTCGGAGACGGTTATGATGCGTGACTTGATCGTCAAGTCGTTCAATGACTGATTCACTTCAAGGAAATGGACCATGCGAGAACTGACATACGCACAGGCCATCAACGAAGGCATTCGCGAGGAGATGCGGCACAATGGCAAGATCGTGGTGCTGGGTGAAGACGTCGGCAAATACGGCGGCGTCTTTGGTGTGACGCGCGGGCTATATGACGAATTCGGCGCGGCTCGCGTGCGCGATTGCCCGCTGAATGAGGCGGCCATCGTCGGCTGCGCGATCGGGCTGGCCATCGCCGGCCGCCCTGCCATCGCCGAACTGGAGTTCATGGACTTCACCACGTTTGCCATGGATCCCATCACCAACCAGGCACCGAAGCTGCGCTTCTTCTGGGGCGGGCAAGTCTCGGTGCCACTGGTGGTTCGCACGCCCATCGCGGCTGGTTTAGGCTTTGGCACACAACACTCGCAAAGCCTGGAAGCATGGTTGGTCCATGTGCCGGGTCTGAAGGTGGTCATGCCATCCACAGCATACGATGCGAAGGGCTTGATCAAAACGGCGATACGTGATCCGAACCCTGTCGTCTTCGCCGAGAGCATCAGCCTGTATTCCGCCAGGGGCGAGATCCCCGACGAGGAATATGTGATCCCATTTGGCAAAGCCGACATCAAACGGAAGGGGGATGACGTCACGCTGGTGGCGCTGGGGCCAATCATGCCAAAGGCGCTGCAGGCGGCCGAGGAATTGGCGCAACAGGGCGTAGACGTGGAAGTGATCGACCCGCGCACGGTGGCGCCACTCGACATCGACACCATCGTCAACTCGGTGAAGAAGACCGGACGGCTGGTCGTCGCGCATGTCGCTCACAAGACGGGCGGTGTGGGTGCGGAGATCGCCCAACAGGTGGTGGAGCGCGCGTTCGACTCGCTCGACGGTCCGCCCGTGCGAGTTGCCGCTGCCGACGTGCCGATCGCGGCCAGCCAGCGATTGGAGCAGGCGACGCTGCCCGATGTGGCCGGCATGATGAAGGCCTGCCTGTCGTTCCGACAATAGTAGACCAGAAGACCTGTCTGGTCTTACGCACAGGGAGAACCACCTATGACCCTCAGTGCAGAGCAACAGATCGAAGCATTTCGCCGGATGTGGCTGATCCGCTATTTTGAAGAGGCCGCCATCCGCTTATACGGCGAGGGACGCTATCGCGGCTCGACGCACCCCTACATTGCGCAGGAGGCGACGGCGCTGGGCGTGTGCGCGGCGTTGCAGTCTACGGATGTGGTGCTGGCAACCTATCGCGGTCATGGCGCGGCCATTGCCAAAGGCGCGGACCCAAAAGCCATGATGGCCGAACTGCTGGGCAAAGCGACGGGCATGTGCAAGGGCAAAGGCGGCTCGATGCACATGAGCCAGACCGAAGTCGGTTTCCTGGGCTGTAACGCCATTGTGGCCGGGCATATTGCAATCGCTGGTGGCGTGGCATTGGCCCAACAGTTGGACGGCACGGGAGCGGTGACGGCGTGCTTCTTCGGCGATGGCGCCTCGTGTGAAGGCGTTTTCTACGAGACATTGAACATGGCGACACTGTGGAAGTTGCCGCTCTTACTCGTGGTGGAGAACAACGAGTACGCCATTTCCACCCACGTCAGCGACGCCATCAGCGTGCCGGACATCTCGATGCGCGCACAAGGCTTTGGCTTACCCGGCGTGACGGTGGATGGCCGTGATTTTGACGCGGTTTATGCCGCAGCGACCCAAGCCGTAGCACGCGCACGGCGCGGCGACGGGCCGACGCTGCTTGAGGCAAAAACCGTGCGCTGGTCGCGCCACAGCGCGGTGGCTGCCGGCGGAGCTGGTGGCGAGAAAGCCGACCGCTGGAAGTTGACCGATCCCATTCCACGTTTCCGTCAGGAGCTGATTCAACGCGGCATCCTCGCCGAAGCACGGGCCGCCGAGATCGAGCGCGACGCCAGGCAGGTCATTGACGACGCGGCGGCATACGCCATCGACAGCCCATACCCGGCACTTGAGGAATTGCACACCGATATCTTCGCGTGAGCGGGTTGATGCCCACACAGGCATCATCGCACACTCATATGTAGTGGAGGAAAATCCAACTCATGATTAGCGAAGTCGCAATTCCCGTCATGGATCAAACGACGGAGACCGTCCTGCTGACACGCTGGCTCAAACAGGAGGGTGACGCCGTCCGCACAGGCGACGCCGTCTGCGAGATCGAGACGGACAAAGCCACCGTCGAGATCGAGGCTGGGACTGAGGGAGTGTTGCGAAAAACACTGGTGGAACCCGGAACCAGGATTCCGCCTCGCACCGTTGTGGCGCTGGTTGGGCCAGCAAGCGACATTGTGCCCGATATCGACCCGGACTACAACGCGCAGAAAACCACACCGCTGCTCTCAAACGACAACCCGGTAACGACAGCGCATGCCGTTGATTCGCCCACACCCGCTCCGGCGCCAACGCGGGAGATCAGAATCTCGCCGCGCGCCCGGCGGCTGGCGGAAACGCACCAGGTCGACCTTGCGAGCATCGCCGGCAGCGGTCCCGACGGGCGCATCATCGAGGACGATGTCAAGGCAGCCATTGAGCACAAGAACCAGGTGGCCGCAACGGGCGGTGGCACAGATGCGCGTGTGGCGCGGGCGAAGGCCGAACGAGTCAGCCTGTCGTGGCGCACCATTCCGCACTTCCATATGGAAGTGACTGTTGATCTATCACAGATCGTGAGCCGCAAATCTGCTGCGGGCAGCCGGGTCACCTTCACAGACTTTTTCGCCCTGGCACTGGCGCAGACGCTCCCGCACCACCCCGTGCTCAACGGCCATTGGCAGAACGACGCCCAGGCATTGACGATGATCCCCGCGATTCGCCTGGGGTTGCTGGTTCAGACAGATCGTGGCCTGGTGATTCCCGCGTTGCGCGACCTGCGCGGGCGCTCGCTGGCGGACATCGCTGCAGAACGCGAGCAGCTCGTCAACCAGGCGCACGCTGGCACACTCACGGCAACCGCGCTGCAAGAGCCGACGTTCACACTCTCGAACGTCGGCCCTGGTCATATCGACACCTTCACCGCCATCATCAGCCCGCCGCAGGTGGCGATCCTGTCAGTGGGGAGCATTCAACAACGTCCACTCGTCGTCAACGCCGAACTGGTGATCCGTCCGGCGGCAACGTTCACACTGGGTGTAGACCATCGCGCCGTTGATGGACGGCAAGCGGCTGCCTTCCTGGAGCAGCTTAAGACAAACCTGGAGTCGTAGCATTGAAAGCCATCGAGTTCGAGGCCAAAGCCCTGCTTGCCGCCAGCGGTCTGAGCGTTCCGGCCGGCAAAGCCGTATCCACGCCCGAGGAAGCCGGGACGGTGGCGCGCAGGATTAGCCGCCCTGTGGTCGTTAAAGCTCAAATCCAGAGTGGAGG
>JAMDDR010000042.1 GCA_023488685.1 Chloroflexota bacterium | reverse complement strand
ACAAGACGCACACTATCGAGCATTCTTACGAGACAAGCATCTAAACACTCATCTAGCCACGCATCGAGACACTCGTTGGGAACAACCCTGTGCAACACCGCACTCGCCCTGGCGCTGCTTGCCGCCGCGCTTGCCGCCACACTCCTCAACGCTGGGGCCGTGAGCGCCGGATCGGCGACCGCCCGCCCCTCAGGCATCACCGTGCCCGAGGGCTTCCAGGTGGACGAGATCGCCAATGTGTTTGAATGGCCTACCGCATTTGCCTTTCTGCCGGACGGGCGCATCCTGGTTGGCGAGAAAGGCGGCATGCTCAAAATGATGGTGAACGGCACGGTGCTGGCCCAGCCGGTCATCGATCTGCGCAGCCAGGTCAACGACTATGTCGACCGCGGTTTTGTGGACGTCGCCGTCGACCCGGATTTCACCAGGAATCACTACCTGTACCTGTTCTACACCTACAAACCGGTGGCCATGCCACACGACTCGCCCGACAAGGTGATGGGGCGCATCGAACGTTACGTCCTGGACGGCAACGTCATCCGCCGCTCCAGCGTCAAGATCATCCTCGATGACTTCGAATCCACGCGCGAGAACCACTCCGTGGACTCCATCCGCTGGACGCCCGAAGGGTACATGTTCGTTTCCTTCGGCGAAGGCGCGCCATCGCTTGAGGTCACGGACCTGGCCGTGCGCGCGCAGAATATCGACAATCTGCAAGGCAAGATCATCCGCATCAACAAGGAGGATGGCACCGGCGTGCCCGGCAACCCGTTCTACGATGCGAAGAACCCCAAGAGCGCGCGCTCGCGCGTATGGTCCTACGGCCTCCGCAACCCGTTCCGTTTTGGCGTACACCCGGTGACCGGCATTCCGTACGTTGGCAACGTCGGCTGGGCTACTTACGAGTCGCTGTATCGCGCACTGCCCGGCACGAACTTCGGCTGGCCGTGTGTCGAGGGCATTCTGAACCGGCCCGAATACCAGGTCAAACCCGGCTGCAAGGGCGTCAACATCACCAACGTCGACAAGGCCGAATACGACTACCCGCACATGGGCAACAACGCCTCGATCACGGGTGGCGACTTCAACTTCGCCACCAACTTCCCGGACAGCATGTATGGCGATTACTTCTTCGGCGACTATTCCATTCAATGGCTACGCCGGGCAGTGCTGGATGAGGAGGGCAAAGTCGTGCGCGTGGAGGAGTTCGCCCAGGGCATGGGCGAACCGGTGGACATCAAATTCGGCCCGGACGGGATGCTGTATTACCTGTCGATCTATTCCGGCGGCTTACGGCGCATCAGTTACAAGAATGGCAATCACGTGCCGGATGTCAAGCTGAGTGCCACCCCCATCGCCGGCCGTGCGCCCCTGACGGTCAAGTTCAGCGCTGCCGGCAGCACCGACCCCGACAAAGACAAGATCACCTACGAATGGGATTTTGGCGACGGGGCGAAGATGAAAAACACCAGCGCCGATGGTGAGGTCATCCACTTGTACACCGCCAATGGACAATACATCGTGCGGTTGACGGCGACCGACGCCAGGGGAGGCAAACGCGTGGCGGAGACGCTCATCACCGCCGGCGACGCGGCGCCGCAAGTCGCCATCACGTCACCCGGCAACGGCAGCGTGTATTTGCCTGGCCAGAACGTGAAGTTGGCTGGCAAGGCCAGCGACTTGCTCGGCAATACCTTGTCGCCCGAGCGGATGAGCTGGCGAGTCACCTACCACGATGGCAGCGCGGCGCGCGTCCTGACAGAGACGACAGGCGCGACCGTCTCGTTCACCATGCCGGACGGCGCGACCAGTAATAACCCGTTCGTCGAGGCCCTGTTCAGCGCGCGCAGCGCGGGCGGCAAAATCAGCGCCACGCACATCGACCTGTACCTGCCGTCAGAGGATGGTTACATCCGCACGTGGTGGCTGTCGTCCGGTTTCCTCTATGGCACGCTGGACGACGACAGGATGCCGGGTGGCGAAGCTGCATACACCGCCAAACCTGGGGACTGGTTCATGCAACTGGTGCGCACCGACCCATCCTCACACCGCGTCAACCTGGCGAATTACATCACGCCGGCTTACAAAGCGGTCGCCTACGGGTTCATTTGGGTGGATGTGCTGGAGGATCGCAAGGGCCTGCTGGGCATGCTGTCCGACGATGGCATCGCGGTGTGGCTGAACGGCAAGGAAATCTGGCGCAACAAGATCAGCCGCTACATGCCAGACGACACGCGCGATATCGACCTGCCACCCATCGAGCTGAAGAAGGGCTTGAACGCACTGCTGGTCAAGGTCGATCAAAACGACGGCGACTGGGCGTTCAAGGTGCGGGTGCTGAATCCGGATGGGTCCATCATGCAGGATGCCACGGTCAAGTCATTAGCACCGTAAATGGACCGTGAGGTCTATTCCCCTGGAATCAAGGCTTTAGCCTAGTTCCTGTCCCAAAACCCATATTGAGCCGAACGGCGCGATGAAGTCCGCACCTGACTGGCGATGGTGATCACAGCAACGGAAGACCTGCGAGTTACGATTGGGTGATGATAACGTATCCGCAAGATGAGCGGTTCCTGCACAACCCCTTGGTGCAGCAGATGATGCAGCTTCCCACGTACCGCCAGATGCACGATGTCATGGACGAGGTGTTCCGGGACCCCCAGGTGCGCCTGAGTCTGCGCCATGACTGGCTGGCGGCGGACTCGCAAGCGGCGTGGAATGGCCGGCCCGCGGTTCCCTTGGTGGTGTGCGGGAGCTTGATCGTGCTGCGGCGGTGGATGGGCTGGAGCTACCGCCTGGCGATGGAGGAGGTGAGTGGTAGCATGACGTGGCGGTGGGTGTGTCAACTGTACTATCAGCGGGTGCCGAACTACCGCACCCTGCAAGCGCGCGAAGCGCAGCTGAGTGCGCGCACGGTGCACTTGATCCACACACGCGTGGTGGCCTTGGCGCAGCGGCTGGGGTTCACCGATGGCCGTCGGGTGCGGCTGGACAGTTCGGTCACCGAGAGCAACATCCATGACCCAACCGACAGCAGCCTGTTGAATGATGCGGCCCGCGTGCTCAGTCGGTTGCTGCGCCGGGCCGGGGCGGTGCTGCCGCAAGTCTATGTCCAGGACAAGGCCTGGTTCCGGGATCGGCATCGCCAAGCGCGCCGCCTGGCGCGCGAGATCGGGCGCCTCACCGCTCAGGCCGCGCGCCGGCCGAAAAAAGCCGGGAAAAGGGACTCGCTCGTGCGGCGGTATGGGCAACTGCTCGGGGTGGTCGAGGCGCTGCTGGAGCAGGTGCACCAGGTGTCCGCCCGCCTGGCGCAGTCGAAAGTCCGCCTGGCCCACCGCCTGCACACGGCCCTGTGCGACTATGTGCCGCTGGTGGAGCAGGTGGTCGATCAGACCCGCCGGCGCGTGGTGCAGGGGCTGCGCGTGCCGGCTGAGGACAAGGTGGTCAGCGTGTTTGAGCCGCACACGAGTATCCTATGCCGCGGCAAGGCGCCGCCGCATGACACCGAGTTCGGTCACAAGGTCTGGTTTGTCGAGGTGAACGGCGGCTTCATCTCGGCGTACCGCGTGCTGACGGGCAACCCTCCTGACGCCCAGTTCGTCATCCCCAGTCTCAAGGCACATCGCCGCCACTTCCACGCCGCCCCGCGCCAAGTGAGTGGGGATCGCGGCCTGTTCTCGCCTGCTAACGAACAGCAGGCGCGTGCCCTGGGCGTCCGGCAGGTCAGTCTGCCGCAACCGGGTCACAAGTCGGCCCGGCGCCGCCGCTATGAACGGCAGCGTTGGTTCCGCGCCGCCCAGCGCTTCCGCAATGGCATCGAAGGTCGCATCAGTCAACTGCGCCGTGCCCGTCGACTCAATCGGTGTCTCAATCATGGCTGGTCCGGCTTTGAGCGCTGGGTGGGCTGGGGCGTCATTGCCAACAACATGGCCGTCATCGTCAGCACGCTCATCCGGCGTCGGTCATCCGTCGCCAAGCGATTGGCGTTGGCGGCTGGTGCATGACCACTTTTGGGACAGGAACTAGGCTAATCGTTTTTCCTGGGCAGCCCTATCTTTCCAACACCAGGGATCCGTGTCCTTATTGCCCGTGTGCCAGATATTCTTTGGCGTTTCTTCAGACAAAGACGGCAGCCCAGGTAATAGCTGCGATAGGGTCATAAACCCCAGTTCATTGACTCTGTCCAGGAAATCCTGGTATGTGGTTCGCTTGGCCATGCTATGCTCAATGATACGCAGCGTTTGCTTCCTCACAGGATTCGATCAATCCCATGTCTCGGGCCGTTGTGGCTGGGCGCGTAGAGCGACTGGGATGTCCGACCTGGAAGGCGAATCTTCAGGCGGATGGCACCACCCGGCTCGTTCAGTCTGCATCCTCAGATGCAGGCTGAACACTCGGGGCTTAGACGGGGGGATGTCCCCGACTGCGTTGTCGCCAAGAAGACGCCCCCGAGACGGGGGCTGTGAGCGGCGTGAATGGTGGATGATGCCCCCGATACGGGGGCTGTGAGCAAAAGGAGAGGGACGGGGACTGCGAGCCACCAGGGTGCGGCAGCGAGCATCGCACATATTGCTCACAGCCCCCGTATCGGGGGCTGTGAGCAAAAGGAGAGGGACGGGGACTGCGAGCCACCAGGGTGCGGCAGCGAGCATCGCACATATTGCTCACAGCCCCCGTCTCGGGGGCGTTGACCTTGCGCACTACCAGGGTGCGGCAGCCGCCGCCAGTTGTCAGTTGTCAAAACCCCCTGACATCTGTTGTTTGTGGTCAGGATGGCGTCCCGAGGACGGTGCGTGGGGCTCAACGACCCTGAGCCCCACGCATCTGTTGTGCCGCGGTCACGCTCCGGGTGCAGGATGTTGAGCGCGCAAGCCAGGAGTGAGCAAAGGCGCGAGATCACGTGCCCAGGCCTGGATACTGGTCCAGTCCCGGAAGTCACCTTCTGCCATCAACCCTGTCTTATCCTGCCTGGCGATGGTCCGCCACAGCAGTCCGATCTTGCTGTAATCCAGCTTGCCCGCGAACAGTCCGAGGCAGACGGGTTCCTTGACCTGGCATAGAGCCTTCATAGACGCTTGGGCCTTTTCGCGGTTCTCCGGCGTGTCGCGCTTCATGGTGGTGCCTACCACGAAGTAAGCAGTGGTCATGCGGCGCAGGTCGTCTTCATGCGCCCTGGCGAAGTCCACCGCGTCCGGGAGCACCCGGTCCATGCGGGTCGCGCTGCCGATGACGACGCTGTGATAGGCGGATAGATCCTTGACGTCCTTCACGCTGCGTACGTCGACGTCGCCGCCCAGGTCATGCATGACCTGGCCGACGTATTCGGCCACTTCACCTGTCGAGCCATACTTGCTGGCGTAAGCAACGAGGATACGGTTTCCCATGTGGTTCATTTCCTTTGTGTTTGCTGATGTTAAGTGATGTCTTGATCTTGCATCACGACCGTGCCGCACGCAATGCCGGCGGCCGGACCGTTGCCGAATCCACGATGTTGCGGAAGAGGATGATCAGTACCACGGTATAGACGAGCATCGTGGATGCCAGGAGATAACCGATCGGCGCACGCCGCAGCAGCAATACACCGCTAACGATCAAGGCGGGCGCAACAATCGCCAGATCCACTCTCGTAGGGGCGCGGATGGAATCGTGAAGCCTGAGCGCTTCTGTCTTCTGACTCCTGTCTCCTGACTTCTGCTCTAGAAGGCTTCGATCGCGCCGTTATATTCGATCTCTTTCAGTTCCAGGTCCGCGTACTTCAAATCGCCGGACGAGAGCTTCCAGACCGCCTGCCCGCGAATGGGTAGGTTCAGCCCGCCGAGTACGCCGTATGCCGTCATCGGCGTTTCCCAGGTGTCGAGCGTGAAACTACCTTTGTTCTCACGATAGCGCTGGGTGACGAAGTTGGTCAGGCGGCCCGCGTCGTCGAAGAACATGTGGGCTGAGACGCTTTTTCCGCAGTCGGTGAAGGTGACCTGGGCGGAGTGGTCATCCACACCCTGCCAGGTGATGTTCTCGCCCAGAAAAGCGATTGGGAACCACGTCATTTCGTTCAAGTAACGCAACATCGTGCCCTGATCCATCTCCTCACCGCGCGCGTCGAAGATGGTGAAAAGGCCGGCCAGTTTGCCGTACATGTGACCGTGCCCCGCTTTGTACTTGTCGTGGCCGCTCATCAGCGGCAGTCCTGCGATGTTGAATCGGGCGTTCCAGACGAACCCGGGTGGGTTGGTGATATAGCACTGCCGGGCGGTAACCTGCATCCATGGCTGGTCCAGTCCCCGGCGGAACTTGCCGCTATATTTAATCTGGACGGTGTTGATCCACGGTTTGCCGACCACGCCGGTGTAAGTCAGGTAGCGCCGCACCGGCTCCGGCAGATGTTGGAGCATGTCGGTTGTAACCAGCCGGTTATTGCTCATGAAGTGTGTATTCATCGTAAATTCTCCTCAACGAGACGAGTGTCAGGCCCAGGTCGCGGATACGCCCCAGCACGCCGTGTAACGCTGCCTGGTCGGATACGTTGCCGCGCATCACCGTATCGCCGTTGTCTTCCGACAGAGTAAACTCTGGGAAAAGTACCGCGATGCCCGGCCCTAGATGCCGCTCTACTTTGATTTCATATTGCATAGCGTCGATGCGTGTGTTCATGATCCATGCAACCCCGATTAATGCTCTCCGGCGATCTTGACAGTGGATGCGGGTTGGCGCAATGCCAGCACCATTGCCGCCAGAACGGCAATATCGATGATGCCGCCCATCTTTGCTGCCTCCCAGTCGAGCACACAGATGACCAGCGAGAGTACAGTAGCCGCCAGCAGCGCGGGCCTGGTCCAGCGTGCGCGAGCCAGCAGACCCACGCCGGCGGCCGCCGTGCCAATCCCAGCCAGTAGCCACAGCAGTCCGAAGATCCACATGCCAGACACGCCCAGGTCCAGTTGGCCGGCCAGCACCGTCGTCTTGTAGGCAAAACCTGGGAGCGTGGCCAACTGCATGGAGACCACCGTGCCCATCAGGTGGACAAAGCCGTGTAGCACCAGGAAGATGGAAAGGGGAATGCGAATGATTTTAGGCATTGAGTCACCTCTTGATATATTTCCTGGTTTCAGGATAGGCCCTTGCCGCCGCGGAGGGATCACATATGCATGTGGTCTGGCATGTGGTGACGATTTTGGATTTTAGACTGAAAGTCCTGTAAGGATTTGGGGGTTTGGATTGGGGATTTGGGCTTCCCGCGTCTGCAAGTCATCGACGGAAATCCAAAATCGAAAATCCCAAATCCAAAATCGAGAATCGTCAGAGTATTTTCAGCATTCGCGCTTTTTCGAGGGCCAGGGTGCGCGTGTCGACCTGGAGTTTGCCATAGATGCCCTTGACATGGTGGCGCACGGTGTTGACACTGACAATCAGCGCATCGGCCACCTGTTGGTAGGTCAGGCCGCGCGCCATCAGGCGCAATACCTCGATCTCGCGCTCGGTAAGCGGTTCCGGCAATGGGGTGGGTTTTGGCAGAGGAGCGGCGGTCTCAGTCTCAATATTCTGGCGCACCGCAGCCGGGAATGCGTCCAACAGACGGCGAACGTAATCACTGTCGATGCGCGCGAGGAGTGAGGCTGTGCGAACGCCGGCGTCGAGGAACACCCGCATGTAGCCCTCCGGCTCTGCCAGTGCCAGCGCGCGCTGCAGGTCATTGTGGGCAGCCGGCCAATCCCCCTGCGCGTCGTGCACCAGTGCTCGCAGCAGGAGTGCTTCGATGACCCGGCCCTGGCGGCCGTCCATCTCAGCCATACTCAGCACGTCATCCAACAGCGCTCGTGCCTCCGCGTGGCGGTCCTGCTGGTAAAGGAGATGTGCTCGCACCAGTGGCAGCACCTCGCGCACGTGACCCTCTGATAGGTCTATGCTGGCACCCCGCTGGCCGAGGATCTGCTCGGCGGTGCTCACGGCACCCTGGTCCAGCCACAATTGCGCCCGCTCGGCGATCAACAGCGGCTCCAGCCATGCTGGCGTCCCTTGCGATAGGTGTGCCGATGCTGACTCCAGCGCGGCCTGCGCCCCTGTCGCATCCCCCTGCGCTCGTCGCAAGCGTGCGAACTTGATCTGGCCGCTGACGAGAGCCGCGTTATGGCCGCCCTGTTCAGCCAGGGCCAGTGCCTGCTGCAATTGCTGCTCGGCCTCTTCCAGCCGGTTCCATTCCAGCAACACCTCGCCCAGGGCAATTTGGGCTGCGCTGGCAGCCGGATGGCGCACCGGGGAAGTTAGCGCGGCGCGGGTCACAGCCTCCGCGCGGCGGAGTTGTCCCTGGACTGTGCACAGATAGCCGAGATGGGCACGCCCCAGCAGTTCCGGCAGCGGCAACCGGGCAGCGTTGCAGAGCGGAATGGCCCGCTCATAGGCAGCAATGGCCGCATCCACGTTCCCAGCCGAACGCAGCGCACCCGCCATGGCAGCGTGCGCTACGGCCTGGGCGACCAGATGATCGGGAGGGACGTTGTCGAGCGCTTTCTGTGCATGAGCCAATGCTTCCGCGGCATGGCCCTGCGTATCGGCCAACGCGGCCCGGAGCGCGTGGATCTCACCACGTAATGGCCGGCTGTCGGGTTGGTCGTCAGACCCACTTGCCAACTCGGCCTGTTGGACATAAGGTTCGATCTCGCCATATCGTCCGCGCAGCAGCAGGGACCAGGCAAAGGCGAGGTTGGCGCGCGGCAGCCTATATCGCCACGCGTCCGGCAACCGCCGTAGCCAGCGTTCGATGGTGAAGGCCCGTCCCTCCATCACGTATCCACCGGCGTGGCGATCGAGCAGCCGCACCAGCCGTGGGTAATCTTCACCCATGAATGCATGCTCGATGGCCGCTTCGACATCGCCGTGGATGTCATACCATTCGGCGGCCCGCTGGTGCAACGGGGGCACCTGTTCCGGCTGCTGGTGGCGTAAGCGACCCTGCAGGAGATCGGCAAAGAGCTGGTGATAACGGAACCAGGATTGCCGATCGCCGGTGGATTTCGCCGAGCTTATTGGGACGACGAAAAGGTTTCGCTGCGCCAATAGCTCCAGCATCTCCTGGCTGTCGCTCGTTTGTGTCACGGCATCGCAGAGCGAGCCACAGAGCTGGTTCAGGATGGCGGTCTGTAAGAGAAACGATTGCACCTGTGCCGGCTGTTGCGACAGCACTTCCTCAGCCAGGTATTCCAGGATGTAGCGGTTACTGTGCGCCATGCGCTCGATGAGATCGTGTTGAGCAGATGCGGGTTGCGCAGGTGACGTCCCTTGCAGTGCCAGCCCTGCCAGTTGCAGGCCGGCAACCCAGCCCTCCGTCTGGGCGACTAAATGCGCAACTTCCTCGTCCGTCAGCGATAGTGCCATGACCTCGGCCAGGAAGGCCGCCGATTCTGCCAGGTCGAAGCGCAGTTGTGCCGCCCGGATTTCCATGAGCTGCCCGCGTGCACGCCAGCGATGCAGGGGCAGGGGGGGATCAGCGCGGGTGACCAACACCAGGTGCAGGTTCGGCGGCGCATGCTCCAGCAGAAAGGTCAGCCCGTCGTGAGTTTCGGTCTGGCTGATGAGATGGTAGTCATCCAGCACGAGGAGAATGTTTTCCGGCCGGGCGGCGATCTCGTTAAGCAGCGTGGCGAGTAGCGGCTGGATTGGGAGCGGTTGCGGCATCGCGAGCATCGCAGCCATCGCCTCGCCAATCCCTGCGACGACCGTTTGCAGCGCGGCAACGAAGTAGCGCCAGAAGCGGGTCGGCTCATTGTCGTGCTCTTCCAGGGATAGCCAGGCCAGGGAGACACCGGCCTCGGCCTGGAGCGCGCGTGTAGCGACCGCTGTCGCCGTGGACTTGCCGAAACCCGCCGGCGCGCTCACCAGCGTCAACGGCACGGCCATGGTCTGCTGAAACAGCTCGCTGAGGCGTCGACGGGGAACGAGCTTGGGCCGAAGCTGGGGAACGATCCATTTGGTTTGCAAGAGGGTCTCGGCCATCGCTCGACGATTATATAAGGCCGTCGATATTCAGCAGCCGCTCAGGCGGCTTCTGTTGGCAAAGAGATGATGATGGCGGTGCCAGTCCCTAATTCGCTCTCCAAATCGACGGTGCCCTTGTGTATCTCGATGATTTTCTTGACGATGGAAAGTCCCAGCCCGCTGCCTTCCTTAGAACGCTCCCGCGATTTGTCCGCTTTATAAAACCGTTCAAAAACATGGGCTTGATCCTGCTCTGAGATGCCGCAGCCGGTGTCCGTTATCTTGAACACTATTTTGCCATCCTGCTGATGCAAGACAACGTACACGCTGCCACCCGCCGGCGTGAATTTGATACTGTTGTGGACCAAATTCATCCATACCTGGCTCAGCAGGTCTTCATCGGCCGTGATGGTTACCTCTTCCAGGGAAGCATCCATATCGATGCCCTTGCCTGCCCATTGTGGCTCGCATGCCAGGATCAGATTTCTGATCTGTTTATCCAGCCGGTAGGGTTTGGGTTCGAACTTAACCCGGTCAGATTCCAGCGAAGCCAGCCGGAGCAAGTTGTCCGTGATCCGCGACAGCCGGGTGCTTTCGTTCTCGATGATACTGAGATAGTGGCCCCTCTCCTCAGTGCTGAGATGATCATCGTGTAGCGCCTGGGCGAACCCACGGATGGAGGTGAGCGGAGATTGGATCTCATGTGACACATTGGAGATGAACTCCTGGCGCATGCGCTCCATCTGGCTTAATTCCTGAGCCATGTTATTCACGCTGCTCACCAACTCGCCGAAGATCTCGTTTTCGTGTTTGTCCAGGTCGTTGCCCAGCCTGACACTGAAATCTCCTTTTGAGATTCTCTCCATGGCCTCGACAATAGGTTCGAACAGGCTCCTTTGTTGCGCCCATCGTTTCCGCGCGAACAAAGAAGTTAGACCCAAGATGATCAGGAAGGAGAGGAACAGACCTAGAGCCGAATCGATTGCCTGGGCAAGAACAGCCGGAAGGGTCATGCCGATGCTCTGATAAATGAAAGAAGTAAGGATATGGGTAACCGTAATAATGCCAGTGAGATAAACCAGCATGGCGGTTACCCCGGCAAAGGCCTGGATCTTTTGCCTGACCTTCATGTGCTCAACTCCATGCGGTAACCCAATCCACGGATGGTTCTGATCCGGAAGGTATGCCTTTCTTCGGGGAAACGCTCGCGCAGTCGATTGATGTGCACGTCCAGCGTCCGCTCATTCCCTTCAAAATCATAGCCCCAGATGTCCTCGATGAGCTGCTCGCGTGAGAGTGTCTTGCCTGGATAGCTAGCCAGCTTGAATAAGAGTTCGAATTCTTTCAGGGGCAGGGTCAAAGGTTCGCCGCCGACGGATATTTCGTGGGTTTTGCGGTCCATGAGCAATTCCCCAACTTGTACCGTCTGCGATGTGGCAATGCGATAACGCTTCAACAGGGCTTTTACCCTGGCCACCAATTCGAGCGGCTCAAAGGGTTTGACCAGGTAATCGTCCGTTCCCAACTGGAAGCCCTTGATTTTCTGGCTCGTTTCTCCTTTGGCTGTGAGCATCAGCAGAGGAAAATCGTAAGACCCCCGCAACCGGCGACACAGTTCCCAGCCATCCATGTTCGGCATCATCACATCGAGAATCACCAGATCCACTTTAACTGCCGCAAGTTTGTCGAGTGCCTCCACGCCATCGCAAGCTTCGTAGAGGTCGAACCCTTCATTCTGTAGAAATAGCCTGACCAGCTCCCGGATATTGGGGTCATCATCCACAAT
>JAMDDR010000245.1:1129-11771 GCA_023488685.1 Chloroflexota bacterium | reverse complement strand
GCCGTGGACCGTGCCGCGCCCCGGCCCGCGCGTGACGCGCTCGAACTCGGGCGGGCAGTCGTACAGCCGCAGGTACAGCTCCAGCGCGCCCGCCATGTAGTCGCGCCCGGACTGCGCCAGCATGCCCGAGGCCTCGTCCACGATCTGACCCTTCTGCCCGGCCTGGGCCTGGGCGGGGCCGTCCAACTCCTTGCCGCTGAGAATCTCCAGCATGGCCTCGGGCGTGGAGGCATCGGGCAGCAGCAGGTGCGGGATGGCGCGGCGGGCGAAATGGCGCGCCAGGTTGAAGGCGGTGGTCTTGGCGTACAGGGTGCTGCGGGCGACCAGCATCACCCACAGGTTGGGATAGATGTCGTCGTGGGGCATATGCGCCACCAGCCGCCGCGCGATCACGGTGGAGATCAGCCACAGGCCGATGGCCTCGTGGAAATCACGCGGCGTCATGGGCGACTTGGCCTCGGCGAATGCCACGTAGGCATCCAGCCAATGAGGCGATTCGAGCGGAACGAGGTTGAGCGGTTTCGGAGCGGTGGGGGTATTGGTATTGGGGGGGTTAGGGGGATGATTCATTGCGATCTCCTGAAGGCACAGACTGGCTCAGACTCCCGGAGTCTCAGAGACTCCGGGAGTCTAAGCCCGTTAACTTTTCAGCGGCTGCCGTAGCGGGCCCGCACCCGCCGCAGCGCGGCGTGCACCGGGCTGCTGGGCATGGCAGCAGTGCGAACCACGGGGGCCGGGCGGCGTGCCTGCCGGGCCGCGCTGTGCAGGGTGGCACATGCCTCGCGCTCCGGCAGCCCGATTCGCACCGCCGGCGGCAACAACAGCGCCTCGATCTGCCCCGGCAGCAGCCCGCGGTCGAACAGCCGGCAGGCCGCCCACAGCAGCACGTTGTTGCGCTGTCCAGGCGTCGCTCGTGCCAGCCGCGCCACGATGGCGTCCAGGCATGCGTCCGTGCCAGGCGGGCTGCCGGGCGGGATATCGGGCACCGCCGGCGCGCGCAGCAGCTCGACGAGGATGGGCGGCAGCGGGGCGATGGTCGGGGCCGGCCTGCACGGGGGTTTGTAAGGGCCCCACTGGTAACGGGCGCCGGACGGATGGATGCTGGGCGGCAGCACCACGTAACCCCCGCGCGACTTCACATCCAGGCCCGCGCCCAGCGCGCCGGCGCTGTTGCGGATCTCCACGCCGGCGGGCGCGCCGAAGAAGAGGTGAAAGCCCCCGCCGCCGGTCAGCGCGAGCAGCGTGTCGGGGATGAGGCCGGCGTAGCGTTCGTATTTCAGATCCACCCACGTGCCGATGCCGCCGCCGCGCTGGTCGACGTCGATCACCACCAGCCCGGAGGGGCCGCACGCCAGCCCGATGTTGGCATCCGGCCAGCGCCGCCACCACGAGCGGACGGCAGCCGGATCGGTGCTGGCATCTTTCACGCCGTGGGGGGTCAGTGGCGTCTTGGCGCGCGGCCGCAGGGGAAAGAGGTGCCAGCCGCGCTCGATGTAGTGCAGTGCTTCTTGTTCCATGTTCGAGCCGATGTCATCGATTGTTAAAGGGCCCGTCTATCATGCCGGCCCATCGCGCTTTCGCGTGCGGCTGATTGTAGAACATCTGTTCTAGTCTGTCAATACACAGGCAAGTCAATTCACCCACGAGTTTCGACAGGGCTCAACGCCTCAACCCCATCGCGCTCCCAATCCCATCTCGGGTCGCCAGCCGTCATTCACTCCGCTCCCAGCCACCGTCTCGGGGGCGTCGTCGCTGGGAGCTTAGAGCGACTGGGAGGTCGAGCCTTCAGGCGGCCTTGCAACACCCGGCAAGACCTGAGCGTACTGCGGCATGTCCCCGACCGCGATGTCGCCAAGAAGACGCCCCCGGGGGCTGGGAGGCTGGGAGCCGAGAGCTTGACAGGAGACCAGCAAATGATTACAATATGGCAGTGTTCTTTGTGGAGCAAAGTGCACTGCGCCACAAATTAAGCCACCCGTGACTTGGAGGGTTATTAAGATGTCACAACACATCAGCTTAGAGCAAGCCAGGCGAAAAGCGATAAGGCTCCTCAATTATGAGGATGGCTTGTGGGACATCCTCCTGGGATCCATTTTCGTCCTGCTCAGCATTTACCCTGTAACGCGAAACCTGCTCGGGCCAGCGCTGAATTTGTTGCTCTTCCTGGCGATCATGGCCATCCTCATCGCAGGCTTCAGCTATGCCAGACGCGTCATATCAGTGCCGCGCATCGGCATTGCGAAGATGCATAGCACTCGGGAGCAGATTGTTACACGCGTTATCCTCATCGCGCTTGTCCTCATCACAGTCACAGCGGTCGTGGCAACCCTACTGAGCGTGCCGAACGCGAGCGAACCGCGTACAGGGGTCGGACGAGGATGGATCGACGTCTTGGGCGTCGATATAGCGGTCGCAGTAGTGACGATCGGCTTCTTCAGCCTCATGGCATACCTGTTCGGCATTACCCGAATGTACCTGTATGGATGGCTGATTGGCGTGGGGAACCTGGCATCGACGGCGTTGGACCTATACATGGGGTACCAGTTTCATTTTCCACTCGCCATCGGTGGTGTCATCATCGTGCTTCTCGGTGCCATTCGGATCACCCGCTTCTTGCGCCAATATGCGATCCCCACCGAGGAGCCATAGCATGCCAAGCAGTGTACCGAACCAGGAGGGCTCTCAGGAATTGCTGGACATTGACCGGTTCATCCACGAGCCGGCTCGTTTGATGATCTTGACGTATCTGTACACTATCGAAAGTGCGGATTTCGTCTTTCTCATGCGCCTGACAGGACTGACCTGGGGAAATCTCTCTTCCCACTTGAGCAAGGTGGAGCAGGCCGGCTATGTTGAAATCGAGAAGCAGTTTGCCAACAAGAAACCGCATACCATGATCCGGCTTACCCAGCAAGGGCGAGTCGCATTACGGGCCTATAGGCAAACCATGCAACGAGTGCTGAACGCTTTGCCAGACGAATAGTTCGTCGGCAACGCAACCTTGGTGTTCCTGGTGGGCGGTAGCGGCTCTTGGGTTTAACTCAGTCAAAAACCAACCGGATTCACGCTTACAAAACCATTGACTTCCATGTAAGCATTCGATATCATTCAACTCATGAAGCTCAGATACCGCTTCCGCTTTTACCCGACTGTCGAACAAGCCCAGGAGCTAGCGCGTGTGTTCGGGTCGGTTCGGTATGTCTACAACTGGGCATTGCGCTTGCGCTCGGATGCCTATCGCCAAGGCCAGAAGATCAGCTACAACGAATCGAGTGCGGCCTTGACCACACTCAAACAACGCGAAGATCATGCTTGGCTGAATGAGGTTTCCTCTGTTCCATTGCAGCAGTCACTTCGTCATTTGCAGACCGCGTATGTCAGTTTCTTCGACAAGCGTGCTGACTATCCCACCTTCAAAAAGAAGACTGGCAAACAGTCGGCAGATTACGCCAGCAGCGCATTCAAGTGGGATGCTGACAACCGTCACCTGTCTCTGTCCGGTATCGGGCGACTTGATGTTCACTGGTCGCGCTCTTTCAAGAGCACACCGACCACGGTCACTGTGACGAAAGATACGGCCGGCAGGTACTTCGTGACGTTGGTGCTGGACGAAACGATCAAGCCGTTGCCCAAGACGGGCGAATCCATCGGCATCGACTTGGGCATCAACCGACTGGCGACACTCAGCAATGGTGAGCGGATCACCAACCCGAAGTACACGAGCAAGTATGCGCGCAAGCTGGCACGTGCTCAGCGTGCTTTGGCCCGAAAGCAGAAGGGAAGTGCTAGACGCGAAGGGACGCGTCTGCGAGTGGCGAAGATACAGGCCAAGATCGCGGATACCCGACAGGATCACTTGCACAAGGCGACGACTCATTTGGTGCGCCGATTCGACGTGATTTGCATCGAGGATCTGAATGTACGTGGCATGGTTAAGAACCACAACCTTGCCAAGTCCATCGGCGATGCAAGTTTGGGCGCATTTGGTCGGATGCTCGAATACAAGTGCGAGTGGTACGGCAAAGAGTTGGTGAAGATCGACCGTTACTTCCCATCCAGCAAGACGTGTAACGCCTGTGGCTATATCAGTGAATCCATGCCGCTGGGGGTGCGAGAGTGGGTGTGTCCCGAATGTGGCACGTCTCACGACCGAGATGAGAACGCGGCCAAGAACATCCTCGCGGTGGGACACACCGAGAGGCAAAACGCACGTAGAGGGAGCGTAAGCCCCAAGTAGAGACGCAAGATGTTGCGTCTCTTCGGTTCGCAAGGGCAGCACCCGTCGAAGCGTGAACCGACCTGTTCAGCATCGTGCCTAGCACTGACAGTGCTGTAAGCATGGTGTTTCAGGAATCCTCGCTCTTTAGAGCGGGGAGGATGTCAACATAGAGTGGTGGGGTAAACAAATGGCAAAGCTTGGCTCGAAGAAAAATCCGGTAGTCCTGCGCGTGCAAACCGAACGGCGTGCTCACGAAGTCGTCGAAATGTGCGCCGCACATGGTCTTCAATACATCGTCGGGATCGAGCCGGGTGAGCGCGAGGATATCTCGGATCTCGAGCGCGCGCTGAACCAGCCCGCGCCCGCACACGTCGCCACCATCGGACGCAACGATCCCTGCCCGTGCGGCAGCGGCAAGAAATATAAACAGTGCTGTGGCCGGCAATCATGATGAGGGGAAATCCGGGAGATACATGCGATCATGACCAAGAAGCAACCGCCCAAAAAACCGACCAAATCAGAACGTCGCGCCGGGCCGCCGCCCCACCCATCATCGCCGGATGAAGCAGCACCCACCGGCCCTATGCCGAGAATCCTGTTGGAGCAGACGCTGGCCGATCTTGGCAAGTTGCTGCAGTCGAAACGTTTCGAGTCGATCGACGAGGCCAACACCTTCCTGCAGAACCTGACGGCCGGCGGTGGTCAGATCCCACACCTGGACCCGGAGACGCCGGCGGAGAAAGCGCAGGCGCTGATCTACCAGGCGCACGAGACGCGCTCGGCCCGGCACCGGGCTGATCTGGCTCGTCAGGCGCTGGCCATCTACCCCGATTGCGCCGACGCCTACGAGTTGCTGGCCCGCCAGGAGAAGTCGCCTGAAAAGCGACTGGCGTTGCTGGAGCAGGGCATGGCGGCCGGCGAGCGCGCCATCGGCCCAGAGAACTTCAAGGCGTGGGAGGGCGAGTTCTGGGACATGATCGAGACGCGCCCCTATATGCGCGCCTGCGCGGGTGTGGCAGAGCTATCCTGGCTGCTGGGCCAGCGCCCACGCGCCATCGACATCTACAGCCGCATGTTGCGGCTGAACCCCGGCGACAACCAGGGCGTGCGGTACATGCTCACCCACTGCCTGCTCGAAGCGGGCGACGATGCCGCCCTGGCGCGGCTGCTCAAACAGTACGACGACGACGGCGCGGCGAACTGGGCCTATAGCCGCGCGCTGATGCTCTTCCGCACGGACGGCGCCGGCCAACCAGCCAATCAAGCATTGGCCGAGGCCTTCCAGTCCAACCCATTCATCCCGGAATTTCTACTGGGCACGCGACGCCTGCCCAAACAACTCCCTGAATACATCGGCTTTGGGGACGAGAACGAAGCCATCTCGTACGCGGCCTTTGCCCGGCGGGCCTGGGCGCAGACGCCCGGCGCCCTCGACTGGTTGCGGGCGCAGTCGGTCTAGCCACAATGGAAAAGAGTACCTTACAAAAACAGAAAGTCAGCTTTTCGCAACTGACAGAAGACGTGGTGCGCAAGGCGGCTGGCCCCATCCCGTTCGACGAAATCATGCGGCGCGTGCATGCCTTACACCCGATCACCACACGTTCACCCAAAAGCACCATCCGCAACGCGATCTCCAGCCACAGGATGATTGCGCCCACGGGTGACGGCCGCTATGGCTGGTACCCACGCTTGATCACCGGCTCGTTCGTGCGTGTGCCGTTGAGCGTCAAACACCTGCGGCACAAGCCGCCGCGCGTGGAGTTCGACGATGACGCGCGGGAGCTGATGTGGCCGGCTTTCTTCGATTATTCCAGTCGCAACGACAATCACGACCCCGTGCAGGTGGAACTGCCGGATGGCACGCACACCACGCTGTCGTTGGATCACTTTGAGGGCAGTCAATGGGGCACCCTTGGCGCCAAACCGTTCTGGCAATGGCTGAGAGCGCTCAAACCGCGTGACGGCGACGCGTTGATCGTCGAGGCGGTTGATGCCGAGGCGCATCGATACCGGCTGGCATTCGAGCGCCAGCGCGAACGCGACCAGGCCGCGTACGACGCGCGCAACGAGGCGGTTTATGATGTTGCGCTCAAGTATATGTATAACCGGCGCGCACACGGCAGCGTCACTTGGGACCTCGCGCGCTACCTGCTGGCCAGCGGCCAATACAAGCATCCCGTCCCACCTCAGCCCGTCGCCGAGATCTATGACGCTGCCGGGCGTGAAGTGTACTATCGAGAGCTATCTGACGCCGGCATTTATCAGCTTTTGATCAACCTGCAAGGGGCGAACCCGCCGATCTGGCGGCGGGTGCTGGTGCCCGGGGATTGGTCGCTGGGCGCGCTGCACTACGTCGTCCAGGTGGCCATGGGCTGGACGAACTCGCACCTGCACATGTTCAAGGTGGGTCGTAAACTCATCGCCCTGTACGACATCGACGATCTCACAACCACTTTCTCGGGCGATGTCACGCTCGGCGACGTGTTCGCCAAGCGCACCCGGCACATCACCTACGAATATGACTTCGGGGATAGCTGGATGCACGATATCGACCTGGAGGCGATCGTGCCGCCCGATCGTGGCAAAGTCTACCCGCGCTGCATTGGCGGTGAGCGCGCCTGCCCGCCCGATGATTGCGGCGGGATCGGCGGCTATGAGGACTTGCTCGTGGCGATTGCCGACCCCGATCATCCAGAGCATGATGAACTCACCATGTGGCTGAGCGGCATGCGGGGTGACGATTTCGACCCGAACGTATTCGACGTGGACGATGTGAATCGCAGGCTGGCACGCATTCATCCGTATGTGCTGGATGATGGACGCAACGTGCACCTGTTTGTTTGATGGGCATGCTGAGACTGAATGATTTCCTCTCGTCATACACGAACGTAGCATTGCCCCGGCTCACGCATACCCCAGGACGGGGTGCGGTGTATAGCACGCCTCCAGGCGCTTGATCTCCTCCGCGTCGAGCTTGATGTCCAGCGCCGCGATGGCCTCGTCCAACTGGTACATCTTGCTGGCGCCGATGATGGGCGCCGTGACGCCGGGCCTGTGCAGCATCCATGCCAGCGCGATCTGGGCCGGCTTGACGCCGCGTTCGTTCGCCAGGGCCACCACCTGGTCCACGACGGCAAAATCGGACTCCTGGTAATACAGGTGATGGGCAAACGCATCGCTGCGCGAGCGCGCCGTCTCGTCCGCCTTGGCGCGCGTGCGGTTCCCCGCCAGGAAGCCGCGCGCCAGTGGGCTCCACGGGATGACGCCAATCCCCTCAGCGATGCAGTAAGGGATCATCTCGCGTTCCTCTTCCCGGTAAACCAGGTTGTAATGGTTCTGCATGGAGGCGAAACGCGTCCAGCCATGCCGGTCGGCGACGTACTGGGCCCGGACGAACTGCCACACGTACATGCTCGACGCCCCGATGTAGCGCGCCTTGCCCGCTTTGACGACGTCATGCAACGCCTCCAGGGTCTCCTCGATGGGCGTTTCACTGTCGTAGCGGTGAATCTGGTACAGATCGACGTAGTCCGTGCCCAACCGCCGCAACGATTGGTCGATGGCATCCATGATGTGTTTGCGCGACAGCCCGCCCTGGTTTGGCTTGGGTCCCATGGGGTTGAACACCTTGGTCGCGAGCACCACCTCAGCGCGCCGGGTGAAGTCGCGCAGCGCCCGCCCGGTCACCTCCTCGCTGACCCCGGCCGAGTAAATGTCCGCCGTGTCGAAGAAGTTGATGCCGGCTTCCAGCGCGCGCTGCACGAAGGGGCGGCTGGGTTCCTCGTCAAGTACCCAGTCGCGCCATTTCGACGTCCCGTAGGTCATCATCCCCAGGCACAGCCGCGAGACCTTGAGGCCAGTCTTGCCAAGATTCACGTATTCCATGGGAATAACGTTACCACGACGAACCGATTCGCTGTCAACGGGCTGTCAACGGATTCGGGGAACTGACTGAAAGTCCTGTAAGGATTGAACGGATTAGGGCAGCTCGCAGGTGAAAGCCGTCAGCCCCATGTTCGCTCCCGGCCCCGTCTGGTTATCATGAGTACGCCCCATTGCGACTACACTCACGGTGGACAACCAGGAGGCAACACAATGGAGCGTGAAGCCAGTATCGTCGCTTTCGGCGAATATCTCAAGCGTCGCTCCCCCGGACGGCGCACAGCGACCGACTATGTGAGTGACGTGCGCCAGTTCGCACAGACGTGTGACAA
This sequence comes from Chloroflexota bacterium, assembly GCA_023488685.1. Classification (GTDB taxonomy): domain Bacteria; phylum Chloroflexota; class Anaerolineae; order J036; family Brachytrichaceae; genus CAIXPS01. The sequence goes on along the minus strand of JAMDDR010000245.1, from coordinate 3,338 downwards.
GCCGTGGCAGGAGGTGACCATGCTGGACATCGATCAATTCGTGGACCAGCAGCGCCAGGCCGGGCGTAGCCCCGCGACGGTGCGGCGGCGCGTGGCGGCGCTGAAGGTGTTCTTTGACTTTCTGGCGGAGGAGAGCAACGACCTGGGCTGGGTGAACCCGGTGCGCTACCTCCGCCACGCGGGCAAGCCGGGGCGGCATCTGCCGCGCGATCTGCGCGATGAGGCGGTGGAGCGCGTGTGGGCGGTGATCAAGTCCGTGCGCGACCGGGCCTGGTTCGTGCTGATGCTGCGGGGTGGGCTGCGGGTGGGCGAGGTGGCTGGGCTGAAGGTGGCGGATGTGTTGGAGGGTCCGGAGGGTGGAGCGTCGATGCAGGTACGGGTGTGTGGCAAAGGGCAGAAGGAACGCATGATCCCGCTGACGGCGGATGCCTACGCAGTGCTGACACAGTGGCTGGCGGCGCGACCGGCGAGCAGCGAGCCATACGTGTTTCTGAATGAGCGGGGGGAACGGTTGCGGGCTAACGGGATCGAGTGGCTGCTGGGGCGCTATGGGGCACAAGCCGGCGTGCATCTGACCCCGCACCAACTGCGCCACCCTAAAGGACTTTCAGCACCTACGCGCGGCAACTGACTGACGCCGGTCTGCCGATCACCAGTCTGAGCAAGCTGCTGGGCCACGAGCAGCTCAGCACGACCCTGATCTACACCGTCGGCGCCGATCCGCGCCTGCGTGAGGCCTACCAGGAAGCCATGACGCGCGTGATCGCGCCGGACTCAATGCCGGCCGCACCCGCCGCGCAGCCGATGGCATCCAGCACGGGCCCAACGGACGATCCCCCCAGCCTGCCGGATCTGACAGTCTGGGCCGTGGAGTTGCCCGCCGGCCTGCGCCAGCCCAGCCTGGACTACCTCCTGCGTCTGAGCGGGACTTGGAATCCGTTGCATCGCCGCGCCCTCATGCTCAAGCGCCTGGGGGAGTTGCAGCGCTACTGGCACTGGCAGCAGGCGCACCGGCCGGTCACCCACGCCGCCCAAGTGACGCTGGAGGACTTACGCGCCTACCAGTCCGAGCAGCTGGCACGCGGCTTAGCCGCCAGCACCATCAACCGCTTACTGAGCCATCTGCCCAACCTGCTGCGCCAACTGGCCGAGCAGGGTCAGCCGGTCGCCGCCAATCTCTCCCGCTACCGTCCCTTGCCGTGCCCCGAGAGCTTGCCGCGCCACCTCCGCCTGAGCGAGGCCCAGAGCTTGGATCGCGCGCTGCTGGGTCGCTTGGGTGATCCTGACCCCATTACCCGCCTGGAGAATGCCTGCTTCGCGGTCCTGGCCTACACCGGCTTGCGCGCCGGGGAGTGTCTCGACGTCTCGACCTCACCCCGGCCGATGTCGACTTGGCGGCGGGCCGCCTGACTGTGCGCCAAGGCAAAGGCCGCGTGGATCGCGTGGTCTACCTTTCGCCTCTGACTGGCCAGGCCCTGTCCGCCTACCTGAGTGCGCGCGCGCTCGCCCCGACTGCCCGGCTCTTCCGCCGCCCTGACGGTTCACCGATTTCGTCCGCCTGGTTAGGCGATCACTTGCGCACCTGGGCCGCCGCGCTCGGCGTTCCTGATGTCTCGCCCCATCGGTTGCGGCATACCTTGGCCACCCGCTTGCTCAATGCCGGCATGGACATCACCCGCATTCAGAAGCTGCTCGGCCATCGACATGTCACCACCACCATGATCTATGCCCGTGTACTCGACACCACCCTCGAGGTGGATTACCGCCGTGCTATGCAGCAGATTGAGCGCGCGGCCATGCCGCTCTCCACCACGCCGCTGCCGGCCATGCACTGGCCGACCACGAGCTCTACTCCAGCCGCGGCTCCCGCCCCAACTTCGGAGGTTATAACCCTTGACAACTCAATATAAGTCTCGGGGCCGGTGGTGAACATCGAGCCGCACCCGGCGAGTGGCCGCCCACCCCGGCCGCGTCCCGAGACGTGGCCTGAGCTTCTTGTGTTTTGCGGCTCCCAGCCCAGCCCCTCTCAGGAATGTGCTACAACGTCGCTATGAGCTTCAGACCACAGCACGACTCAAACCATCTCTATTTCATCACCGCTTCATTGCTGGGGTGGAAACCACTGTTCACACAGCCTGCCTACGCTTCCATCGTGCTCAATGCACTCGACTGGCATCGCAGGAATGGTCGCTGGAGGCTGTTCGCCTTC
>JAMDDR010000245.1:0-1119 GCA_023488685.1 Chloroflexota bacterium | reverse complement strand
CCCTTGACAACTCAATATAAGTCTCGGGGCGCTGTTGTGGGAACAACGCCCCGACGAGGTGGGCAATGCTGCCAACGGATTAGGGCAGCTCGCAGGTGAAGGCTTATTGTTCCTGTTTGGTCCGCTTCAACGGCTCAGGCACCCACAGCCATTGTCTATTGACGCGATGGGTGGCTACATCCTTGGGCGGGAAGATGCGGCGGTGTTGCAAGCTGCGGGCGCCGAAGTTGAGCAGCAAGCCAACTGGGCAGCCGGTGACGGCCAGGTAGCCGATGACTTGTGCCACGTGGCTGTTGTCGAGCCCACTCAAAGCTTTGATCTCGACGATCACGGTCTCCTCGACGATCAAGTCGGGGATGTAGTAGCCAATCAGCACATCCCCTTGTATGGTGTCGTATACTTCCAGGCGCTTTTCAGAGACGTAGGCCAGGCCGCACTGGGTGAGCCGGATCTCCAAATCGCGGTGGTAGGTGTCCTCGCGCAGACCGGGGCCAAGAGCCCTGTGGGATGCCATCGCACAGCCGAAATCCATCAATACACATCTCGCCGGTAGCGCTTCTGTTGGCGCAACGCGTCAACCCAGGCGCGCGCCTGATCCGCCATCAGCCCGCCCGCGCGCGTGGCCACCTCCTGCAGCGCCGCGTCCACATCCCTGGCCATGCGTGACGCATCACCACACACGTAGAAATACGCACCCTCTTCCAGCCAGCGCCACAACTCGGATGCGTGCTCCAACATGAGATGCTGCACATAGATCTTCTCGGCCTGGTCGCGCGAAAAGGCGACGTCGAGCCTGGTCAGCACGCCGCGCGCCTGGAAGTCCTGCAACTCGTCACGGTATAAGAAATCGCAGTGCGCGTGCTGGCAGCCGAAAAAGAGCCAGTTCCGGCCGCGTGCGCCGGTCGCCGCTCGCTCTTGCAGAAACGCGCGAAACGGGGCGATGCCTGTGCCCGGGCCGACCATGATGATCGGCGCATCTGCGCCGGACGGCAAGCGGAAGGCCTTGTTCGGATGGACGAAGATGGGCTTGGTCGTGCGCCCGCCGGCTTGCGCCAGGTCGTTGGAGCACACCCCGTAGCGCTGCCGGTCATGGCTGTCGTAACGCAGCACCCCGACGGT
>JAMDDR010000380.1 GCA_023488685.1 Chloroflexota bacterium | reverse complement strand
CCGCGTGCAGCGAGCGCTCCCGCAACGTGCCGATGCTGTGCATATGGGCACTATAGCAGAGCCTTTATACCCTTGGGACGCCGCAGAAGGTGACCTCCAGGCCCAACTCGTGCATCGCGGCAGCCTTGGCGAACAGGCCGCGCTGTGCGGTCGCTTCGTCGGGTGCGTAGACCACCTGGATGTGATTGGCTTTGTGACGTGCCATCATTTGATCGCGCGTCACGCCTTTGAGTACGGCATGCATGATCGGCCACTCATAGGTGGTCAGGCGCAAGCGCTCCTCGGTCTCGGCATCCGGCAATTGCACCGCCTCGCCCAGCCCCAGGTCACATTTCAGTCTGCCGCCATCGATGAAGACGCGGCTCCAGACGATGTGACCGGGCTTACTCACGCCCTTGAGCGTGCCGCCGCCCTGGGCGAAGTACATCGGCGGCTGGCGTTCGGATGTGGCGCCGGCATAGCCGCCGGCGAAGTGCGCGGCGGGCGCAGCGCCCGAGATCTCGAACACCCACACAAAGTCATCCAATGCCGTCGAGGTGCCGTCGCTGGGACTGCTGTAATGCCGGCCCCAGCGCAGATCGTGCAGCGTGTTCTCGGGCGGGTAGCCCAGACGCCGCCACAGGCGGTACGTCACCAGCGCGTCGAGACCGGCGCACTCGTCCGCCTCGTTGAAATGGGGCAGCGCCTCACCCTCGAACAATACCTTACCCGTCTCCTCATGATAGACGGGCGGGCGCTCCATGTTGTTCAGTAGCCCTTCCGCCAGGTCGGAGGCCGGGCATAAGTCGATCAGGCCAATCTGGTACTGGATGCCCACGGCGGCGCAGCCGAACTGATCGGCCATGCGTACGGCGGCAATGTACATCTTGCACTGTTGCAGCACCTGTGCCTCAGTCAGCTCGGTAGCGGGGTCGTTTCCCAGCTTGAACGTCATGCCTTTCGCGCGCAACCAGTCGAGGACGGCGCAAGCTTCCTCGTCGGTGACGGTCAGCATGCGGGCATACAGGGCGGACTGGCTCAGGCGTTCCTTGAACACGCCGGTTGCGGCCAGCAAATCGTCGGGGATGATGGCGTTGTACATGCCCATGCAACCCTCGTCAAACACGCCCATGATGGCCTTGTGCTGCCAAAGCTCCTGGGCGACGCGGGCGCCGATCCTGGCGGGGCCGGATGGAACCTTGACGGTGCTGAACGCACGCACGTGAGGCGTCTTGTGTTTGACGTAACCGCTGTCCAGCCACTTGCGCAGGCCGGCGCGGAAGAAGTCGTCGTCGAAGTCCTCGCTCCACAACGTGCTGTACTTAACGCCGGCCTTGGTCAGGCAGCCATTCAGGTTGAGCATGCCGACCAATCCAGGCCACATGCCGCTCCAGTTGGCGAGCGTGAGGATGGGGCCGTGATGGGTCATCAGCCCCGGCAGGACGTGGTGGCTGTGCTGCCATACTGCTTCGGCGACGACGACCGGTGCGCCGGCTGGGATGTTGTGGAAGACTTCGATGCCGTGCTTCTGGCTGTCGATGAAGCCGTGTTGCTTCACCGGGTCATAAGGGTGCGCGCGCTTGATCCTGGCGCCTGCACGCTTGACGGCCGCGACGATCTGCGCCTCCATCGCCGCCTGGGTGGCTTCACACTTCCGATTGGCGGACAATCTCATATCGCCGCTTGCGACCAGGTAAACCGTTTGCATCGTTCCTGCCTCCACTTCTGTCCTATACTCGCGCATTTACGCCGTCATTGGCAATGTTTCCGCCGTGCGCATGAATTCGAGCGTCTGATCGAGGTTCTTGATGCCCGCATCCGAGCCAAGGCCGGTGGCGACCAGGCTCCCGGCGGCTGCGCCCAATCGGGCGGCCTCCTCGGCGCACCAGCCCATCGACAGGCCGGTAATGAACCCGGCGCAGTAGCCGTCACCACAGCCCGTGGTGTCCACCAGGTCGATCCTGTAGGCTGGGATGCGCGTCTCCCCGTCGCGCGTCCCGATGCTGCTGCCCTCGGCACCCATCTTGAAGATCGTGGCACCGGCGCCACGATCGAGGAAGAACTTGATCATGTCCTTGCGGTCGTTCAGCTTGCACACCATGCGCGCTTCGTCGATGTTAGGCATGAAGTAATCCACGAACGGCAGGCACGGTTCGATCCGTTCAAGCATGTCCGGTCGCTCGATTCCGAGCATGTCCATCGTCGTGACCAGACCGTGCTGCTTGGCGAACTGGAGCACGCGGCTGGCGGGTACGCCGTCCAACTGTGGCAACAATGATGCGCCGCCATAATGCAGGAATTGTGCGGCTGGGATGGCGTCGAGGTTGAGATCCTCGTAGCACAACTCGGCGTTGGCACCAGTGACGTGCAGCGCGGGGCGCTCGCCGTTGGGGCGAATGGGCAGCATGGTGGCGGAGGTCTGCACGCCAGGTTTGCGCACCAGGTTGGTGGTGTCGATGCCGTAACGGCGCATGGTGTCGATGACGATGTTGCCGATCTCGTCCTGGCCCAACGCACCCATGGCGATCACGTGAGCGCCTAATTTGGCCAGGTCCACGCTCGTGCCTGCTGCTGTGCCGGCGACAGTAATGCGGATTTCGTGCAACATGGCCAGGTTCTGCCCGGGTGGGATGTGCGTGACCGGTCTGCCAAGAATGTCGAGGATGTGTATGCCCAAGCTCACCACATTCGTCATCGTGTGCCTCCTCACGGCGTCGTGACTATTCGCGGCATTGAGAATAAGCAAAGTCATTGGCGCTGTCAATGACAATAGGCTGCGATGGCACGAATGGGTCACAACAGTGTCATCATGGCCCGCGGATCGTCCCGCCAAACAAGGCTACCATTGTGGCCCAACGGGGTGGTGAAGTGGAAAAGAGGGTGCAGTCATGGTTAAGTCCAGCGCTTGTCGACGAGGGCAGCCGCGCCAACCTGGAAGATCTGCGTCAGCAACTGGTGGCGCGGCTGGTGCCCCTGCTCATTGGCTCGGGCGGATTTGTGGCGTGGGCCATCCTGCCGATCCGGCCGCTCCCGCTGGCCTTGTTTTCGCTTGCCCTTGCGCTGGTGGCATTGGGAGGCGTGGCGTGGTCCCTGAATGGGCGTCACACGCGCCTGGCGCGGCACGTGCTGGTGTGGGGAATGACGTTGCTGTTGCTGGCCGCAATACGGGTGTTTGATGCGCCCTGGCTGCCCTTCCTGGGATTGCTGGTGACGTTTGCCAATGCATTCCTGATTGGCAGCAGCGGTGTTTTGGCGGCGAGTGCCGTTGCCGCTCTGACGATCTGGTTGAGCACCGGGGACCCGGCGCGCTCGTACGCTTTGCACGCCGTCTTGATGGCGTTGGCGGTCGGCGTTGCCCTGTCATGGCTGGTCATCAACACGCTCTACACAGCGCTCCAGTGGGCGCGTACGATGCAGCGCCGTGCCGACGAATTGCTGATGGAGGCACAGGACAAGCAGGCCGAATTGAAGCGCACCCTCAAATCGCTCGAACTCGCCAACTACCAAATCGAGCGTTCGAACCAGGAGTTGCTCATCGCGCGCGAACACGCCGACGAGGCGCGCCGCATGAAGGAGCAATTCGCTGCCAACATCAGCCACGAACTGCGCACGCCGCTCAACCTGATCCTTGGTTTCAGCGAGTTGATGTACTTCTCGCCACAGGTCTATGGTGACGTGCCGTGGCCGGCGACGCTCAGGCGTGATGTGTACCAGATTCATCGCAGCAGCGTGCACCTGTTGGAGATGATCGACGATATCCTGGATCTGTCCCGCTTTGAGATCACCGGCTTTACCTTGAACAAGGAGATGGTGGACCTGGAGATGCTGCTGCGCAACACGGCCGAGATTGCGGTCGGCCTGTTGCGTGGCCGTCCCATCGACTTGACGCTTGCGATTGAGCCGAACCTGCCTGCGCTCGATATCGACCAGACACGCATTCGCCAGGTGGTGTTGAACCTGCTTTCCAATGCGTTGCGTTTCACCACACAGGGAACCATCCGCCTGGTCGCCCGCCGGAAGGAGGATGACGTCGTGGTGAGCGTCGCCGACACCGGCAGCGGCATCCCCGCCGACAAGCTGTCCCACATCTTCGACGAGTTCTACCAGGTGGACGGCTCATTGCGGCGTAGCCATGAGGGCGCTGGCCTGGGCCTAGCCATCTGTAAACGCTTCGTGCAGGCGCACGACGGACGGATTTGGGTGGAGAGCGAATTAGGCGCCGGTTCGACCTTCCACGTCGCGCTGCCAATTCCCGGCATTCACCCGCCGATCGTGCCGACGCGCCTGGTGAGCCCGCTCAAGCCTACCGTGTCCAAAGAGCGTCCCCACGTGCTGGTGGTGGATCCCGATCCCGCCGTGGCGTCGATGATCGGCCGGCACGTCGAAGGTTACGATATCGTGCACGTCGAAGATGAACGGCATCTGTGTGACGACGTACGGCTGCAATCGACGCAGGCGGTCGTCCGCAACGTGCCCCCGGCGGGGTTGCACGGCGCTAATGCGTCGAACTGGCCGCCCATCCCGCGCGTGCCCGTCATCGAGTGTTCGCTGCCGAGCCAATCGTGGATCGCCGATGATCTGTCGGTGGCCGCGTGCCTGACGAAGCCTGTTACCACACAACGGCTGTTGCACGAGATCAACCGGTTGGGCGACATCCGGGATGTGTTGATCGTGGATGACGACCAGGGCTTTGCCGTCCTGATCGAGCGCATGTTGGCGGCCTCCGGCCACCGCTTTGAGGTGCGGCGGGCTTACGATGGTCAGCAGGGGTTGCAGGCGATGCATGAGCGCACGCCCGACCTGGTGTTGACCGATCTGGCCATGCCTGTCATGGACGGCGCCGAGATGTTGTCGCGCATGCGGCGAACGGAGGCGCTGGCGCACGTGCCCGTGATCCTGCTTACCGTCACCAGCTATGCGGAAGATGTGTTGCGCCACCATGCCGGGCGGATCGTTGTCGAGCGCGCCGGCGGTTTGCAGACGCTCGACGTGTTGCATTGCCTGCAGGCGCTGTTCGGCACGTTGGAGCCGCGCCGCGATGGGCCCGGACGCATGGCGCTACACCAGTCCCAGGCGGCGCAGCGCGTCCAGAATGTCGCCGGGCCGGATTGGTTTGAGTAGGTAGAGCGTCGCACCCAGGGAGAGTGCCAGCTCGGGGTTGTTGAAGACGGTGCAGATGATCACCGGCGTTTTCGCCGTCTGCAGGTTGTTGCGCAACAGTTGCAGCACTTCCCAGCCGTCCATTCCTGGCATCATCACGTCCAGGATGATGGCGTTGGGCAACAGGTCCTGCGCAATCCTCAACCCATCCAGGCCGCTTTGTGCTGCCACGACGCGGCAGGGTTGTCCGGTCAGATACCGCTCGATCAACTCCACCAGGCCTTTGTTGTCGTCGATGACCAGCACAGTGGGTTGATGTGGCGACATCTGAACGCAGATGGTGTGTTGGCCGCCTGGCTGGATCTGGATTGAATGGAGGGTCCACCCCAGCCGTTGTGCCAGTTCCGCCACCACCGGGTCCACGACCCAGGTGCTGGCAGCGGGGTGTGCCGGCATGTAAGTCAGCACGAGCTGTGCCTGCTCGCTTGTCAGCGTCAACTGTATCCCCAGGTTGCCCGGCCGCGCATTGGCGATGGCGCTGCTCACCAGGCTGATCCAGACCTGCTGTGCAGCAGCGGGGTCGGTCCACACGATGACGGGCTGATCGGGCAAGTCGAAGTCGAACGAGACCATGCGCCCTTCCGCCAGCTTTTCCACGGCTTTGCGCGCGCGCTGGGTCAGAGCACGCAGATCGGTGGCGCGCGGGTGTGTTTCGAAGAACTCGGCCGGCGCTTCGCCCACTGTCGTTTCGGTGGTGGCGGGTGGTTGGTGCGGCTGGCGCGCCCACAACACCATGGCGACGCTCTCTTCGCCGCGCCGCAAATCGCGATGGGCCTGGCGCATGGAGATGCCCAACTCGTTCGCCACAGCCTGCACGGTCATGCCGTCGACGTAGTGCATGTGCAGCAGGTTGTATAAGCGCGCCTGCGGTGAAAGAAACGCGTACTCGCGGCCAGGGTTGAGCGTCTCCACCGCGTCAATCAACTCGCGGCGCAAACGCTGGCCGGCCAGTTCGTCAGGGCGGGGCGCTCCTTGCTGTCGGGCCTGAGCCAGTGGATGATTCTGCAGGAAGGGAAAATCGTGCAACCGTTCGAGTGCGCCGTGCACCTGCTCGATGAATTCAGCAGTGGGGGTGTTTGTGGTAATGCCTTCGTCCGGTGTCATAGGGATGTCACAAGTCTGGCCCAAACGGATGGACAGAGTATAGCCGCGTTTGTAGGATTGAAACGGCACTTTTGACACACCTGTCGGTGGGATGAGTTGAACCCGGCATGCCCCGACGGACCAGAGGATTACAAAAGAAGGAGACCAACATGTCAAGCAAGCCTGTAGTCACGCGAAGAACGCTTCTGAGGACGATTGCATTCAGCGCCGCGTCTGGCGTTCTGGCGGCATGTGGACAGGCGGCCGCGCCGATCAATGCGCCCGCGGCAACCGCCGCCCCGGTGGAGGTCACGAAGGAGGTCACCAAGGAAGTCGCGGTCGAAGTGACCAAGATGGTCGAGGTAGTCGTTACGGCGACACCCGCACCTAAACCCCCGGCGATGGAGGTGAAGGCACCCACGATCGATCCGCAACCGGATCCAGCCGTGGACCTGGCTTTCTGGGACTGGTACGGTCGCCTGGTCTGGAACAAGCAGGACTTGAAGCAGGTGCAGGTTGATGCGTGGAATACGGCCAACCCGAACATCCGCGTCAGCTACCTGCCCAATGCCGGCGCCAAGGAGAAAGTGCTTACGGCCGTCGCCTCGGGCAACCCGCCGGACCTGTTGCTCACCGATCCACCTGCCGACTACGTTTTCCGCGGCGCGTTGGAGTCGCTGCAGCCTTTCCTGGAGAAGGGTGGGCACCCGTTCACGATGGATGCGATCTATCCCGGCGTGTGGAAGGCGATGGAGTATGAAGGGCAGGTATACGGCGTGCATAAGGTGGTGAATAACGGCGGCCTGTACATCAACGCGGACCTGTTCCAGCAGGCCGGTCCCGATCCCGAGAAGCCGCCCACGAATCTGACCGAACTTGAAGAATACGCACTCAAGGTGCAACAGACGGGCAGTGATGGCAGCATCGAGATCCTGGGTTTCTCGCCCTGGATGAACATCGCCGGCATCTGGGGAACCTGGGCCGAGGCCTTTGGCGCCCAGATGTGGGATGCGCAGAATCGCAAGGTCACCTTTGACGAGGCAGCCAGCGTCAAGGCCTTGCAGTGGCAGGTGGATTACGCTCAAAAGCTGGGCGGCTATGAGAAGATCCTGCAGTTCAACGACACGTTGCAGGGAGGCGTGGACCCGTTCGGTTCGGGCCGTGTGGCGATGTATTACACGGGTCCCTGGCAGATCGGCATCATGCAAGACACCTACCCAGATATCAATTACCGCACGGCCAGGGCGCCGGTGCCTGAAGGGGGACGCCCAGGCTCGTGGCTCGGCGGCGGATGGATGGTGATCCCCAAGGGCGCCAAGCACCGCGACCTGGCCTGGGAATTCCTCAAGTTCTATTGCGGCAAGGAAGCACAGGATTACGAAGGCACCCAGGGCATCGGCTTCTCGATCTTCCCCGCAGAAAACGACAAGAATGCCTGGTTCAAGAGCGTGAAGCCGCTGCAACCCTTCATCGAGGACCTGCCGAACTCCTGGCCCATCCCGTTGATTCCGACGGTCAGCCACGCCTTCTTCACCGCCTTCAACCCAATGGTGGACGAGGCGCTGCGCGGCAAGCGCACGCCGGACGACGCGATGAAGGAAGCATCACGCCTGGCGCAGGTCGAGGTCGACCGCTTCCTGAAGAAATAAACACTGGAGGTGGTAAAACGAGGAAATGTCACAAGGAATGATGCGATGGCTGCAACAACGTCCATGATCTCTGCACGAGGCAAACGCGGGCTGTCTCGCGCGCAGCGCCACAAGCTAACGTGGGGGTTGATCTTCATCTCGCCGTGGCTGGTTGGTTTTGTGCTGTTGACGCTGTATCCAATGGTCGCCTCACTGTACTACAGCTTCACCGATTACGATGTGCTCCGGCCGCCCGAATGGGTTGGCCTTGAGAACTACGCCACCTTTCTCACACAGGACAACCTGGCCCTCACGGCCATCTACAACACCCTGTTCTACGCGGCGTTCGCCGTGCCACTGGGCATCCTGGTCTCAGTGGCACTGGCCTTGCTGTTGAACGCCAGGGTGAAAGGGTTGGCCGTTTTTCGCGGCGTCTTCTTCGTCCCCAGCATCGTGCCTGTCGTGGCCGCCAGCGTTCTGTGGGTGTGGCTGTTTTCCACGCGCAGTGGTTTGATCAACCTGGGTTTGCAGGCGCTGGGGCTGCCCAAGGTGGCCTGGCTGTCCGACCCGGACTGGACCAAGCCGGCGCTGATCATCATGAGCCTGTGGAGTGTGGGCGGCTCGGTGGTGATCTACCTGGCGGGGTTGCAGGATATCCCTCAATCGCTCTACGAAGCCGCGATGATCGACGGCGCGAACATCTGGCAGCAGATCACGAAGATCACCATTCCGCTGCTGACACCCCAGATTTTCTTCCAGTTGGTGCTGGGGTTGATCGGCGCGTTCCAGGTGTTCGTGCAGGCGTTCATCCTGGGGTCCATCGGGGGCGGCGCGTTGGGCATGGGCAGCGAGGCCGGCCCGGCCAACTCACTCCTGTTCTATAGCCTGTACCTGTACTTCAACGCGTTCCGCTTCTTCCGGATGGGTTACGCCTCGGCCATGGCATGGATGCTGTTCCTGATCACGCTGGTGTCGACGCTGGTCGTGTTGCGCTCGTCAAGACGTTGGGTGCACTACGGAGGTCTATGATGAGCCGGGCACTGGCATCTGATTCCAGCTTGAGGGCGTGGGTGGCGCGGCGACAGCGCCACAGCGTGGTCTACCACGTGGGGCGTGTGTTGCTCTACGCGGTGTTGATCGTGTTGAGCGCTGTCTTCCTGGTGCCGCTCTTCTGGATGCTCACCTCGGCATTGAAGCCGCAGCCACAGCTCTTTGTGTGGCCGCCGGTATGGCTTCCAGACCCGCCGCAGTGGCAGAACTTCGGCGAGGCGCTGACCATCTTCCCGTTCGGGTCGTATATCGCGAACACGCTCTACATCGCCATCCCTTGCATGTTGGGCACCGTGCTGTCAAGCTCGTTCGCCGCGTACGGTTTCAGCCGCATCGATTGGCCGGGCCGTGACAAGGTCTTTGCCGTGGTGTTGAGCACGCTCATGCTGCCGTTTGCGGTGACCATGATCCCGCTGTACCTGGTGTGGCGCAACGCCGGGTTGATCGGGATCGAGACGCCGCTGCGTGGCTTTGGCCCGTTGATCATCCCTGCGCTTCTCGGCGGCGGCGCGTTCAACATCTTCCTATGCCGGCAATTCTTCATGACCATCCCAAATGAACTGGCTGAGGCCGCGCGCATGGATGGCTGCTCCGAACTGCGCATCTACTGGCAGGTGATTCTGCCGCTGGCCAAGCCGGTGCTGGCGACGATCAGCCTGTTCACCTTCCTGGGGGTGTGGAACGATTTCATGGGGCCGCTCATTTATCTCAACTCGATTGAGCAGTTTACGGTGTCGATTGGGTTGCGCCAGTTCCAGTTCGAATATGGCGCTCGCTACGACTATATGATGGCCGCCTCGACGGTCACGACGTTGCCGATCATCATTCTGTTCTTCTTTGCACAACGCACATTCATCCAGGGGATTACACTCACAGGAATCAAGGCATGAAGGAGGCTGAGCATGTTTTACGCTGACCCTGCCCGCCTTGTCGCGGGCTCGCGCACCTTGCGGCACTCGTCGTGGGACCGCAGTGGGCGGAACCAGGACTATCTGATACTGGCGCCCGGCCAGACGGTGACCTTGCTTGACGAACAGGGCCCCGGTCGCATCAACCATCTGTACTGGACCACCATCAATGGAAGCCGTTTCCAATACCGCCAACTGGTGTTGCGCGCGTGGTGGGACGGCGAAGCGTCGCCAAGCGTCGAAGTGCCGCTGGGGGATCTGTTCGGCGTGCCGCACAGCACGCCCGTCCCGCTGCAGTCACTGGCGGCCGTGATCAACCCCGGCGATTCGCGCGTGGTCAGTTGGGGGCACAATCTGTACCTGCCCATGCCGTGGGCATCGTCGGCGCGTATCGAGCTGTCGTATGACGAACTGCCCGGATTGTCCGGGGATAACATGGCGTTCTGGTATCACGTCGACATGGAACGGTTCACCCAGCCCCTGCCGTCCGACGTGGCACGTTTCCACGCGCAATGGCAGCGTGAGAACCCGACCACCCCCAAAGCAGGGACAGAGCCGAATGCCTCCGGTTGGAACGGCACCAACCTGAATGGCGCGGAAAACTATGTGGCGTTGCAGGCGCAAGGGCGCGGGCAGATGGTGGGGTTGCATCTGCAGGTGGACAACCTGGGTGGCGGCTGGTACGGCGAGGGCGACGATATGGTCTTCGTCGATGCAGCGGAGACACCCGATTTCTCCGAGAAATCGGGTGTCTTAACGTCAGGGGTCTCAACGTCACAATGGCCGCCGGTCTACCACGGCACGGGCACGGAAGAGATCTTCGGCGGCGGCGCGGGCCCCAATCATCCTTACCATGGCCCCTACACCGGCTTCCATATGGTCGAGAATCCCGACTATGCGGGCAAGAGTGCCATGTATCGCTGGTATCTGGCAGACCCGATTCGCTTCGAGCGATCGATCAAGTGGACGATCGAACATGGACACGACAACAATTTCAGCAACGATTACACCAGTGTGGCGTACTGGTATCAGACAGAACCCCATGCCCCCTTCCCGGCGCTGCTGGATGTGCTGGGCAGGCTGCCACGCCACCCGCCGGCTGTGCTGGTGGTTGAAGCGGCGCGCGTGCGCGCCATGCGCCACATGAATGAAGTCCAGAGCACCCAACCGCCGCCACCATTCGAGGTCTTCCTCGATCTCTTCCTGAAGCTCGGCGCCGGTTGCCGGGCGCTGGTTGCGGGGCGCCCGGATGAGGCGCTGGCGGCGTTTACGTCAATCGAGCAATACTCGTCGCAGCAGTGAGAATGACCATCGCATGTACAGACAACTTGCCCATATCAACACACGCGCGCATACCACCCGCCGCTCCTCGTGGGATCGCAGCGGCAGGAACCAGGATTACCTGGTCGTGCAACCCGGCTCGACAGTGACGTTGTTGGACGAGGATGGCCCCGGACAGGTCACACACTTTTACTGGACGACCATCAACGCCAGCCGCTTTCAGTTTCGCCAGCTCGTGGTCCGCGCCTGGTGGGACGGCGAGGAGATGCCCAGCGTCGAGGTGCCGATTGGCGATCTGTTCTGCGTGCCGCACTGCATGCCGCAGCCGCTGCGCTCACACATGGCGGTGATCAACCCTGGGCACGGCGAGGTGAACACGTGGGGGCTGAACCTGTATTTCCCCATGCCCTTCAGCCAGCATGCCCGCATCGAACTGGCTTATGACGCGCTGACCGGCCTGAGCGATGTGCCGCTGAACTTCTGGTATCACCTCGATATGGAGCGGCTCGACGATGTCCCACTGGACCTGGGGCGCTTTCATGCGCAGTGGCGGCGCGAGCGCCTGACGACGGCGAAGCCCGGCACGACCGCGATCAACGTCACCGACTACCGCGGCGTGAACCTGGATGGCAAAGACAATTATGTGGCGTTGCAGGCGCAAGGGCGCGGGCAGATGGTGGGGGTGCACCTGCAGGTGGACAACCTGGGCGGCGGCTGGTACGGC
>JAMDDR010000247.1 GCA_023488685.1 Chloroflexota bacterium | reverse complement strand
CATGCACAAAGGTATCGCCGCCTCGGCGTGGGCGCCTTACGCGGGAAAAATCCCGTTGATCATGCAAAGCACCATCGCCCGTGTCGACGACAGCGCCTGCGAGCAACTGGGGAAGCCGCAGGACGCCGTGCGCCTGGGTGCCGACGCCTTCGCAATCGCCGTGTTCGTGCGTGGCGCCACCGAAGCGGCGCATCTGGCCACGCTCGGGAAGGCGGTGCGGGAAGCTGGCCGGTACGAGATGCCGGTGATCTGCCACATCTACCCGCGCACCTTTCGCGAGCGACCCGCCATCTCCTTCGCACCCGAGGACATCGCCTGGGCGGTGCGCTGTGCGGTCGAGGCCGGCGCGGACGTGGTCAAGGTTCCCTATTGTGGCAATGTGGCCAGCTATGCCGAGATCGTCGAGGACTGTCCCGTTCCGGTGGTGGCCGCCGGCGGTCCCAAGGCCGGCACGCTGGAGACGGCCTTACAGATGGTCGCCGAAGTGGTCATGAGCGGGGCGTGCGGCGCCACGATTGGCCGCAACGTGTGGGGCTTTGACAACATCGCCCGTACGGTGCAAGCGTTCAAGGCGGTCATCCACGATGGCAAGTTGCCAGAGGAAGCTTTACACAATCACTACGACCCGGAACTCTGATATCTCATCAAACCGAATCGCCAGAAAGCCATTGCGCCGCACAGCAGTGTGAGTGCCACCAGTGGGCTGAGGTAGGGGAACACACTTGAGAAAATCTGCACGTCGATCTGGAAGAAGACGTGTGTCGGGTAGTAAGCCATGAAAGCGTAGGGAAAGACGAACGTCAGCACAAAGGCAAACACGCGCCCGTAAATGTGCGTGGGGAAATGGGCGACACGAAACAGAAAGGTGTGTGCAATGCCGCGCAGGTTGTTTGTCCGAGTGAACCAGAAGCCGAACGTCGCGATGAATAACGACACCGCCCCTTCGATCACGGCCCCGGACAGGATCAGGATCAGCAGGAAAACGACCGTCGCCAGGTTCCACGTGATGTGCGCGTGAGGCGCAGCGATGAGCAACATGGTCACGCTCGGCAACCATTCGGTAAGCACGTCCGCTGGCGAGGATCCAATGGTGAGGACTTGCAGAATCGGATGAACCGGCCGGACGAGCAGGCGATCATAATCCCCAAGTCGCACCAGTTCATCGTGTGACCAGAATGAAACGAACAGCAGTTGGTGCAAGCCATGCCAACAGGCGCTGTTTCCCAAAACGGTCCATGATCTCGCCCGGCAGCGCATCCAGGATGATCCTGCCGTGGTCGATGATGACGATACGCCGGCACAACTGCTCGACGTCGGATAGGTTATGCGTCGTCAGAATCACGGTCGTCGCCCTGGTTGCGTTCAACTCGGCGATAAACTGCAGGATGCTATTCTTGGCGACGACGTCCAGGCCGATCGTCGGCTCGTCCAGGTACAGAATGGCCGGCTCGTGCAGCAAGGCGGCCACAATATCGCCTTTCATGCGCTGGCCCAGGCTGAGTTTTCGGACGGGTTGGTTGAGGAAGTCCTGCATGTTGAGCAACTCAACCATGTACGCCAGGGCTGCTTTGTAGCGCGCTTTGGGGACCCCATACATCGCGCGCAGGATCTCAAAGGAGTCGATCAGGGGTAAATCCCACCATAGTTGGCTGCGTTGTCCATAGACAACACCGATCTGGCGCGCATTCTCCGTGCGCCGCTTGGATGGCGTGAGGCCATTGATCGTGACGGAGCCGGCGTCGGGATGCAGAACGCCGGTGAGCAGCTTGATCGTCGTCGATTTGCCGGCCCCAATGGGGCCGAGCCACCCCATGATCTCGCCGCGCCGCACGCTAAAACTGATGTCATCGACCGCTTTGATCGTCTTGTATTGCGGTGACACCAGTCGATGAAGCTTCTCGATGGTGCCCTTGCCAGGCTCGGCCACCTTGAAATGTTTGGAGAGCTGCAAAACCTCGATCACACTGGGCTGGTTGTTGACCATCGTTGTAGTTCCCACGGTTGGTGTGACTATCTGTGCTGGCAGTGTTGGTGGTGATTGATCCATCCACCCTTTAGCGAAGTATAAGCGATTGCGGTCAACGGATTCGGGGAACTGATTGAACGGATTTAGTTATCTCGCGGGTGAAGGCTTATTGTTCCTGTTTATTCCGCTGCTGTCAGCCCCGATGTTCGCTCAGCGCCCTGAGATGGAGCGCTGTTGTGGGGACAACGCCCCGACGAGGTGGAGAAATCTAAGCGATGAGTGAGCTTGCCATATAATGCCAGTGTTGACATTCGTTCTCTGTGGTGCTGGAAACAATAGCTACCCCGCTCTCCTTTTGTTTTGGTAGCGTCACAGCCGGGAGTCATTCAGATGAGTGTAAACATCCAGGACCTTGTGGATGCCGGGATTTACCCTGATGCTGACGCCGTGGTGCGTGAGGCTTTGCGTGTACTGTGGCAAGAGCGACCTGGTGTGCGGATTGATGTGGCGGTATTCCGCTATATCAACGAGCCAATCTCCATTGCCAAAGCCGCCGCAATAGCGGGGGTGTCTTTTGATCGGATGAAGGATATCCTGGCCGAGCGTGGTGTCGAGTTGCGCCTTGGCCCCAAGACTGTTGAAGAGGCGCGCCAGGAGTTGGATGTCATTCGTCGCATGCAAACGTGATCATATGCGCCATGATTCCTGCCTCTTATGAACAGCGTCGTCAACTCAACGGTCCTATCCAATTTCGCTGCAACCGGTCAACTTGACCTGCTGCGCACAGTTACAGGTAGATTGTATCTACCCGCTGAGGTTTACGATGAGATCACTGCCGGTCAGCTTGCCGGCTATGGTTTCTACGATGGCATTGAGCAGCATATCGTGCCATTCACCCCCACCGGGTGGTTAGAGTTGATCACATTGTCAACGGAAGAGTTGCCACTGTTGTCATCCCTCCCCTTGAGTCTTCATCGTGGAGAGGGTGCTTGCTTGTGTATTGCACGTCAACGGGGTTGGGGGTTCCTAACCGACGATCGGGCTGCACGTCAACAGGCATCAGCATGGGGTATAGCAGTGTCTGGCACACTTGGCGTGTTGCTGCTGGCAGTCGAGGGTGGACGGCTTACCGTTGCACAAGGTAACGCCGTGCTGAAGCGAATGATTGAACTGGCACGTTATCGCTCGCCAGTCACTGATCTGGGACTACTCCTGTCAGACTGAATCAATGGTACTCGCTGTCAACGGATGCGGAGCGTGGCGTTGTGTACAAGATCTGAATTCGTTGATAGACCTGTTCCGTATCATTTCCTTGGCGTAGTAATCCAGTGCCGATGTTGTTGTCGTTTGCCGTCGGTGGGAAGACGGATTCGATTTAGGGACTGATGCCTGATGTGGGTGAAACGCATTGTCTTGGGTATCCTGGGTGGTTTCGTCGTCGGAGCGATCGTGGCTACTCTGATCCAGGTGTACGAACAGGCCCCCGCCGGCTTTCGCGTGGTTGACCTTGCCACAGTGCTGGCTGTGGGAACCCTGTTTGGTGTGCCGGCCGGGCTGATCTTCGCGGGAGCCACCAGCCAGGTTGACTACCGGACCGGCTGGGGCGTCGAATGGGCACTCGTCGGTGCTGTTGCTGCCCTCCTTTTCGGCGCGCTGGTGCGCCAGTTCGAACCGCGGCCCACGCTGATCATGCTTGGACTGCTGAGCGCGACGGCGTTCGTGGTAGAGCGGGCGACGGCAATCGTCTGCAGGGATACCGGTATCGAGGCGCGGCCTACCGGCATGACCTTGGCGGTGTACGGGGGCACGGCGGTCGCGCTCCTGATCGTCTACGGCGGGCTGTTCGGCATCATTCTCAGTCAGGTCAGCTAACATCGATGAGGTTGACATGATCTGGTACGTGGTCACGGATTCGCAAGAGAACTACCGGCAATACGCCGGCGCATTCTGCCATCACAAGTTCACGCTGGAGCGCCTGGCGCACGACTGCTGCCTGATGCTGCACTACAAACAAGTCAACCGAAGACTGCTGTCTGAAACCTGCCCGTGGGCCATCTGTCACAGCGGCGGTTCGGCGTTGTACGATAGCTACGACGTGTTGGAGGATAAGGCGTACGGCGAGTGCATCCGGCGCTGGGATATCCCGCAGATAGGCTTCTGCGGTGGCAGCCAAATCCTGGCGACGAAACTCGGAAGCACCATCGGGCCCATGCGCGCGCTGCGCGATGGCGAAGCCGATCACAACCCTGGCTATCATCCTGGTCAACTGAAGGAGTGGGGCGTGTACCCTGTGCGCATCGTGCGCCGCGACCCCCTGTTTAACGGTCTGGATGGCACGCTGCACGTGCAGGAGTATCACAGTTGGGAGGTGAAGGACCTGGGGCGCGACCTGGTGCTGCTGGCCAGTTCCGAGCACTGCCGCGTGCAGGCCTTCGTACAACGGGAACGACTCCTGTATGGCACCCAGTTTCACCCCGAGCAATCCCACGACAATTACCCGGATGGCTTCAAGGTGCTGCTGAACTTCTTCCGCCTCGCGCGCAGATGTCGCGCGAAGTGATGATTAAACTATTTGACGGCGGAGAGGCCTGGTAGTGCCTGGTAGTGATTGAAGATGGGTGCTTATCCCTTCACGCCGCCGGCAGCCAGACCCGACACAATGTAGCGATAAAACACCAGCGAAAGCAGAATGGGTGGCAGGCTGGCGATGAAACCACCGGTTACCAACATGCCCCAGTTTACGCTGTGTCGCCCGATGAATTCCGCCAGCGCAATCGGTACCGTCTTTGACACATATGTCGAGGTGAAGATGAGCGCGAAGAAGAACTCATCCCACACATTGAGCATGGTAAAGATTGCGGTTGCCCCCAGCCCTGGCGCCGCGAGCGGCAGTGCCACGCGGACAAAGGTCTGGAAACGGCTTGCGCCATCGATGCGCGCAGCTTCTTCCAGTTCGATGGGGATGCTCTGGAAGTAGCCCGCCATGATCCACACCACGAACGGCACGCTGAAAGTGGTATAAGCCAGCGCCAGCGACGCCAGCGTGTCAAGCAAGCTGGCGCTCTTAAACATGCGGAACAGCGGGATGATGATGGAGACGGCCGGCAGCAATTGGCTGCCCAGCACGATCAGCAGCAGCGTCCGTTTTTGCGGAATGTTGAAGCGCGCAAAGGCATAGGCGGCGAGCGTGCCCAGAAACATGGCGATGAGCGTCGTGCTGATGGTCACGATCAGGCTGTTGCGCAGCGACAGCAGGAAGGTGGACTGGCCGCTGTTCTCACCAAACGCGGCCGGTTTGAAAATGTCTGTGTAGTTGCTCAGCGTCACTTCGCGCGGAACGAATTGCACGGGCATGGTGAGCAGGCTGGCCTGTGTCTGGATGGTGCTGAGGAATAGCCAGACAATCGGCAGCAGCGTAAATAACAGATAGACACCCAACAGCACATTGCGTGCCCGCGGGCTGAGCAGGAGACCGCGACGAGTGGCCATGCGTTATTGAACAACCTCTGTGCGCAGCAAACGCACATAGATGACGATCAGTATGAGCATGAAAGCCGTAATCAGCCACGAGATGGCCGCGCCGTAACCGAAATAGAGAAAGCGAAACGCCTGATCATAGTTGTAGAACGAAATGACCTTGGTGCTATCCGCCGGGCCGCCGTTGCCGGTGAGCACGTAAATGATGTCGAACACGCGGAACGCGCCGATGGTGCGCAACGCCACAGACACAAGAATCACCGGCCTCAGTAGCGGCAGCGTGATACGGGTGAACTTCTGCCAATGTGAGGCGCCATCCACCTCGGCCGCCTCGAACAAGTCGTGCGAGATGGGCTGCATGCCTGCCAGCAGGAGCAGCGTCATATTGGGCACCGTCTTCCAGGCATCCGCGAGGATGATCACGTTCATCGTCCAGAACGTGTCGCTCAGCCATTGCTTTGGCTCCTGCAACACACCGATCCACATCAGCAGGGCATTCAGCACGCCATAGCTCGGGTTGAGAATCCATGCCCACAACACACCATTCGCGACGGTCAGCAGCGCCCACGGAAAGATCATCGCCAGGCGCGCGAGCAAATTGCCCCGAAACATCTCGTTGAGCAGCACGGCGAAGAGCAGGCCCAACGCCAGTTCGAGCGCGACCGACACGAGCGTGAAATACAGGGTGCGCTCGATCGAGTACCAGAACGCAGGCTGGCGGAATGCGAACAGGTAATTCTCAAGCCCGATGAACGGCGTGCCCTGCTCCGGACGGGTCAGGTTCATGCGGTGCAGGCTGAGCCAGAACGAATCGGCCAGCGGATAGGCGATGACCAGCAGCAGGACGATGGCCATCGGCGCCAGCATGAACAGGCCAAGAGCGCGCTCGGAGAGCTCGCCTTTGCGACCACCCAGCCCTCTTTCCCGTGGGGGAGAGGGGCTGGGTTTGAGGGTGAGCGGCGATTGTGCCATCTGAAGATGACCTTTAGGCCATCTACGGCGCAGTGCTGAGTTTGTTGACTTCGTCGGCGGCAGCGTCCATCGCTTCCTGCGGTTTGACCTGGCCGAGCAGCGCTTCGTGCAAGTGCTTTTGGATGATGTCAGAAGCCTGTGTGTAGCTGGGCACCTGTGGCCTCACGGCGAGATACTTGAACTGCTCACCGTAGATGGGGAAGTCGGTCACGTTCTTCTGCAGGTCGGGATCGCTGTAGAGCGAACTGAGAATAGGATACTGGCCGGCGATCAGCATCGCCTTTTTCTGCCATGCCACGCTGGCCATGTACTCCAGCAGCTTCCAGGCATTATCCTTGTTCTTGGCGATATTCAGGATGGCCCAACCTTCGGAGCCGTTGACGCTGGAACTTTTCACATCCTGGCTGCCCGGCAGCAACCCCACGTGCACGTTTGGAGCAGCCTTTGACTGCTTCGGATCGTTCGCGTCGGGCAACACGCCTTCCCAGTTATACGTCAACGCGTAGTTGCCCGTCATCAACGCTTTGCGCACATCGTCCTCGGTGAATTCCAGCGAGGCCGGGTCAGCCACCTTGTGTGTGTTGAGCAGGTCAACCATCCACTGCAGCGCCTCGACCCCGCCCATCGTGTTGAACACCGCCTTGCCGCTATCGTCGAGGATTTGCGCGCCAGCCTTGGTGAACATGATGGCAACCCAGTCGCATATGAGCGCCTCGGACTGCTTCCATGACCAGACTGAGCCCCACAGGCTCTTGTCTTTGTCGGTAGTGGCCTTGGCCTGCTCCATAAACTCGTCGAGCGTTGCAGCGGGCTTGTCGATGCCGGCGTCTTTCAACAGCTTCTCGTTATAGAAGAGGTGCTTGGCGCTGTTGAAGAATGGCATCCCGTAGATCTTGCCGCCGACGCGCACGGCGCTGATCGAGGAATCCGGCACATCTTTCTTGATGGCATCGGTCAGGCGGTCGCTGATATCCTCGACCCACCCAGCCGCCACGAACTGCGCCGTCCAGATCGTATCCATCTGCACGACGTCGAAGCCACCGCCACCCTGGACAGCCGTGTTGATCTTATTCAGGCGTTCGTTGTACTGGACGACCGTCTGGTTGACCTTGATGCCGGTGGCTTTTGTGAAGTCTTCGATCATGGGTTGTTGGGTGCTGTTGATGTCAGACCATAGCAACGCGACCTCGCCGCCACCCGCGCTGCTTGGCGTTTGGGGCGCGACCGTGGCTTCTCCGGCTTGGGGAGCGGGGGTGGCTGCCGGTGGCGCAACGCATGCGGCCAGCAGTGCGCCACTCGCCAGGCCCGCAACGCGTAAAAACTGGCGACGACTCAAATACGACCGGGGTTTGTTCGTATCGAACATAGACTCCTCCTTCGTTGTCTGCTTATGCCAATAGCACTGACTTTCGTACCGAGCCTGACGAGCACTGTCATCGAAGCATAGGGAGGATGAAGAGCGGCTTTGCGCCAGCATTATACCTGTCACGTGTCGGCTTGTTGTTATCGATGGGCAACCTCCCGCAGGTTCCGAACCTGCGGGAGGTTGCCCATCGCGGCCACCGCATCCACAAAATACATTTTTCCCATCAGTTCTAAATACGTTCTACACATTCGTCGCGTATCCTTCGTCCATGCAATCTGACTGGCACGCTTGGTAGGGTTTATCTCATCTTCCACCAAGGTGTCGTAAATGAACGCGTATTAGGATTCAGCGCAGTTTCTTTTGAGGTGGTTTGGAGCTGTTTGGAGAGGGATGGTATGGATAACGACGATCGACAGGTAGGACGTATTCTGAGCCGGCGAGAGATACTCGCCTTGTTTGGGGCGGCTGGGGCCGCTGTGCTGGCCGGGTGCGTGCCCCAACAGGCCGGCAGTACGCCACCGGCAAGTGCAACCACCGAGGTGGTTGTAAGCAGCCCTACTGTGGCCGCGACGCCGGCGCCCAGCGCGGAGACGCAGACCAGCGTCCCGCAGGCCACGGCGGACAGCAGCGCGACGGTGCCGGCGAGCGCCAGCACGCCAACGACATCCGCCGCAACGACTGGAATGTTGCCTACGTGTATCGTAAGCCCGGAGCAAACCGAAGGGCCGTATTTCGTGGACGACCAGCTCAACCGCGCCGATATCCGGTCCGATCCCTCGGACGGTTCGGTGAAGGAGGGTGCTCCGCTCCAGCTTACCCTGCGCGTTTCGCAGGCGAACAGTAATGGCTGCCAGCCGCTCGCGGGCGCCATTGTGGACATCTGGCATTGTGATGCGTTGGGCGTCTATTCGGACGTGACGGACCCAGGTTTCAACACCGTCGGGAAAAAGTTCCTGCGCGGCTACCAGGTGACGGATGCCAACGGGACCGTCCAGTTCACGACGATCTATCCCGGCTGGTATCAGGGCAGAACGGTCCACATTCACTTCAAGATACGCGCGGATAGCGCCGCCGGCCAGAGCTATGAGTTTACGTCGCAACTGTACTTTGACGATTCGATCACGGATCAGGTGCATGCGCAGGCACCCTATGCCAGCAAAGGACAGCGCACCATCAGGAATGCCGGAGACGGCATCTTCAGAAATGGTGGCAACCAGTTGTTGCTCTCGCCCACCGTGGCGGGTCAGGGCTACGCCGCAACGTTCGACGTTGGACTGCAAATGGCGTGAGTCCAGTTCCGCCCATAAGGTGTTTTGGCGGTCCAGGCGTGACACGCCGAGGAGGTCGTATCGATTTAAGCTTGATTGACCCGATGCATGGTGCGGGCGGCACCGCTAAGATCGCCCAGGTTCCGGGCTGCGCGTTTGCAATTGCGATTGGGCGGCCCGGAACTCTTGTTGTCAGGCGAAGGGCTGGCCGAACCGCCCGCTGTGAGCGACCTCGGAGAGCGGTTTGCGCCGCTTCTTGCCCCTGCCGGCGACCTGGGCCGGATAGCCAAACGGAACGACCGCCAGCACGTCCAGGTGCTCTGGGATCCCCAGCAGCGTTTTAACCTCCGCCGGCCCCAGGAACCCCACCCAGTTCGAGCCGATACCTTCGGCCCACGCCGCCAACATCATCGATTGGATCGCGCGGCTCCCATCGGAGACTGCGAATTCCGTATGCTCGATGGCCACGACGATCGCCAGCGCTGCCTGCGCGACATACGGCCCGGTGCGCGCGGCTGCGCCAAGCTGCCGCAGCGTATCACGATCCTCGATGACGATGAAATGCCAGGGCTGTTTGTTGCTGGCGCTCCCTGTCAGCCACCCCGCCTCCACGATCCTCCGGACGACATCTGCCGGCACGGGTTTGTCCTGATAATGCCGCACGGCCAGCACCGTGCGCACCGCCTCGAAAACGTCCATCGTATGCCTCCTACCAACTCAACCAGAAACAACACTGGATGCCACTGCGATTCTACGCCCCACTAAAGCCGCTGTTCAAAGAACGGATGAGTCCAGGACAGCTCACTGGACTCAAGGCTGCGCGTAGCCTTGAATCCAAAATCTGAGTGGCATTAGGCTGGAACCTTTACCCCCCGTTCTCCGGGGCATTGCGCTTTAGCCCCTCTGCAATGGCCTTTCTCACCACCTCTCCATAGTCTCCGCCGAAAAGGTCATCCGTTCTTCCGGCAGCCAGTTCGTAATACTTGACTGCTTCCGCTCGATTGCCGAGCACCTCATACGAGAAGCCCATGTTCAAATAGAGCGACGGATAAAAACCCTGGACCCGGTCGTCCCCGACCGCATCGGCGCGCAGCAACGCCTCCTGGTTCCAACGCAGCATGTCCTGGGGCGTGTCCTGTTGCCGGGCCAGGAAGTGCGCGGCCACGCACGCGTCGTAGTCGTCTGCGCTGGCTTCCCAGGCCTGTGTGAAGAAGGAGCGGGCATCCCCGGCCCTGCCCTCGGCTTCGGCCCGCATGCCCTGCGAGCAGAGTTTTATGACTGGATTATCCGGGTCCATGCGTGCCTTGTGTGAGTTTGGGCCACTGCCCTATACTTTCAACAAAGGAGATTTTATGCCTAGCTCGATTTCCCCCGTTCAACTCACGTGTGAGTATTTCACAAACCCAATCGGCCTTGGCGTCCGCCAGCCGCGTTTGAGTTGGAAGCTCAGCGCGCCCGGGCGCGCCGCTCTGCAATCGGCCTACCAGGTGCGTGTCGCTGAAAGCCCGGAGGCACTGGGCGGTGAGCACAACAGCATTCAAGTGCTCTGGGACAGCGGCAAAGTCGTCTCTGACCAGTCCGCGCATGTCTCCTACGGCGGTCCCGGCCTGCGTTCCGGCCAGCGCTGTTACTGGCAGGTGCGGGTTTGGGATGCCGCCGATCAACCCTCGGACTGGAGCGCGCTGGCGTTCTGGGAGATGGGTCTCCTGGAGGCCGGCGACTGGCAGGCCGGATGGATTTCACCGGATTGGGACGAAGACACGACGCAATCCCAACCAGCGCCCATGCTGCGCCGCGCGTTCACACTGGATGGCCCGGTGCAAGCCGCGCGCGTCTACGTCACCAGTCTCGGCCTGTACGAACTGTGCCTCAACGGCCGGCGTGTGGGCGACGGGTTGCTCACGCCCGGCTGGACCAGCTATGACCATCGGCTGCAATATCAGACCTACGACGTGACGGCGTTGCTCCGCGAAGGCGAAAACGCCCTGGGTGCCTTCCTGGCCGACGGCTGGTTCCGCGGCAATCTCGGCTTCGAACGCAATCGCAACACGTACGGCGATCGGCTGGCATTGCTGCTACAACTGGCGGTCACGTATGCAGACGGTCGCACCGCACTCGTCACCAGCGACGAACAGTGGCGCGCCACCACCGGCCCGATCCGCATGGCCGATATTTATAACGGCGAGACGTACGATGCCCGCCTGGAACTGGCCGGCTGGGCGGCGCCTGGTTATGACGCCAGCGCCTGGAAAGGGGTGCGCCGGCTCGACCGCAATATGGGCGCGCTGGTGGCGCAGACCGGCCCGCTCGTGCGGCGGCATGAGCAGATCAAACCCATTCAGATCATCCACACGCCGGCCGGCGAGACCGTCTTCGACTTTGGCCGGAACAGGGTGGGGTGGGTGCGACTGACCGTGCAGGGTCCGGCAGGCACGACGATCACCCTGCGTCACGCCGAAGTGCTGGATCAGCAGGGCAATTTCTACACGACCAACCTGCGCCACGCCCGGCAGACCGTGCAATACACGCTCAAGGGTGACGGCGGACAGGAAGTGTACGAACCGCGCTTCACTTTCATGGGCTTTCGCTACGTCGCGGTGGACGGCTTCCCCGGCGAGCCAAACCTTGACAGCCTCACCGGCATCGTCGTACACTCCGACATTCCCTCGACCGGCAGCTTCGAATGCTCCAAGCCGCTGGTCCACAGGTAGCGCTCGCCGGCCTGTGCGCGCATGTAGTTGACCCAGCTTGCCATGCTGGCGTACTGCTGCTCCAGGATGCGCGTGTCGCCATAGCACAGGTAGATC
>JAMDDR010000074.1:37748-44814 GCA_023488685.1 Chloroflexota bacterium | reverse complement strand
ATGCGTTCATCCTCCACCAGTGCGGGGTGCAGGTGTGTGCTTGTGCCGCACATGTGCATTCCACGACCGTCGCGCATACCGCAGCCCAGTGCATCGTAGAGCCTATTGTCGTACGGCACGACGAACGCTTTGAATTGCTGTGGCGAAAGGATTTGTGCCGTATCCTCTGCGATACCGTATCCGCCACGCGGCCTGGGATCGATCTTGCGGAAGTGCTGTTCGGCCTGCAGCATGCCCTGCGTGATTTTGTTGAGGAAGGTATGACATGCTTCCGGGTATTCAAGTGTCCACCAGTAGAAGTCATGCCCGGCGACATCGACGGCGATCATGTGCGGACCTTCCCCGCCAATGGACAGCGTGCCTACCTCCACCCGGCCTTCCACGTCGTTGAAGGTCAGTTTGGTCTCTTTGGCGAGATCGCGCATGCGATGCCACCACTCGACGACACGTCCCCACAGGCCAGCATCTGGTTCGGGGATGGTGAGACGCTCCATTGCCTCGACTGAGTGGATGGTGGGCGTAGTTTGTAGGGTCTCGTTTTCGGGCCAGTTGACTTCCGCCCCGAAGGCGCTGGGGTTCACCACGTTGTCGAAATAGGGATAGACATAGATCACCGGTTCATGGCAGGTGATGTCCTCCGGGATGTGTTCGATGCGGTACTTTGCAAACTGCAACTGCCACTGGAACTGTGTCTCGACATCTTTGAAAAAATCGCTGTAGCGAAGGCCGAAGAGAGGTGCGAAATAACGTGGCACCACACAGAATCCCACTGGAACGCGGTCCACATAGCGAAAGTCTAGCCGCGCTTGCATGCGCTGGCGGTTAAGCGCCATCTTCTCGACCGGGTAATCGATGTTGAGGTTGAACCGCATACGTCTCCAATGAATTTTATATAGATGAAATGACTGTCAGGCTTGTGCCGCGGCGCGGTACATCGCAATCACTTTCTCGGGCGCGATCTCGGCCAGGATGTTGTGGATGTTGCAGAATACGTAACCATGATCCTGCTTCAGGTATGAGACCACCGCGCGTGTTTCACAGACCACGTTCTCGACCGTGCCCAGCGGCAGTGTGACTTGCGCGTTGACACCGCCACCCCACAAGGCAATGCGCCCACGTGCCTTGTCCTTCCACTCCTTGTACGAGTGCTTGCCCGCCGACCATTGTACCGGGTTCAGAACGTCAAACCCGCACTCCACGACCAGGTCGATCAGGCTGTAGATTGCCCCACATGAGTGCAGGAATATCCTCGCTTCCGGAGCGATACGGTGGAGTTCCTCGTTGATACGACGACGATAGGGCAGGAACAGCTTTCGGAATACGGCCGGCGATGCGATGGTGTTATTCTGCGTGCCCCAGTCGTCAGAACCTGCCCAGATGACATCCACAAATGGATGAATTTCTGGAAATAGTATGCGAATGTTGCGGAGCGCGTGCTCGGTGGCGATATCGTGCAGCTCAGCCACATAATCAGGTTCGGTTAGGCACAGGATAGGAAACACGGCCATGCCACCGTAGCCGTGGATGGAGATGTTCGGCGAAAGTGCTCCCTCACTGAGGAACACGGCGCGGTCGGTGGACTCGCGCACGCGCTTGCATAGAGCGCGGAGCGCTTTGACTCGATCGTCGCTCACTATATGTGCCTCAAGATCTTTCTTGTACTGCTTGAGATCAAGCATGGGCAACTCACCTGTCCAGTCCACTGGCTGGCCGCCATGCTCCTCGTCAAATACGAAGGATGAAGACACCATTCGAGAGACGTTGTTCTGAACGATGCTGCCGTCGGTCTGGGCCTGGAAGGCAGAAGGGTTGTGCACCAGCGCAGGCAGCCGTCCGGCGAAATCGTAAGGGTGCCAGTGGCCGTCCTGGTCGAAGGCATTGGTAGTGCCGGAGCACACGACGACGCAATCGCAACCCAGGGCATCGAGCACGTCCAGGTCGGGCATGGCCAGCATCTGGCCGGTGTCGTACAACCTGGGCAGACGTGACGGCAGGCCAAGCGCTTCCACTAATTTGGGGTAGGCGAAAGCGCTGATGCCAGTGGACAGCATGCCGCCCAGGTCTTTAGGGAGGCGATCGGGCGTCTGAAAATGGAGTGTTGCAAGCACGCGTTCGCGGGAGGTCATGGGTGTCATGTTACTGACTGATTCTAGCCGTGTTGTGGGATAGTGCCAACCGGCGCCGCCAAATCAACCAGCCCAGCAGTGCTGTAGCCAGGCCAATCAGCAACCACTCCTCCGGCTCGGGTACGGCTGTCACAACCGGGTTTCCCTCCGGCGTGGTCTCACCAATCTGCTCGTGTTCGCGCTCAAAGCGATCTCCGCGTTTCTCCAGTTCGGCGAGACGCCGCCTTTGTTCGTCGTTGACCAGTACGATCATGGATGAATAGGGTGTGACGATGCTCTGCCGGGTGGCGATTTGGTGCAGTTGATCGAGCCTGGTTGCCTGAGAGAGGTTATCCCGTTGTCGGGAGGTCTCGGCCAGGATGAGCCGTCTCGCGGCCAGGGCCGCAAAGGGGTCGGTGAGTGTGTGTGATTGCACGTTGTCGATGAGGAGCGAGGCAGTCGTGGTCGTCGGCAACACGTGCCAGGTGTACCCATCCACCAGATCGTTCTGAGCACTGGCCGGCAGGCGTGATGATGGCGCGGCGGTCGCCATACGCAGCAGAGCCTCGTCCAGGCTGCCTGCGACACCGCCGCCGCTGGCCTGGATGGCTTCCAGGGTACCGTCATCGTAGCCCATCGGCACCGCGCCGCCGAAATGCACCATCCACACGGGCGCTTCGGGCGGCGCCAATGCGGCGGCGCCGGCGCCAAGTTCATAACCACCGTTGTCCGTCAGCACCAGCACCGCGTCATATTTGCGCTCTTGTTGAAGTGAGGTGAACTGCCTCAACAGATCAGCCGGATTTTGCCCACCATAGAAGGACAACTGCTGAGGCTCGAGTGCAGACAGCTCCACCATGGTTGGTTGATCGCCGTGGTATTCGGGCGCCGTGAGATAGGCGTCGATTGGCGTCGTGGGATTTAGCTTGCGAAGCTGTGCCAGTGCGGCATCCACCTCCTCGGCGTGCGCGGCCATGCTGTAGGAACGGTCGATGACGACGGCCAGATGCATCTTCTGTATGGCAGCGGTGTCCACGGTTTGGCTGCCAACTGGCTCGGCGATGACCGTCGTGCCGTTGTCAAAATCGACACGGTGTGCAAGCGCCTGGGGTGTCTGCGCCGCTGGTATCAATGCGGGCAGCCATGGTTCGGTGTCGGGCGGGATCGGTTGTCCATTGATGAATCGTACGGAGGACCTGTCCCAGTACACGTTGCGCTTGTCGCTCAGTTGGGGGGATGACCAACCCTGGTTTGTCGCCATGGCACGCCACGTCAACCACATATGTAGTTGTGGCGCTTCTTCCACGTGTGAGCGGCCCTGGGAGGAATCCCAGCGCCAACTCGATGGCTCGATGGGGAAAACGCGCAGGCGGTACTGGCGCGGGCCGATCTGCTCAACCAGGGCCGGATCGACGTTGCGACGCACTTCATTGCGGTAAAGAGATTGCGCGGCGCCGCGCGGCGCAACGGTGTACTCGTAGCGGGCGTCGCGGTCCGGGCTGTCGCCCAGCCATAGCCCGGTGATGACAGCCGACTCGGGCAGGTTGAAGTAATAGACCACCTCCTGGCGCTGTGGGGTCTGGTTCTGATACGCCTCGTACAACTCGACGTCGGCCCAATCGCCGTGTTCGGTGACACTCAGCTCCTGGCGTACGAGCAGTATCTCGCGGTCATCCACGGCTTGCCAGGCGTTGGTCGCCATATCGCGGTTCCAGGTGCTGCGCACAGCGCGGACGATGGTTTCGCGCTCGGCCTTGTTGATGGGCTGGTCGAAGACGCGCTGGTACAACTCGGCAGCGCGATCGGCGTCCGCGTGTAATGCGATGTTCTGTGAGGTGAAGCGGTCCCGGTTTGCAGTGTTGGTCATACCCGGGTCTACGGGCGCAGCCGGCTCGTAGAGGAAGGGACGTATGACGGCCTCATACCATTGCTGGATCACAGCAGCATCCGCCGCTGGCAGGTGCAGCACGTCCTGGTACATGGCGCTGACGTGGTTGACTTCGCCGACGGCGCTCGTGTAGCGGTAGGAGGACAGGTAGGCATTCAGCAGCCCGGCGCGAAGGTTTTCCTTTTGTTTGAGAAGCGCCTCTGATTCCTGCACGGAGGCGGGTGGCTTCTCCAGCATGGCAAAGACCTGGCGCTGTGGTTGTTGGTTGGCCCATATAAATCCCGCAACGCAAGCAACGCCGACGGCGATGGGAAGGCCGATCGCCAGTGGCCGGTTGAAGCGGGCCCAGACGGCGCTTACGTTGCGCCACCAGTAGCGCGCGTAGATGATTGGCACCGCAAGTGGCAGGATGACAAACAGGCTGGCCGAGTAAACCATCAAGAGGAAGCCCAGGATCATCAACGGGATCATTTCCAATGGCGGCCCATATCCGCGCAGCATCGAGCGCGGCAGTTCGGTCACGGCCTCGTTCACCAGTTGGATCACACCGACCCCAACCACGGGGACGTAGAATGCCACCCACAGGCTGGCGTACAGCCCGACGAGCAACAGAGCAGTTATCCCGCCAGCGCGAATGCACGTGAGCAGCGCGTTACGCGACTCAGCCTTGGGATCGATCAGATGCCACAGCAATGCAAGCAGGCCAACGGTTGCGACGATGAGCAGCAAGGCGACACCTGGTGTCAACTCGCGCACCGCGAAGAATCGCCCGGCGACGGCGATCATCAGTGGCGCCTGCACGCCGTAGCCGAGTGCGAAGAGCTTACCAGGCGAGCGGCGCAGGAAAAGCGCCCCGATCAGGACAGAGAACACCGGGACACCAACAAGGGATAGGCCAAACGCCAGGAACTCCCACGGCACCAGCCCGGTCGTAACCGCGTCGACGAGTTGAATCCCGACGACCGGCGCAAACCCGAGCGTCACGAACGCCAGGAAAATGGCGTTCCATGACCAGAACAATACGTGAGCCATGATCTTGGCAAATTGCTTCATCGCTGTTCCTCCCATTCGAACGACGGCCCAGGCCATCTTATGGCGTTAGATGTGCCTGGACCAACTCGGCGAGGGTCAGGTAGAGCGTCTCAAGTTCGGCGGCGTGTGGATCGTACACGGCGTCAAACAGGACGGATACCAGTACCCATCGCTCCGGATTCATTGATAGTGCGGACCACAGGCGTGTTCCATAATCGTCGCTAACACGGCTGGCGGACTGGAACCAATAGGTGGCCGAGAGCCGCCCCTGTTCTTTGCCGTTGGTCAGGGTTAGAAAACGCACCGGCAGGTTATTATTGACCAGGTGGGTGGTCGTTTCCTCCACCCGCAGCCCATAGTTTTCAAAGCAACGCTCGGGATAGTGGTGTGCGCGCCAGTTTCTACTGGGCACCAACAAGAGCGATCCGCTGATGCCCCCCCAGTGGAAGCGAACCCGCGTCACCGATTCGGCGCCATCCCGCAGCAGCCAATCGAGTTCGCCAGGACGTAGTTGCACCGGCTGCACGTGAAGATCCGCTGGAAAGGTCCAGTCGCCAGAGGCGCTCGCCGTTGCCACCAGTGGGGGGCGTGGACTGTTCAAGAGGTTTAGCCCGAGCAGGACGACGATGAGCGCGGGTGAGAGCCATGTGGCTGTCCGTGCTGTGCTTTGGTGCGTGCCGGGGTGATGTGGTTGCGCTCCCTTCAGCAGCAATACCGCCACGACGCAGGCGGCGACGAAGCCCAGCACGCCGAGTGGCACGTGGATCAGCTCGGCGAACAGCCGCCATCCCAACACCTGGCCTATCGTGACAAGAATTGCCACACGGGTGAAGTTGGCGATAAACAGAAGCGCGACGAATGCGAGCGCTGTGAAGACCCAGCGCCAGGTGAAGGAGCGGCGTTCGACCCAGGTGGCAGCGATCAGGAACAGCATGCCCGTCCACAGGCTCTTCACGCCACTGCAAGGCAGGTCCACCTGCGAGATGCCGTTTTCAAATACGAGGATCGTGTCGACGCCGATACTGGCAACGCCGGCCGCCGACAATCCGTTGCGCACCAGCGTCGCCGTGGCTGTCCGCACCGGATAACCGATGAACACATCGACGAAATCACCCAGGGGAAGCGTGCCTACCAGCAGCATGGCCGCGGGGAGACCTGCGCGCCATGCGCGCGGCGGCAGCCACAAGCCGAGCAGACCGTAGCTGGCGAGGCCGAACAGGCCCATGGCGATGATGTTGACATCAAGAAAGCGCTCGACGGCTACGAACAATACGGCGCCACCGGCGGTGAGGACCAGAGCGGGTGCAACCAGATGCGGCGGTGTGTCAAGCCGTGGATGGCCGCGCTCGCGTCGTATGCGCAACCCAATGAGCACGACGACGCCGATCAGTGCAATCTGGTTGGTGCGGAAATCTTCGCGCGTGAAGATGGTGATGAGGTTATCGTAAACTGGGCGGAATAGCCACAGCCATAGGCACACGATAGCGACGTTGCAGAGAAGCCATATCGTTCGGGACACCTGAAAGTGGCTGTACCCGAGCAGGATATCCCCATCGCTGTGCTTATGCTGTACCATCGTTCTGGCGAATCTCCCCGTGTCTTCCACTCAGTTGAATCTCAATCGTCCCCGTGTGTTTATTAAACACCCAGCCAGTTAAGGACGCTTTAAGCATAGCCGGCACAACCTTATGATGGCGTGCATGTTATGCGATATGTGGGAAAACGTGGACTTATGTGATTTTTATACACCTTCGACTGACAGGCTACTCGACTGTTGTCCTACCGGAGGCAGGCTCTTCTCGACCGCTAGCGTTCAGCGAGCATGAGCCGTCACTGGCTCTATTGTGGGCGGGGTGTGCCGTGGAAGCCACGGCACATGTGTATCTATGTTAGCACTTGAGTGCTTGACAGGGGAGGCTTACTCAGTTTAGCAAAAGTTACTTTACAATCGCGGAGCCATGACATGGACTCCCACACGTTTGACCCGAGCACAAATGGCAGAGCGTCGCCGGGAGGGCGCGCGCCTGCTCAGACGGACGAA
>JAMDDR010000074.1:0-37738 GCA_023488685.1 Chloroflexota bacterium | reverse complement strand
TCAAGGCTTCTCCCGCTTGCGTCGCAGACCGGATTTGCTGCTGAGTTTTGTTCATGCCGCCGGCTTACCTGTAAAGCAACTTATGCTAAGCTGAATAGTAGATGCCTTAGTAGACGCACTCTTTTGCAGCATCGGCGAAGGCCTGCAAGTTGGCAGGATCGCCGTGGAAGAAGTGGTCGGAAGGCGCGATGATGTAACCCGCGTGATCTTTGGTAGCCTCGAAGCATTCGAACACCAACTGGCGCGCGCGTACCGGTGTGCCGTGCTCGAAGCCGGCGTTCTGGTCAAACCCACCGATGAAGAAGAGCCTATCGCCAACACGCCGCGAAGCCTCGCACAGATCACAGTCGCCACCCATCGATGGGGGTGTCATCGTCTCCAACCCGTCTGCGCCGTTCTGGGTCACCAGTTCGAGCATGTGCATCACGCCGCCGCACAAGTGATAGACGATCTTCACACCGGCAGCATGGAGCGCGGCATGTTGTTTCTGATCGTAGGGGACACAGAATTCCTTGAACATCCTGGGGCTGATCACGGTGTTGGACCCGGCGCCGCCACCCGTCTCGACCATGTCGGCTGGTGTGCCTTTCCACATCTCGGTGACGCACAGCGTCTTTTGCAGGATGGCGTTCAACGCGTCATGGACGAAATCCGATTGGTCTACAGCCATCATGATGGCGGGTTGTGTGCCAACCAGCGTACAGAAGCTCTGCCACGGGCTACCCTGGCCCGGGCTGAATGGATGGCTACGGATAATGCCCTTATCGCCAAGCCGGTCCTTGACATCCTGGATGGGTTTGAAGTCAATACCTGTGGGGACGGGTGAAAATTCCGCCCACAATTTGAAATCGTCTTCGGTCTTGATCAGGTGCTCCGTCTCCCAGGCTGTGATTTCGTTCCACGCGCCGGCATGGTGCAACGATCCTTTCGGCGTTGTGATGATCTCTTCCCAACGGTGAACACCATCGCGGTCGCTCCCGAGGTCTTTGCGCTCGGTGCGCCACCTGGACAGGTCACGATCAGAATAGGTGTAGCGTGGCGAGACGTAGATGGCATAGTCCATGTCAAACTTTGCATAAGCCTGCCACCAATCCATGCCATCGAGATAGTGTTTGAGGTAATAATCCATCCAGCCATGGACCTGGCACGGGAGACGGTCGGGACGCCCATTATTCAAGGCGATTAACATGCGTTCACGAGAGTTCATGCTCAAGGTTCTCCAATCAGCGTATGACGCTCATCTGCGACGGCTAACCCGCATTCATGACCGAGCGCCAAGATCGTTGTGGTGATGGCGATTCTGCGCCATCAGGTGTTTGCCATGCCCGCACTACCGTACAGACGCATGAGCGCAATCACTTCTGCCTTTATTCTAGCCTTGCCCTGGTTAAAGACATCTTCCTCACCTCGTGACCCGACTACATTATGCACGTTTGGTCTGCCGGGAAGGGCCATGAGGGTTGTGAGGGCTGCGTGAACACCCGCTAGGTAGGCCTGTTTCAGGCGTGTCCCTACGTTAAACTTGGCGACACCGTGATCGATGGCCGCCCTGATCGCTGATGGGGGGAAGCCGGTGCCGCCGTGGATGACAAGTGGGACGCGCACTGCGCTATGAATGCGTTCGAGCAATTCAAGATCGATGGCCGCTTCACCTGTTGACAGGATGTGGACGTTCCCAATGGAGACGGCCAGAGCATCGACACCACTTTGTTCGACAAAACGCGCCGCTTCCTGCGGATCAGTACCGGACGCTTGCACCGAGGGATCACTGCCGTCAGCCAGATGCCCTAATTCTGCTTCCACGGCTGCCTCGAATGGGTGCGCAACTTCCACCACCTTGCGCGTCCATGCCAGGTTCTCGTCGAACGGCATATGCGACGAATCCAACATGACTGTGTTGCACCCGGCACGCAGACCACGTTCTATCTGGTTGAACGTGCGTGCTTCATTGAACAGGACGGCGGCGGGGACAGTGGACCGCTCTGCCAGACAGCGCGCGAGCGCCGCCAATTCCTCCACGCCGTGGCGATCCAGCCACGCCTGATTGGCGACTGCGCCGCCAAAACCGAGGATGGTGGGCGAACCGCACTCCTCGGCTGCTTCCAACACGGCTTCGAGGGAATACTGATCCCAGGCCTCAAAGTAGCCGACCGCATATTTGTCTTGCTGCGCACGTGCGAGCAGTTCGGGCATTGATACGATACTCATGCACACCTATCTGTTTATCAAGAATCAAGCGTCTCAACATATATCATCGATGCACCTGGCGCGCAATGTCAAAAAGGGGCTGGGTGCATGGAGCGGTTTCTCCCGCAGGTCACGCCCAGTTGTCAAAACGACCTGACAACCGGTCGTCAGGGCTTCCTGACATCTGACAACTGACAACTGAAAGCCCAGAGGTAGGGCAAGCTGTCAGCTTGCCCTACTTGCTTACAGCAAGCACGGCACTTTGCGAAGATGGCCGAACAAAAAAAGGGCGCTGAGGCCGGGGAGACCCCCAGCTTCAGCGCCCTCGATAGCAAGCGTAAGCTCACATTTACAGCTATCTATGTGCGAAGCGGCGCTGTGGTTTACGCCAACTCCCATTGGGTACGCGGGCAGGCCGGCGTGGCTGCTCGTCCTGCTGGGTTTCAGTTTGTCGCACAGGTGTGACCGGAGCAGGGGCTGTGGTGTTGCGAGTACTCGGTCGCCCACTATCGCGTGGCGACCGGCGGGCGTATTCAAACTCGCGACTTCCTGACCGTTTACCCTGCTGGGATGTATATGGAGCGTCCTGGCGCTCAGGCGCAGACGCGGCGTAATCAAAATCGGTCACCGTACGCCGCTCAATGGACTTGCCCAGTGCGCGCTCGATATCGCGGATCATGGCGTTGTCCTCGGCAGTGACAAGCGTCATCGCGTCACCTTCACGTTCGACACGGCCGGTGCGGCCGATGCGGTGGATGTAGGCATCAGGCGTATCCGGGATGTCGTAGTTGATAACGTGCGTTACTGTGGCGATATCAAGCCCGCGCGCAGCGATATCCGTCGCGACCAGGATGTGTATTTTTCCGGAGCGGAAACCGTTGAGTGCTTGTTGGCGCTGGTTCTGTGACTTGTTGGAGTGCAACGTCGCAACGGTGTAACCGGCCTGCTTGATCTGACGTGCGACACGATCAGCGCGGTGCTTGGTGCGGGTGAAAACCAGCGCCGAGTAGGCGTTGCTCTGTTTCAGTAAGGCCAGCGTCAGAGATGTCTTGAGATGCTGGGAGATCGGGTAGAGCGCGTGAGCGATGCGGCGGGGTGGTTGACCATTGCCGACGTCAACACGTGCTGGTTTGCGCAGCATACCCGCTGACAGGCTGTGCAACTCCGGCGCAAATGTCGCCGAGAAGAGCATGGACTGGCGCTCGCGTGGCAGATGCCTCAGGATACGCCGGACGTCGGGCAGGAAACCCATGTCGAGCATCCGGTCGGCCTCGTCCAAGACAAGCACCTCGACGCCGTCGAGCGTCTTGCCGTGTTCGATGTGGTCGAGAAGGCGGCCCGGACATGCGACGATAATGTCGACGCCCTGGCGAAAGGCCTGTTCCTGGGGCCCCATGCCCACGCCGCCGTATACGCTTGCCGAACGAATGTTGGTGAAGCGGGCCAACTGTTGAATTGCCGTGTTGATTTGTTCCGCCAGCTCACGTGTGGGTGTCACGATGAGAGCACGTGTGCGGGAGGGGCGGACCTGTTTGCCCAACAGATGTTGCAGAATAGGCAACACGAATGCTGCTGTCTTACCCGTGCCTGTTTGGGCCGTGCCAATGATATCCTGACCGGACAGGGCTAGCGGTATGGTCTTCACCTGGATAGGTGTGGGC
The DNA here is from genome assembly GCA_023488685.1 of Chloroflexota bacterium. Classification (GTDB taxonomy): domain Bacteria; phylum Chloroflexota; class Anaerolineae; order J036; family Brachytrichaceae; genus CAIXPS01. Next base: position 33,890 of record JAMDDR010000074.1, on the reverse strand, counting down.
ATCTCGTAGCCGGCCGTGTTGATGGCTCGCTGCAAGCGTGCATCGAGCGTGAAATCGGTAAATTGCATTTCTTCCTTGTTTACACCAGCTCATTTCAATTTCTGCGTCCGTTAGGGGACCGACGCGGCTGGTGTATCACAAGTGCTCGCCCGTGTCATCGAGACAGGCGGCATCATCGCCGGGTGCAGATAAACATTGTATGACAGACGAGGATGGAGTAACAACGTTACCAGTGCCCCCCGAATGTGCAGACGCCATATGATACCACACCCGACCGGCAGTTGGCACGGGTGTGGTGTCACCTTTTCCAAAATCATCCTTCGTACGTTGCCCAGTCATCCATGAAGGGTTGGCGCTTCACTGGCTCAAACTCGATATACCGGTAGGAGGCCAATCCCTGCCCCTGGAAGGGGTCATTGAGAAAGAAGTGCTTGAGGTCATCAAGCGACCTGGCGCGCGCGACGATAATGCCCCCGATCTTAGGTATTTGTGGGCCTGAGAATAACAGCCAGCCCTGATCGTATCCGGCCTGGAGATAGGCGCGGTGGGCGGGTAAGGCGCCGGCGAGTTGTTCAAATGGAACGGTGTATGTCAACTCCACGATGAAATGATGCATCATATGATCCTTCGTTAGTGCTCCGTCGGGGTGAGCCGGTTCGAGTACACGATCAATATGGCGAACGTGAGCGCTTCGACGGCCAGGCTGGCGGCGACGACCTGCAGCATGACTTGTGGCCCGACCGATTCGAACCACTGCCCAATCAGCCAGGGCAAGAGCATACTGCCCGCTGCGGACCCCGCAAAGAACCAACTGTTGACCTGGCCGGTGATTTGCATGCGTCGTTCGGCGAAGGAAAGCATGGTGGGAAAGATCGAGGCCATGGAAAAACCGAGGCCAAACGCGCCAATCCACATGACGGCCATCGTCCCCGGCCACAATAACATGATGCTGATGCTTAGCATGCAGCCGGCCAGATCGGCCAACAAGACTGTACGTGGACTGAAACGCGCCGTGATGGGAATGGATAACAGACGCCCAAATGTCAGCGCTCCCCAAAATGAGGATGTGAGATACGCAGCGATTGTTTGGTCGCCCAGGTTCAGTTTCACGATATACGTGAACACCCAGTTGCCGAAGCCGACTTCAGCGCCGACGTACACGAAGAAGAACAGTGCGATCAGGGATACCAATCGATAGTTGATTCGTTGTATGTGGACAGATTGCGATACCACATATGGTTTGGGACTGGGCAACCGCAGTACGGCCAGGATGACTGGCGCAATGAGCAGTGCCAAAGCCCAATAAGCCCAGGTAATATCCCCGCTGAGCAGCACGAACTGGGCGATGATGATGGGTGACAGGAACGAGCCTACGCCAAAAAAGAAATGCAACCCATTCATGAACGGCGCCACATTGCGACGATGCACCCACACCAGCAACGTGTTAGCACCCACATCCAGCACGCCTTCAGCCATACCCAGGGGGAACAACACGAGCGTGAGCAGCCAGAGCAAAGGCAGCACGGGTGTCACCGCCAGCAGGAGCACCATGAAGAACAGGGCCACCGCCATCACAGGATGGCCCCGTACCCGGTCATACAGCCGCCCGCCCAACAGGGTCCCGAGCAGGTAGCCCGTGGAGCGCGCGGTAAACAGAAAGCTGATTTCACTAAGCCGTGTGCGTGTATGTTCTGCCAATCCCGGCAGCGTGGGCCCAAAGGAAGCACTACAAAGACCGAGCGCGATAAAGGCGACGTAATAGACGACGGTTTTCAATAATCGACTACGGCGCTCATCAGATGCAGACGGTGCGGTTGCTGCTGACGGTATTGTCTGTGCCGTGTTTGCTGTTTTTGGTTGGGTCGTTGATACACTCACCCGTTTTCCCATGCTCCCGTTCGTGTGGATAACGCATTCTAATGGCAAATCAGCCGGTTGGAACCTTTGCGCGCGGCCGGGCGTCCTATGGACAAGTTCGTTTAATCAGTTGTGGAGGTATGGATCGATGCTGAGAATGAATCGTAAAACGATGTTGGCGGCGACGCTCATTTCCGCAGCGCTGGTGCTGACGGCGGGTTGTGCGGCGATTCCGGCGGCCGAAGCCGCGGGTGGCACGGTGAGTCCATCTACGGCGGTCAGCCAGCAGGGAACGGCTGGCGGACGCGGGATCACGGTGGTTGGCGTCGGGAGCGCATCTGGTGCGCCGGATATCGCCAATATCAATGTGGGGATAGAGACGCAGGCGCCCAACGTACAACAGGCCGTGGCCGATAATCGCACACAGATGAACAAGTTGCTGGAGGTGCTGAAGGAACTGGGTATTCCGGACAAGGACATCAGCACCAGCAATTACAGCGTATACACAGAGCGCCAGCAGAGCCCAACCCCGGCTGAGAATGGTCAGAACGCAGGCGTATTGATCTACCGTGTGAACAACCAGGTCCTGGTGACCGTGCGCGATGTGGCGAAGCTGGGTGACGTGCTTGATAAAGTGGTGGATGCCGGCGCAAACAACATCTATGGCGTGAACTTCAGCGTTGGCGACACCAGCAAGCTGGAAGTAGATGCTCGCGGCAAGGCCATGCAGGATGCGCGCGCACGCGCTGAAAGCCTGGCAAAGCTGGCGGGTGTCACTTTGGGCGAGGTGGTGAGTGTGAGCGAAGTGATCGGCGGCCCGCTGCCATACGCGCGCGCTGCAGCCGATATGGCCCAGGGCGGTGGCGCAACGCCAATCCAGCCTGGGTCACTCGAAGTGAACATGAGCGTGCAGGTGACTTACGCCATCCAGTAGCATAACCGTTTCACTGTGTTTACATGCGACAAACGGCCACGAAGAGAGAGTGTGGCCGTTTGTTTTCTTCCTCACATTCGGTAAGATAGGTTCATGAAAGTTCTGCTGACTGGCTTTGAGCCGTTCGGGGGAAGCCCCATCAACCCATCGATCCAGGCGGCACGCGCCATCGCCGAGATGCGCCTGGAAGGCATCGATCTGAGCACGACCCTGTTACCGGTCGATCGGATCAGCGGTCCCACCACACTGGTGCTCGCCGTCGAAACCTTCAGACCCGCAGCAGTGTTGTGCCTGGGACAAACCATGGGACGCGCTGCCCTGTCCATCGAGCGTGTCGCTATCAATCTATTGGACTTTAGCATTGCCGATAACGCAGGCGTGACAGTCACCGACGAACCGATTGTGCCCAACGGACCGGCGGCTTATTTCGCGACGCTGCCGGTCCGGCAGATGCTGGCCGCCGTGCGTGATGCGGGCGTACCTGCGGAGTTATCCTTGAGTGCCGGCACGTTCCTATGTAACCAGGTGCTTTACTCGTTACTGCACCATCTCGCCGTGAATGGGATGTCCATCCCGGCAGGCTTTATTCACCTCCCGGCATTGCCGGAGCAGGTTGCCGGTCGCACGGCAATCACACCGTCGATGAGCCTGGACACGATGATCGCGGGCGTTTCTGCGGCTCTGCGTTCGATTGCCTCCTAATTCCCGTAGCTGCCTAATTCCAACCCGCGTTGGATGAAATACTTATATGTCTCGTAGTACACCGTATTGGGGATGGAATGGTCGCTGTGCAGCACGTAGCCAAAATGTCCCTTGACGATGGGGATCTTTGCTTCCAGTTCGGCGTCGATGATGGCCCTGTCATTGGTGTAGAGCGTGCGCACGTCGATGCCACCCATGAATGAGAGCACCTCGCCATACTGCTTGTAGAGCTTGAGCAAGTCCATCCCGGCCTTGACTTCGATGACCTGCAAACAGTCGATGCCTGCTTCGAGCAATCCAGGCAACAATGGCTCTACGTAGCCGCATGAGTGCACGATGACTGGCAAACCACGGCTTTTGGCGAAGCCCATTGAGTACTTGTGCGCGGGCAGCACGATCTCGCGATACATGCGGGGAGACATGAACGGGCGTTGTTTGAAGCCCATGTCCTCGTAATACCAGATGCCATCCGGCCAGCCTTCCTCGGCGAACAGGATCTCCTGCAATTCAACGGTCAGCCGCGCATAAGTGATGGCCATATCGCGAATCCAATCCGGGTCCTCCGCCATACCGATGAGCATATACTGGTGCCCACAGACATCCTTCATGATCTCGAACACGTTGACGCCTGACCAGGCAAAGAAGCGTCCAGCTTTGCGCGCACTTTCCTTGGCTGCGCGGTAGGTTTGAAAGTTAATGCGCCGGCGGTCAGGCGCGAGCTTGGGTTTGATGTGCTGCTCCCAACCCGCACGATCCTTCACCAGGAAGTCGACGTGCTCCGGTGTGGCATCGTGCAGCTTGTGCGTGCGCAGCAACGCACCGTTGCCGTTGCGCGTGAGTTTTGTCTCATCGTTCTCTTCGATGACTTCATCCTTGTAGTCGAGGTCGGCGATGACGTTGAACGGCCAGGACAGTTCCAGGTCGAAACCGAAGTGATCGGAGAAGTTCACGTCTTCTGCGATGTTCTTGCGCGCTGTCCAGGCCGTCTGTGTGTCAGACCAGAAGTGTTCGAATAAGCCGATTCGATCAACCGGCTGCCGTTTGAGAATATTGCTGATGCGTTCCTTCCCTGTCAGGTTCATGGTATTACTTTCCTCTATGTGTCAGCCCCGACTCCCATGCTTGAACTCTCACGATCATGGATGTGGATTCGTGGCTCGTTTATGCGTAGGCAAATTCGGCGCACACTTCGCGCGCCAGTTCAACCCAGCGGCCCAGACGCAAAGGCTCGTTATTGAGTGTGTGGACGTCTTTCATCGCAAACTCGAGCGGACAGACGCCGCCGGCGCTGCGAAGCGTCGTGCGGATGTCCGCACGTATGGCGTCCTCATCAAAATGCTCTGTGCTGATGAGCGCGGGGTTCGGTTTACGGCAGAAGATGTAGCGGCTGCCCAGTTCATCGGCCATGACTTCCTGGTTGCACCACGGCGAGACAGACAGGCTGCGCAGATTGGGCAGGCGCTTGACGATCTTGATGCGGCTGTGAATGGGTTCGCAACAGCCGTAATAGCTTAACCCGAAGCGCGTGATGATTGGCACCTGATACTGAAATACGAATTCCTCAAACATCCGTGGTGACACGCCTACAGTTTCTTGTGACTCGGACAAGCCCCACAGATCCTTGATGCGCGCCGGCATACCCTCTTCCCAGTCTGTCTGGGGTAATTCATCGTTGTAACCAATACCCCCAGAGCCGACATAATCGTTCTGGTTGTTCGGGGTCAGCAATTCCTCACGCTCGAACCAATCCAGGAAATGCATGAAGTCATCGCGTAGAAAGGCCATCAGACGATGCAGACCGGCAGGGTTATCGTACATTGAAGTCATCAACTGCTCCATGCCGATCAGGTCGATCGCCGTCCAAGTCAGGCCGGTCGTCCACCAATACGAACCACGAATACGCACCGGCAGAATGTCGCCAAAATGTTCCGAGAGGAAATCACGCCAGGCCAGCGTCCTCGCGCGGTCGACGCTCATCTGGCGGATGTGTAGCTTGTCGAAATCCTTGTCGAGGTCCTTGATCGGAGGATCCCAGTGATAGCTACCGAGTTTGCCATCATTGTCTGCGCGCACATGCGGAATCTGAACGCCGAAATCGCCGGCAATGACGTGCCAGCCGACGTTGATCCATGGCTCGACGACATAGTCGTCCCGCACGTGTTCATAGCGGAAGACCAGATCGCGCAACCCGCGTTCCAGGTCACGCGCCCATGGCTCCTGGCACTGCAAGGATGAAAGCGGCACACATTCGTCGAGCACGCCACTCGTTTCGGCCAGGAACATTGGTTGGTGGCTTTTCAGCGCGGCGTGCAGCTTCCAGAGGCGCCTGCGCTCCGCCATGACAGGGTCCTGCGTCATCTCGCGCATGCGCATGTAAAGCGCACGCAGAATCCGGATATCTTGTAGGTTCGCCTTCCAGGGTTGCATGTGTTGATCCTTGTGCCATGTTGCGTTGGCGCCGTGATCATACCGGCGCCAACGCTGATTTAACCACGAAGGCGGAGGTTTACAAAACGGGGCAAACGCGCAGATCTGTCAATGTGCTGGTGTGTCCCAGCTAGGCATGGGTGCCTGTAGCCCACCCTCAATCCACAGGAATTGGCCGTTGATGGTTGCACACTCCTCACCCATCAGCCGGAGGACGAGTTCAGCCGCTTTCTCAGGTGGGTCACCGCCGGTTTCCTCCACCCACCTGGCCCAGCGGCGATAGCCCGCACCTGCAGGACCGGTGTGTAAGACCTCGTCACGGATGGCCGCCCACATCTCTGTTTTTACCTCGCCAGGGTGGATGACGTTCGCGGTGACACCCGTGTTGTCGATTTCCGCCGCCAGGTGGCGGGTGAAATGGTTGAGCGCGACTTTGCTTGTCGCGTAGGCGCTGCTGAGTGGGCCTGGCGTACCCAGCGCGGCGGCTGAACTGACGTTCACGATTCGTCCCCATCCGGTCTCAATCATGGCGCCTACGAAGGCGCGGCACGTCAGGTAGGGCGCCACCGTATTGACCATGATGGTCTCGATCCAGCGTTGCGGATCGCTTTCGCGGATGAACTCGAGTTGTCCAAACACGCCGGCCGCATTGATGAGAATTGCAGGACTCCCATAAGTGTCATTCACTATTGCTTTGAGCTGGTCCACTTGCTCTGGTTTGCTCACGTCGGCACATATCGTATAAGCACAATTGCCATTAGCACGGATATATCGTTCAGTCGCCTCGAGCTGGCTGGCGTTTCGGGCGACGAGCACGACCTCCGCGCCGCGCGATGCTAATGCCATGGCGATGTGCTGCCCGATCCCGCGGCTAGCCCCGGTCACCAGTGCCAGTTTTCCGTGCAGAGCCTGTTGAGCGTCCATGCTTTACCGTTATACGCCGCCGAGCTGGCTGACGCGAATGTTCTGGCATGTGCTAGCCGACTTTGACGCCGCCTCGATGATCTTCATGGCGTACAGCCCGAATATGGCGGGTGAACCGTTTGATGCCTGGCCTAAGATCGTGTCGACGAGATTCTGCGCAGGTTTACGCAACAGGTAGCGCTCACCCGCGGGGATATCAGGATAACGCTGCGCATTGCCCTCAATGTCGTGGAACTCCAACGTGCCTTTCACAAGATCTAACGACAAGGCACCGCGGTCGCCGAAAGCACGGATCTCAAAGCGGCTGTCGCCTGGCATGGGCAACCCATGACTGGCGATGGTGACGAGCGTGCCGTCTGCCAGCCTGGCGTCAATGGCGTCGTAGACATCCACATGTGTGCCGGCATTATCGAAGCGCGCGAACACCTCGACAGGGTCGGCGTGTGTCAGAAAGCCGAGGAATGCGGCGACGTGAGATATCTGTGTATAGATATGCCCACCTCCCGCGACGGCCGGGTCACTGTAGGAAGCCTGCCCCGGCATCCGATAGGGCAGCCGTTCGGGATGCTTCTCGCGGTCAACCCGGTGCGCCTTATCCCAGGGCAAGCCCTGGTACAGCCCTGCAACATTGTTCGTCATGAGCAGGCTGACCATCTTCATGCGCCCGAGCGCCCCCGACTCTACCAGGCGGCGCGCTTCGATGGCGTGAGCGTTGTAGTGCCAGGGGCAACTGATGACGAGTTGCAGGCCTTTCTGGTCGGCAAGATCAACCAGTGCCTGTGCCTCCGCAACCGTGATCGTCATCGGTTTTTCTATCACAATGTGCAGCCCGCGCTCCAGCGCAGCCCTGGTCTGCTCGTAGTGCACGTTGGGAGTCGTGCTGACCACCACGGCCTGCAGGCCCTCGATTGCCAGGACTTCGTCAATACTGGTGCACGCGCGCGGCACACCGAAGTCTGTCGCAATCTTCTGCGCCTTGTCCAGGGTGCGTGCCTGTACGGCGACAAGCTCTGCCAGCGGGTGTTGTTTTATGGCGGGGATATGAGCAGCAGTTCCCCACCAGCCCGCGCCGATAACGGCCATTCTCACCTTTTCCACCACGGCCTCCTTGAGATACGTATTGATCTGCAACTGACGCCGATCGTTAGATAAACGCGCCTATTGTACGTGGCTGTTTGACTATGCGCTTTTCATCGATTTTGGTAAAGTCTCTGTGTAAATCGTTTGTAGTTGGGAGAAGGCTTGTCATGACACAAACCATGCATGTGGTCTCGCATACCCATTGGGATCGCGAGTGGTACAGATCGTTTCAGGTGTTCCGCACTCGACTCGTCGATGTCGTTGACGCAGTACTTAATCTGTTGGGAAGTGATCCCAACTATCGGTATTTTCACCTGGATGGGCAGACCATCGTCCTCGACGATTACCTGGAGATCAGGCCGGAGCGAGAACAACAACTGAAGCAATACATCCGGGAGGGACGATTACTCGTCGGCCCATGGTATACGCAGCCCGACGAGTTCCTCGTGAGTGGTGAGGCGATGGTGCGCAACCTGCTGCTTGGTCGCCGCATGGCGCATGAATTCGGCGCCTGCATGGACCTGGGCTACCTGCCAGATTCGTTTGGTCACGCCGGCCAGATGCCGCAGTTGTTTGCCGGTTTCGGCTTCCCGGCAGCGGTTCTCTTCCGCGGCATTACTGCAGACCAGGCTCGCGCGGCATTCAACTGGCGGGGATCAGATGGCACGTCGCTGCTCACGATCAAGCTGCCCGACGATGACGCTTATAGCAATTTCCTATACCGATTGCGCGCTACGCTCGCGGACCCAGCCCCGATCGATTACAAACGGCTCGACACCGAGCTTATCCGATTACGCAGTGACTGTGAGTCGGCTGCGGTGTGCAACCAGCTCCTGTGGATGGACGGCGTCGATCATATCTACCCGAATCCGAAGACGCCGTCCATCATCGAGTATGCCAACCAGACACTCAAGGACGCGGTAGTAGTGCATTCGACACTGCCCGCGTATGTCAAAGCGCTGAAGGATGCTGCGCCGGACCTGGATGAACAACGAGGCGAGTTGCGCCATGCGAACCGCGCCTGGGTGCTGCAAGCTGTCCTGGCGAACGTGGCTTCGTCACACATCGAAATCAAGCAGGCTAATTTCGAATCCGAAGTGGCATTGGAGCGGGTGGTGGAACCGCTGTGCGTTGTGGCCTGGTTGCAGGGCACAGAATACCCGCGTGGCTACCTGAAGGCTGCCTGGAAGTATCTGTTGCAAAATCATGCGCACGATAGCATCTGCGGTTGCTCGGTCGACCAGGTGCATTGCGACATGCACTATCGATTCGATCAAATTCGACAGGTCTCGGGCGTGCTCCAGTCACGGGCGTTGGAGGCCTTGGCGTACAAGGTGGACACCTCCTTTGCTGGCAGTGGCGAAATCGCTTTGTTGCTTTATAACCCGTTGCCGTGGTCGCGGGACGAAACAGTGGTCGCCGATGTGCCACTGTCACCAGAGATCGCAGGTCATCTGAGCGTCTATGACAGCAGCGGCGAAATAGTGCCGCACCAGGTTCTGGCGGTGCGTGACTCGGCGCCGTTGCGCCAGCCGCGCTACGACATCCCGAGCGTGGAGCGGCGACGTATCTATACACTGGCATTGAATGCCAATCTGTTGCCGTTCAGCTTCTCCGCTTTCCGCGTGGTTTCTGTTCCAAAGCCACAGCGGCCGCAAGGCACACTGTTCACCGGCGCACGCAGCATGGAGAACATGTTTATGCGGGTGGACGTCGAGAATGATGGCACATTGACGCTCACCCATAAAGAGAGCGGCAAGGTGTATCGTGGCTTGCTCGCGTTGGAGGACCGTGGTGATGGTGGCGAAGGCTGGAACTGGATGCCGCCCAGGATCGATCAGATCCATTACTCGCCTGGCTCATCCGTCGAAATCGCACGTGTCCAGGACGGCCCGGTCATGACGGCACTGCGTGTGCGCATTCACTTCCGCGTGCCAGCGGGCTTTCGTGGCGCACCGTATGAGCACGACCCCAATCGCATGTCTCGCAGCGAGAAGATGGTCGATCTGCCAGTGGAGGCTATCATCTCGTTGGGCGCCCGCTCACGCAGGCTGGACATTGCGATGTCGCTCGATAATCGTGCGCGCAATCACCGCCTGCGCGTGCTGTTCCCGACGAATATTGAGACCAGTGTGAGCCACGCGGATGGCGCGTTTGACGTGGTGGAACGGTCGATCAGGCAACCGGACAGCCACGACTGGCGAGAGCCACAACTGGGAACGTATCCACACCACAGTTTCGTGAGTGTGGGTGATGAAGCCGGTGGCCTCGCCGTGCTTACCGCCGGCACGCCGGAGTATGAGGTGATCGATGAGCCACGCCGGACAGTGGCCGTTACGCTGCTGCGCGCATTCGGGCGCGGGGCGGGAGAGCCGCACGAGTACATCGATAGCCAGGAGCTTGGCACACACACCTATCGGCTGGCGCTGTATCCGTTCGTAGATTCTTGGGAGCAGGCCGGCGTAGTGCGCGAGTCGCGCGCCTTCAGCATTCCGCTGGCGACATGGGCAGGCAGCGGCCATACAGGCGCAATGGTTGCCAGCCACGCGGATTTGCGCGTTGAGGGCGAAGGGATTGACGTGACGGCTGTAAAGCTGTGCGATGCGCGCGACAGCCTGGTGCTGCGGCTGGTAAACCTCAGCAGCGTGGCGCGGCCCGTCAAGTTAGGCCTGGCAACGCCGCCGTCAGCGGCCTATCAACTGAACCTGGCGGAAGAACGCCAGTCATCGCTCGACCTGGCGGACGACGACATGGTGCACGTTGAGGTCGCGCCGAGGCAGATTGTCACTGTTGAGCTGATTCCAACGAGGTAAGCTGTGCACGCCCTTTGGCCAGCCCACGGAACTGCGTTTCGTAGAGCCTGGCATACATCCCACCCTGGGTCAGCAACTGTTGATGGTTGCCGTGCTCAATCACGTGTCCGTGATCGAAGACAAGGATGAGGTCGGCTGCCAGGATGGTGGACAGACGGTGGGCAATCACGATGCTGGTGCGGTCGACAAACAACCGATCGAGCGCCTGCTGGATGTAGTACTCACTCTGCGAGTCCAGCGACGACGTTGCCTCGTCGAGCACGAGAACGCTGGGATTCTTGAGGATCACGCGTGCCAGTGCGATGCGTTGTTTTTCACCGCCTGACAGTCGATAACCGCGTTCGCCTACGATGGTGTCATATCCTTGTGGCATTGTCATGATGACATCGTGGATATAGGCTGCCCGGCAGGCGCTCTCCAATGCCGCATCGGTCGCGCCGGGACTGGCGTATAGCAGGTTGTTGCGGATGGAGTCATGGAACAGGTACGTCTCCTGTGTGACCAGCCCAATGTGCTCCGCCAGGGTCGACTGGGTCAGGTCGCGCAGTTCGCGTTCGTCCAGCAACACGCGGCCTTTTTGCGGCTCATACAGGCGTGGCAGCAGATAGGAGATGGTGGTTTTACCGGCGCCGCTCGGGCCGACCAGCGCGACCAGTTGGCCGGGTTGGACATTGAAAGATACATCCTCCAGTGCCCAATGGCGTCCCAACTGTGCAACGGGTACTGTCCCATCGGCTTGACCATTTGGTGTGGCCCCCATCATGGCGTTGTTTGCCGCGCCGGCTTGCGTGCCGCTGGCGCTCTGTGAGACTGCACCTTCACGATAACTGAACCAGACATGCTCAAACGTCACCGAGCCGCGCACATGCGAGAGGTGCAGCGCGTCCGGTCGATCCTGAATGTCGACGGGCAGGTCCAGGTATTCGAACACACGCTCAAAACTGACCATGGACTGCGCCAGGTCCACCTGGATATTGGTCAGTCCTACGATCGGCTGGTACAGCCGCGTCAGGTAACTGATGAAGGCGACAATGGTGCCGATACTGAGCGCGCCCGTGATGACCAGGTACCCACCGATCCAGAATAGCACAGCGCTGCCGATCGAACTTACCAGGCCGGCAACGACGAAGAACCAGCGGCCCACCAGCGCACGCTTGATGCCGATATCACGTACGCCGGCCGCCGACGTCGCGAAGCGCTCCTGTTCGCGCGGCTGGCGACCAAACACCTTGACGAGCAGCGCGCCCGAGACGTTCAGCGTCTCGTTCAACTGTGTGTTCATCTGGCTGTTCAGTTCCATTGCCTTGCGCGAGATGTCTCGCAGGATGCCCGCGGCGCGCCGTGCCGGCAGGTACAGCAATGGCAGCACGAGCAAGGCAGCCAGGGTCAACCGCCATTCGATGCTCAACATGATGGCGAGTGTGGACACGAGCGTGACGATGTTCGTGATGACCGAGACCATGGTGCCCGTGATGGCGTTTTGCGCGCCAACCACGTCGTTGCTGAAACGCGACATCAGCTCACCCGTTTTCGTCGACGTGTAGAAACGCAACGACATGCGCTGCATGTGGTCGTACATCTCACAGCGCAGGTCGTAGATGATACCTTCGCCGACGCGCGAGCTCAGCCAGCGCTGCAATGTACCGATCAGCGCGCTTAACAGCGGGATCAGCACCATGCCGAGCGCGAGCAGGCCCAGGCGCGGGGTATCCTTTTCCGGGATGGCATGGTCGATCAGGTCGCGAGCGAGCGGGGGGGGGATGAGTTCAATGACGGAAATGACGGCAATGACTGCCAGCATCCCGGCAATCATGCCCCAGTAGGGGTTTGCGTAGCGCAATACCCGTTTTAGCGTTTTGCGACTGAACTGCGGCTGGTTTTCCGGCCGCTCATTCAACATCGACCACCATGCGCCACCGTGCATTCTCATTACACTTCAACTCCCAGGTGTCACGTCAACCAACGATCCAACCACGCGAACGCATCCTCTTGCATGGCAGCATTGAACTGGTGTGGGACGTCGTAAAAGCGGTATTGGTAGTGTGTGGCGAGGTTGGCCTTCGCGTAGACTTGCTCAATCTTCTCACAGGCGCGCTGCATCCCCTCTTTCGTAAACAACATGTCCTGTGCGCATTCCTGGACGAAGAGCGCTGCTGGCATCCCGATCGAGATGACGTCACTCAGTTCAAAATTGGACGCCAGGCCGGGTAGAAACTGCGCCCATGAGTGTGAACGAACGTGATGAGGCAGCAGATCTCTCCAATGGGTCATCCAACCGATGCTCACCGCGGCTTTGATACGCGGGTCGGTGGCGACCAGGTAATCGGTGCGATGTCCGCCCATCGACAGGCCCAGGCATCCGATGCGAGTAGGGTCCACCTCGGGCCGGGTGACCAGGTAATCCACACTCGTGCGGTCATCGTGTGACAGCACCCCCAGCCAAGTCGCGCCGGCGGCGATGATGTGGCGCGCGACGACTTCCTCGAAGGCGGAGCACTGCTCGTGGTAAGCATCAACCTGTTCATTGAGCGTGCTGATCCGCGATTGCAGCCGGGTATGCAACTCGGGGTCAATGGTGGTGAAGTCGATGCGACGTTCGCCGAAGTAAAAAGCGTCGGTCACGATGACCACATAGCCGTGCCGCGCCAACTCAGTCGCATATGAGCGACCGGAATAGTACTCGCGTTTGAACGCGGTCAGATCAGGCGACTCGCCCTCCATTTCTACGAGCTTTCCCTTGCCATAACGGTAGAACCCGCCATGATCGTGCAACGCCACAATGGCAGGGGCAGGCGCGCGCGATGGTTTGGGGCGCAGCAGGTACGCGGGGATGCGTGACGCCGGCGCGCTGTTGAAATATACCTTTTCGCGGATGTGATCGCCGCAATCGGTGACTTCGACAATCTCAGGCGCAAGCGGCACACACGGTGGCTGGTAGCACAACAGCTCCAGCAGTCTTGTGCGCGCCTGCCCCGACCACGTCGCCGGGTCGTTGAAGTTGGGATTGAGGAACGATAAGGCCGGTTGGTTTTGATCGGCGATGGCCGAAACGAACGGGTACAGATTTCCAAGGGTTGGTGACAGGCTGTTCATTGTTTCTTTGCGAGTTTCTTCAATTCATACAATATGCTGAGTGCTTCCAGCGGACTCAACGTGTCCGGGTCGACGGCCTTTAGCTTTGCCAATGCGGGTGGCTCTGTCACGAACATCGGCAACTGCTCGACCGGCTTAAACTGGGATTGCTGCACCTGCAGCGTGCCATCCTCCAGTTGTTTCAGGATATCCTGCGCGCGGTGTACCACGGCCGGTGGGAGGCCCGCCAGTTGCGCCACGTGGATGCCATACGAGCGGTCCGCGCCGCCGGGGATGAGTTTGTGCAGGAAAACGATGCTGCCCCCTTCGTCACTCACGGCCACGTTGTAGTTGCGCACGTGCGGCAGCTTGTCTGCGAGTTGAATCAACTCGTGATAATGCGTGGCAAATAGCGTCATGGCGCGCCGATCGGGGTGGTTGTGCAGGAATTCGATCACGCTCCACGCGATCGCGAGCCCATCGTAGGTGCTGGTGCCACGGCCGATCTCATCCAGGATCACCAGGCTGTGTGGCGTGCAGTGGCGCAGGATGTTGGCTGCCTCGACCATCTCCACCATAAATGTGCTCTGGCCGGCGGTTAGTTCGTCCTGAGCGCCGATGCGGGTAAAGATACGATCCACAGGCGTCAGAGAAGCAGCCTCCGCCGGCACGTAGCTCCCGACCTGTGCCATCAGCGTGATCAGCGCCACCTGGCGCATGTACGAGCTCTTGCCGCTCATGTTCGGACCAGTGACGATCAAGATACGCGCATCTTGATCGATCAGCGTGTCGTTTGGCGTGAACGGTATTTCACTCATCAACTGCTCGATAACAGGATGCCGCCCGGCCGTAATGTGAACCGTGCCGGTATCGTTGAATACCGGCCGTACGTAATGATTGCGCGCGGCAGTTTCGGCCAACGCTGCGGCCACGTCGAGCCGGGCGATGATGTGCGATGCGGTGAGCAGTGCCTTGCCATGCGAAGCGATGTTGTCGTTTATCTCTTTTAGCAGACGTGCTTCGATCTCGGCGATGCGCTCATCTGCGTTCAGAATCAACGTCTCATATTCTTTGAGCTGTGGCGTGATATACCGTTCAGCATTGGTCAGCGTTTGCTTCCGGATGTAATCGGATGGCACGGCAGCAGTATTCGCATGAGTCACTTCGATGTAATAACCGAACACTTTGTTGTAGCCGACTTTGAGCGACTTGATGCCAGTGCGCTCGCGCTCGACCCGTTCCAGGTTGGCGACCCACACCTTGGCATCCCGTGCAGCCAGATGAATGCCGTCCAGTTCGGCGCTAAAACCAGGTCTGATGAAACCATCGTCGTCCGGATCGTCCTTGATGGCACACTCGACGAGTTCGATGATAGGCTGCAGATCAGGCATCGTCAGTTTAAAGCCTCCGCCCGCCGGCTGTTCGGCTACACCAGGTTTTCCGTCGGAGGTGACGCGCCAGTTATTTATCGTGATTGCCTGTTGGGCGGCAGCCTTCATGCTCAATAAGTCTTTCGGCGTGGCAATGCCGCTCAGGGTGCGATTGGTAAGCCGCTCCAGGTCAGGCATATTCTTGAGCGCGTCACGCAATTGCGCCCGCATCAGGTTGTTTGCAAAGAGGACATCCACGCGCGACAATCGCTCCTCGATGCCGCCGGGGTCGAGCAGTGGCTGAGACACCCAGGTGCGCATCAGGCGCGCACCCATGGGCGTGAGTGTTTTATCCAGGATGCCGAGTAACGAGCCATGCTTGGCGCGAGAGCGCAAGCCTTCCGTGAGTTCGAGGTTGCGCCGCGTGACGGCATCGAGACCCATGAACTGTGAGGTGGAATAGACGCGCAACTCCGTGAGCTGATTGAGCGCGTTTGGCTGAGTATCGTTCAGGTAGGTAAGGATGGCCCCGGCTGCGCGCAGCGCCAGCGGTTTATCTTCAAGGTCGAAGCCGGCGAGTGTGCTTACCTTGAAATGCCCGAGGAGCGTCTGGCGTGCTGAACTCAACTCAAAGCGGTATGCGGGGAGGGTGGTGGGTTTGAGATTGGCGATACGGGACTGGAGACCTGTCTCGGCGCCGGTATGTGATCGCCACGCGCCTGTTTCTGGCACGAGCAACTCGCGCGGCTGGATACGCGCAAATTCGCGCTCCAGTTCGATGTCTCCTTCCACCTGGGTGGTCCAAAATTCACCCGTGGTGATGTCGCAATAGGCCATTCCGTACGCACGCACGCTGTGTTCTTCGTTGCCCGGGTCTCCCATGCAGATGGCTGCGAGGTAGCTGGCGCGATCCGCATCCAGCATACTGGGTTCGACAACGGTGCCGGGCGTGACGACACGCCGCACTTCGCGAGGGACCAGGCCGTTGATCGCTTCAGTACCCAATTGTTCGGCAATGGCTACGCGGTAACCACGCTCGATCAGGCGTGCCAGGTAGGCTTCGACGGCGTGATAAGGAACTCCCGCCATTGGGACGCGCGTGTCCTTGCCAACCGTTCGCCCCGTAAGAACGATGTCGAGTTCCCGTGCAACCAGTTCGGCGTCGCCGTCAAAAGTTTCATAGAAGTCGCCGAGCCGGAAGAAGAGAATGCAGTCCGAATACTTGCGCTTTAGCTCAAGATATTGGCGCCGGATTGGCGTCGTATCACTGGATGACTGACTCATGTGTCTTCACGCTGAGGTTGATCATCCCACGCTTCGATGGCGTGTGGAGAGTCTTTGTGCTTGGTCTCGCTCATGCGGATGCATTGTAATGCTGGTGCATGGGGATAGGCGAGGGCGCCACGTAGGCGGGAGCGCCATATAGGCGAGGCACCACCCTGGCAGAAGTGCAATGAAATGGGCAGGTGGAAAGATGTGGACTGGCGCCTTACTTTAAGATGTAATAGGTGCCGCGTTTGTCGCCGACACGCATGATGATGCCTCGCTCAACCATGTCGACGAAATCACGGCGCAATGATTCCGGGCTGACATCGGGACACAGGTCCTGGTAATCGCGGTTGGTAATGCGCCCGTTGCTTTTTAGGAACGCCAGCATTTTTTCAATACGCTGGGTTTGACCGGATTGCGGCAACGAATCCACGCTTGAGGGTAGTGAAGTTTTGGCGAATAGCGTCACACTGAAGCCTGCGTCCGTTTCATCAAACTTGGGTGGTTGATGGCCGCGCTCCTTCATCGTACGCACCATGCGGTCGATGCCATAACCCAGACGCTCGATAAAGCCCATGTCGGACAGAACCTGTACCAGCGCCTCGTTACGAGAGTAGCGCTCGTGCAGCAGGTTCTTGAGTGTGACATGACCTGGTAGTCTGCCGGGGCTGCGTACCTCAACACGATCGGAGAACATCAAAATATGTATCTGGCTGCCCGTGAGGCGATAATCGCGGTGGGCGATCGCATTGACCACGGCCTCGCGCAGCACACCAGGTGGATAGGGTGCCTCATCACTGCGTTGCCAGGCGCCGATCCGCGCTCGCTGGCTGAGATTCTCGATCATAAAAAGCTCGGCGCGGCGGAGCTGTTCTGGCAACGTGCTGCTGATGGTTTGTCGTGTAAACACGTCATCCATCGACGTGCCGTTGAAGCGCACTGCCAACACTTCAGCGCCGCGCACCCATCGTTGAGGTTGTTTGCCGAATAGAAGCAATCCGGCATAGGTGGGTCTTATCTTTTTACCCTGGCGCACGATACAGCCGCGCCGGAGCAGCAGGTCCTCGACGGTTGGTTCGCCTACACTCATGGCGTTGGAAGCGTAGGTTTCCGCCTTCGACCAATCAAGATCATCACGACTGCTGCCGCTGGGCGTTATGGATTCCCAAGAGCCTTCTCCACGGATGATCAGTAACTCGCGCAGGGTTCTGGCGGACAGGATGGTGATACGGGCGTTATGGCGGGTGAGATAGCGTCCATCCAGGCTGTAAGCGTGTGGTAACCCACCGGGAACTTCCATCACGAGGGCCTCTGGCGGCGCCTGGGTGGCAGAATGTAGCAGGTAAGGCAGTGGAATGATCAAGCGGGGTTCGGCCAATAATGCGGCTTGCATGGCCCGGTCGCGTAACTCGGCGGGATCCACGGGTGTGGGGGTTGCGCGCGCTTTTGGCCCGTTGAGTGGAACGATCAGGATGCCACCTTGTGTGTTGGCGAGCGATACCAACGCACGAGCCATCCGCTCGGTTGTGGCCATCGAAGGGGTCAATACCTCAATCCGAGGTCCAGGTCCGGCGGCGAGTAGCTTCCTGATATCATCAAGTGTCAACATGACTCATGAAAACGAAGCTGCGTACAACCCGAACATCGACCGGCCTTATTTCACCTTATATGTTGCAATCTCTTTGCCCTGGATTGAGAGCGTCAGCACGTCACCAGACTGCCACGCTGGTTCTGTGCGGTTCCAGAACAAGTCTGTTGGCACATCGGCACCGGTGGTGGTGTGCAAGTTGATAAAGCTGTCTCTGAAAAGCGTGACGTTACCAAACGTATACGTAATGCCGCGAGAAGATGACAACGTCCAATCCTTCATCTCCACTTCACTGCCTTCGTTGACGATGACCACTACTTCGCGCTGGCGTTGTCCTGGGTAGAGCACAGCGCTGATTCTGACGTTTGCATCTACGGATGCGACCGTGTCTGGCGCCGTTGATGTGCTCTCGCTGTCATTTTCAGGTGTTGGGGTACTCGTGGGTATCGCTGCAACGCTGTCCTCATCGGGCGTAGTCGTGGGTGAGACGTCGACGGATATCTCCGCACTGGTTGCTGGCGCCTCCACCGGCGTCGCGGGCAGCGTGGGTGAAGCAACAGGTACATTCGTCTCTGGTGCGGCACCGGCGGCTGTTTGGATCGGTTGGTTTGTCAAGACACGCACGATCATCAGCGTTGTGATCGCTGATACCACAACGTTCACCAGGATGACAACGAGCCACTGTTTGCGTGTGAGAGGAGATGACATTGTTGTGACTATATCACTATCAAGAAAAGAGCGTTAATAATGAAAACGATATGCCAACAGACGATCAGGCTACACGCCATCTGGTCAGTTGTATGGCGCAGAACATCTGTGCTAAACTGTTGATATGGGCAAGTCTATGGGCAAGAATCTCAAATTGGACGAAGGAATTACTGAGTTTGAGAAACATCTGGCACGCAGACCCTTGAGCGATAACACGCGCAAGGCTTTCCTGGGAGACGCGCGGATTTTTGCGCGCTTCCTCCAGTCCGACCCAGGTACCGGATCGGAGCAACCCGTATCGCTTACGTCCATCAATGCTGAGCATATCAAGGCATTTTTGACCCATCAGGAGCGCAGCGGTATTGCAAACAGTCCTAAATCCATCGAGCGCCGTCTGACCTCACTGAAAGTCTTCTTCCGGTGGGTGCATGAAGCCGGTTACCTGGCACACGATCCTGCGGATGGTGTGGCATATAAGCCGTTTCTTGATCCATTACCCGAGTACCTGACCGACGAGCAGGCTGATGCCATTATAAAAGCTGCGCACCAGGTTGCGGCTGGAGATCGGCTCGAAATGCGACCATTGACGGCAATCATGCTGGTGCTTGAGACTGGGATCAAAAAGGGTGAGTGCCTGGCACTCACCGTGAGTGATGTCGAGCGCGGCGAGACGGGTGCTGCCAGTGTGTGGATCCGCTATGAAAAGCGGCACCTGCAGTTTAAGGATCGCAAGCTGCCCATTTCAGATGAGTGTCTGCAGGTGGTAGACTCTCATATTGAGCGCTATGAGTCGAAAGGCATGCTGTTCGACTGCACAGGGCGCAACCTGGAGTACATGTTCAACCGCAAGGTGGCTCCGTTGGCTGACCTTGAAGCATTGACATTCGAGATGCTGCGTTGGACGTGCGCTGTGCGGGATTACCGCGCGGGCGCACTGAGCAGCAATCAACTCCAGGTGAAATATGGGCTGTCACCGATTGGCTGGACTGAGATGGAGGCCAAACTGGCGCGATTGACCCATCCGGCTTATAACGGAACGGTGAACAACGAAACAGACTAGAAAACCCCCTTTATGCAATCCACACTCTTGCAGCATCGCGAGGCAGTGGCAACCACGCGCGATTACACACTCATCGCGGTTGGTTCGTTGCTACAGGCCATCAGTGTCATCGTTTTTCTGGCACCTGCCGATCTTGCCTCCGGCGGTGTCAGCGGACTGGCAGTCATTGTCAACCAGCTTGTACCAGGTTTACCCATCGGCGCCATCGTCCTGGTGTTGAACCTGCCGCTGTTCAGATTAGGTATTCGAACCCTGGGTGGGTTGCGCTTTTTCGTCCGGACGATTGTGACCGTAGCTATGTACAGCGTGCTGATGGTTGTGCTGGCCGCTGCCGGCATTAAAAGTGTCACAGGGGATATCGTCCTCAACACGCTGTTCGGTGCCATCATCGGTGGTGTCGGCATGGGGTTGGTCTTCCGCGCCAAGAGCACGACTGGTGGAACCGACGTGCTCACTCAGATCTTGTTGCGCTGGCGCGGTATCCCGCTGAGCCAGGGTTACCTGATTACTGATGCGGCAGTCATGTTGCTGGCGGGTCTCATTTTTGGTTGGGAAAAGGCGCTGTATGCATTGATCGCGTTATACGTGACCGGCCTGGTGGCTGAGGCAACGTCTGAGGGGGTTGGCGTCACCAGGACTGTGACGGTGATCACACAGGCGCCAGACCTTGTTGCGGCTGCAGTCATGACACACATGGGGCGTGGAGTAACGCGTTGGACGGCGACCGGCGCTTACACAGGGCAGGAGCGCCCTATTCTGTTCATTGTGATCAGCAGAGCAGAAGTGGCCGTGCTCAAATCGATCATCTACGATGCGGACCCGCACGCCTTTTTCGTGATTGGGCAGGCTCACGAAGTCTATGGCGAGGGGTTCAAACAGTTCGAACGTAGATAAACCAAAACAGACCCGGACTTTTTGATCAGTCCGGGTCTGTTTAAAGATTGCCGAGCGGTCTTGCCGAAAAGGTCTATGCCACCGGTGTTGGTGCCTTCAACCCCATGATCGTCCGGAACTCACTCGCGTCCAGCGTCTCCTGCTCCAGGAGCTTCTTGGCAACAGCGATCAAGCGGTCGCGGTTGTCGAGTAGGATTTCGCGTGCGCGTTCGTAGGAGGTCTTAACGATCTTGCTGACTTCGTTATCGATCACCTCAGCGACTTTCTCGCTGTAGTTTTTACCTTCGGCCAGCTCGCGACCGAGGAAGACCATCTCGCTGCGTTCGCCGAAAGACACCGGGCCGATGACATCGCTCATGCCATACTGGCGGACCATGGCGCGCGCTATCGTTGAGGCGCGGTCCAAATCACTGACCGCACCGGCCGTAACGTCGTCGAAGATGATCTCTTCGGCAGCGCGACCTGCCAGGGCGAATACGATACGTGCCTCCATGCGCCGCTTGGTCATATTCAAGGCGTTTTCCTCGTTGTCCGGCGCAATCCAGGTTACACCGCCGGCAGCGCCACGGGGGATGATCGTCACCTTCTGCACGGCGACTTCGGCCTCGGGAACGAGCGCTGCGGCGACAGCGTGACCGGCTTCATGGTATGCCACGACTTCTTTCTCGCGCGGGGTGATCAGGCGGCTCTTTCGCTCTGGTCCGAGCGCTACCTTCTCGATCGCTTCCTGCAACTCGGCCTGTCCGATCTCGCGCTTGCCAGCGCGGGCTGTCAGGATCGCCGCTTCGTTTACCAGGTTCTCAATGTCAGCGCCGGTGAATCCAGGCGTCTGCCTGGCGATAGTCCTCAGGTCGACATCGACAGAGACGGGCTTGCCGCGTGTATGCACCTTCAGGATCGCTTCACGGCCAACCAGATCGGGCGCGTCCACCACCACACGGCGGTCAAAACGGCCAGGACGCAATAACGCCGGATCGAGAATGTCCGGGCGGTTGGTTGCAGCGATGACGATGACATTGGTGTCGGTGTTAAAGCCGTCCATCTCCACCAGCATCTGGTTCAGCGTCTGTTCGCGCTCGTCGTTGCCACCCCCCAGACCGGCGCCACGCTGGCGCCCCACGGCGTCAATTTCGTCGATGAAGATGATGCAGGGAGCCGCCTTCTTTGCCTGATCGAATAGATCACGCACACGGCTCGCGCCGACACCCACGAACAACTCGACGAATTCAGAACCCGAGAGGCTGAAGAACGGCACACCTGCTTCTCCGGCCACCGCCTTGGCCAGCAGTGTTTTGCCACTGCCCGGAGGGCCAACCAGGAGCACACCCTTGGGTATGCGTGCGCCGAGTTGGATGAATTTCTCAGGGTTCTTGAGAAACTCCACGACCTCGACCAGCTCCTGCTTTGACTCGTCGCAGCCAGCGACGTCCTGGAACGTGACTACAGGCGTTTCGGATGTGATACGGCGAGCGCGACTCCGCCCGAAAGAAAACGCCTGATCGGCGCCGCTTTGTGCGCGCCTCATCGTGAATAGGAAGAAGCCCCCGATCAGTAATACCGGTAATAGAATGTAGAGGATGCCGGATATCTGGGCTAAGAACGGCACTGATTCGACGCGATAGTCAAAACTCTGCAATGCCTCCTCGTCGACGCCGTAGTTCTTGAGCAACTGAATGGTATCGACGTTTGGCTCTTTATTGAGGGTAATGACCCGATCGTCGTTGCGAACAGCCCGGATGGTGCTTCCATCGGCAGCGACACTCACCGATTTAATGCTGCGCTTGTTTATCTCCTGCACCAGTGAATTAAACGATGCTTCTTCCGTGCGCGGCGTAGAAGTGCGGGCAAACGCCATAACGGCGTAGGCGACGACGAGCGTAATCAAGATTATTGGTATTAGGTTATTTCTCAGACTTTTAGGCATCTTTGCCACCCAAAGCTATTCCTCTGCCACCCAAAAACGATTGTCCAAATACAAACGCCAATTGCGAGTCGCATTTTTAGTAACGACAGACCCTTCATCGTAACACCTGTAACACGCCGTGTCAAAGGTTACAGGATGCCGGTGTTGCGGTGGGTAGTTTGCAAGTGGATTTATCTCGCAAGCCAACCGCGAAAAACAACTTATTAAGTAACATTTACGTCTTAGATTTACGTGAGATTAACTATAGCATGTCCATAATCGGAGTGAGACGAAGAGGAGCGATGGAGGCAAACAATGTGGTGCAGTAGGCTCCATACAGCCATGGAGTACCCTGTAATATAATCGATTTCTATCGCATGCTGACGACGGAACTAAGCTACGAGCTACCCCCAGAACTGATCGCCCAGAAGCCTGTGGAGCCGCGTGACTCCTCTCGCCTCATGGTCGTACGACGCGATTGCCAGAGCATTTCTCACAGGCGGTTCCACGAACTATCTACCCTCCTGGGCGAACATGATCTTCTTGTTGCCAACGATAGCCGGGTTATTCCAGCGCGGTTGAATGGGATCAAACCCACCGGCGGCAAGGTCGAGTTGCTCCTGTTGCGTAAGCTGGACGCAATTACCTGGTTGGGGCTGGTCGGAGGGCGGAACGTCAGGCAAGTGGATATTGTCGTTGGAGAAAGCCATATCGTCACAGCGACTGTCATGCCGCAGCCGGATGACGCCGGGTGGATCATCACCTTTAGCGAGCCAATCGACGCCCATTTGAATCGGGTTGGTGAGATGCCTCTGCCTCCTTACATCCACGAGAGTCTGAATGATCCTTCGCGTTATCAGACGGTATATGCGCGCATCAGCGGCTCCGCGGCGGCACCGACTGCGGGTTTGCACTTCACTCCAAAACTCATCGAAGCGTTGGGTCACGCAGGTATTCGGATGGCGTTCGTTACACTGCATGTTGGTTTAGACACGTTTAAACCGATCAGCGAGGACACCGTTGAGGCGCACAAGATCCATAGCGAATGGTGTGAACTCCCCGCTGAGACGGCTGATGCCATTGCCGGGGCGAAGGCAAACGGCGGCCGCGTGGTCGCTGTCGGCACCACCAGCGCACGTGTATTGGAGACTGTAGCATCTGGCATGCGTGAGACTCGTTCCGGCATTCATCCCTTTCATGGTTTTACCAAGCTCTATATAACGCCAGGTTACCAGTTTGGGCTGGTTGATGCCATCATCACCAACTTCCATCTGCCCAAATCCACACTCCTGGCAATGATCGGTGCGTTCATGGGGATGGATCTCATGAATAAGGCTTATGCGGAGGCCATACAGGAACGTTACCGCTTCTACTCCTTTGGTGACGCGATGTTGATTCTGTGACGTTAAGCCGCCGTAAGTGTCGATTTAGGGTTAAGGCGGAAGCTCGAGAACGGGGGATGGACGTTGTGTAATGAGAGATCGCCTGCTGGCACAACCTGAACGGTTGGTATTTGTCCTTTGTTTGTTACTGTGTTTATTTACGTTTAGCGGAAAGTTGCAGTCGGTAGACGAACTGGCGGTCTATGCGCTGAGCTATAACCTGGCACAACGAGGTGCGCTGGATGTAAATGTGCTCGCGGCAACCGCCCCAGGCATGAGGGCGCCGCCGTTCTCAGGCGTAGGCCAGTTTGGGTCAGATGGCGATTTCTACTCCGGAAAAGGTGTGCTTTCTTCGGTCCTGGCGGTCCCGCTGCTGCGAATTGCGTTGTGGTTGCCGGGTGTTGACCCAGTTGTCGCTGCGTTGTTACTCAACGTGCTGCTGACAGCGCTGACGGGTTACGTCATTGCGCGCCACGTGCGTCAGCGCTACTGCAATGACCGGGCCGGCATCATCGCCGGGATCTTATACGTGGCTGCCACGATGGCGTTGGCCTACAGCAAACGGCTATTCACTGAGCCAGCAGCGGCACTATGCGTCGTGCTGGCATACCACTGGGTGGTGCGGGATTGGGATGGGCAGCGCAGTGATCCAGCCCGCTCTCAGCCCCATCTTCTGCACTCTTTTGGTGCACACTTCTTCTTTGCCGGATTGGTATTGGGTGCGGCTGTCGCGGCAGCATATTCCATCGTCGTGGTATTGCCATGTTTTGGGATACTCATTGTGTGGGTGATTTACCGCCTGCCCGTGACGCTCCGCAAGCGCTGCCTTCTGTTTGGCGCGTTCCTGGCTGGTCTGCTCTCGTGGATCATTATTCTGGCTCTCTACAACCTGACACGCTTCGGCGATGTGACACGGACGGGCCTTTCTCTGCTGACATGGAGTCTGCCATACTTCACGTGGCAGGCGGCACTGACGCGTCTATATGGTCTGCTCTTCAGCCCGTATCGGGGTTTGTTTTGGTACAACCCGTTGTTGTTACTGGCGCCACTACTTCTATTGCCAATCTTTAACCTATCGAGAGCCGGGAAAGCACAGGTTGCTGACAAAAGGCGCACATTGGAGCCTGCGTTCTGGATCGCGCCTGGCGCGACGCTTGCTTTGCTTCTTATCCTCAGCGCATGGAGCATGTGGTGGGGGGGATTCAACTGGGGACCGCGTTTTCTCCTCCCGGTGATGCCATTGTGGGTATTGGCACTTGCGCCACAGTTGTCAGGCGCGATGATGCCGTTACGGCTGGGTATGCGTGTGTTTTATCGCATACCGCTCTATGTTCTGCGCTGTGTGGTCGTTGGCATACTCGCGCTTTCGATGACCACATCACTCGTAGGTGGTCTATCCAATACTTTCAGATCGGAAGGTGTTCTGGCGGCACGGGGCCAGTTAGGACCGTTGGTCGCGCCGCGTTCATTGGCTGACTCTTCCCTGCTCACAGACTGGGAATACTTCCAGGGTGTATCGGGCGGCGTCCAACTCATACGAGGTGAATTTGATACCTGGTGGCATCGGCGTGAACCGGCCATAGACCATGGTCTGGCACAGGCCATTTCCGATCTGAGCGAACGTGCGACAGCGGATAGCGCGGTGCTTATCGTCGCCCCTGGACGAGTCGAGCCGTTCTTGCATGTCTATCGCCTGGCTGTGCCGTTGTACGGCCTGGCGCCGGATCAGACTGATGTTGACACGCTCAAGCGGCGTATGCTGAGCGGGTATAGGCGCATCCTGCTGTTAACCGATGCCGGGCAAACTGATTCGCACAACGTTACGGAGATGTGGCTGGAGCAGAACGGGTTCCGTGCGCGTAATGAATTCTATGAGGACTGGCGTGTGGCGGTGTTTGGCACACTACCTGCGCCTACTGTCACGGTGCCTGTACAGGCACAGTTCGGATCGGTGTTGCATATGCGCCGTGTGGAGTACGCGCCGAGCGTGCAGCCGGGTGGGGTGGTGGCCATACGTGTATGGTGGCAGCGCGGTATCACAGCATCTACTGAACTCGATGATGTGGCGTGGTTTGCGCATTTGTATAGTCCCGCCGGGGATCTAGTCAGCCAACACGATGCGCCGGTGGGTGACGGATACGGTTGGGATGGCGCCGGAGTGGTCGACGATCGACGAGGAATTCTCGTCCCGCCAGATGCCCCCAGCGGCCAGTACTGGGTTAATGTGGGTGTCTATAAACCAGATGGCCAGCGTCTTAATGCCAGCAATGCTGATGGGCCCCTGCCCGAGGGAGTTGTCAGTTTCCCAGTGCGTGTCAGCCGATAGCGTCAGTAGTGGCACGGGTCCAACATTTTCATTGGTTCGTTGTAAGATAGGATAAACAGCCCTAAGTACCAATAGCTCGATGGCTTTACGCAATTCAGAATCAACAGTCGAAGCGCAGTCCGACGAATTACCTCCCAAAATACGGCACGCCTACTGGTTTCAGGGGTTCAACGCGGCGTCCTGGCAGATATGCCTTGGAAACCCAATGATCCTCTTTGCTCGTGAGCTTGGCGCACCTGCGGTCGTGTTGGGTATCCTGGCCGGCCTTGCACCGCTCACGTCCGTATTACAACTGGTGGTCGCACGATACGCCGAACGAATAGGGTATCGCAACCTGATGGTGAAGGGATGGTCAAGCCGTGTTGCGATCCTTATCTTCCTGGTGGCGCTTCCATTTGTGACACCATACATCGGGATTACGCCGGCCGTGTATGCGTTGGTGGCAATCATGTTTGTGTTTACCGTGAGCCGCGCGGCAGCCGTGTGTTCATGGTTGCCGTGGATCACGGCAATTGTGCCCAAATCGCTACGCGGCTTCTATCTGAGCCGTGATCGCGCGTTCATTGCCTTTGCAAGTGTGTTGGCATTGGCCATATCCGGCACCATTTTGCTTAGTCACACCATGCTGGGTTACGCAGCCGTGTTCCTCCTCGGCTTCGCAAGCGGGCTCATCAGCCTGTATTTCCTGAACCGTATTCCAGAACCACGTCCACAAGTAGCGACACCAATTTCACGGGATGGCATCGGTTGGCGCAGTGTGTTACAGGATCGTGGTTTCAGACGACTAATTTTATACAGCGCCTCTGTGCAGGTGGTGGTCGCCGCCAGCAGCACATTCACTGTCGTCTTTACGCGTGAGCAGGTGGGTATTGGTGATGGTCCAATCCTGTGGTTGACGGCTGGTGCGTCATTAGTGGGTATGGCCGCGTTGGCGCTGCTCAGGCATCGCGCGGACCGTGCAGGTAGCAAACCCTTCCTGGCACTGGTTCTGTGTTGGTGGGTCGTCTATTTTCTGTTATGGTTTCTGTTGTCGGTGAATGGCATCCCGGCGTTCATTGCCCCACCGCTCATCTTTGTGGCAGGTTTCTTTAGTTCGACGTATGACCTGGCGCTGACCCGGCTGCTAATGAACGTGGCCGGCGACCGGCCGGCGAGCGCCCAATACTTCGCGCTTCATTCCGTCATCGTGAGTGTCGTGACGGGTGTCTCGCCCATCGTCTGGGGATATCTGCTCGACAACCTGCGCACTGCGCAAGTCGTGATTGCCGGCGTCACGCTGACACGTTATTCATTCCTGTTCGGTTTACAGTTTCTGATGCTCAGTCTTGTGGCGCTGATGCTGGCACGACTCAAAGAATCGAATGCGCAGCCCGTTGTCCGGGTGGCTTATGAGACCTTTGTGCTTGCGCCGGCACGGGCGATGACACTCGTTGCTCCAGCACTTACGCGTCTCATTCGGCGGGTGCGATGACGGCACCTTCCATCCTGCAAAGTGCGATCGCACGTATGCGGCCGTCTGAGCCACATACGATGGCCGCGGCGCGCATCACTCAACTCACATACCGCTATGACAAGCTGCGTGCCATTCCGACGGGAATGCTGGAGAGCGCTGGTTCAACGTTTCTCCTGCTGATCGCCGTGCAGGCATACCAGGCTGGCGCAACGGAAAAGGCGCTCATTGCCGCCGGTGGGAATGTCGGAATGCTGTTAACACCACTGGTGGTGCAGTGGGTTGAGCGTTACCGGTGGACAACCTCACGTGCGGCAGCGGTGATTGCCATGTTCGGCGCACTTTGCTTTCTTCTTGCGGGCCTTATTCCGACGCTACCCGCCTTCGTGGCTTTCAGCGTCGCCGCCGTGTCGTGCACGCAGGCGCTGGTCCCACTCATGACGCAGGTGTACCAGGATAACTATGCGCCTCGCGAGCGCGGGCGCTATTACTCGCGCGCGTTGGTGATTCGTGTAGGGGTGTCAGCGGTTTTTGCTGAATTGGCCGGCCGATTCCTGACGGAGAACATGGACTGGTTCCGCTGGCTGTTGATCGTGTTCGCCGCTGCATTCGCTCTATCGAGTGTGTTCATTCTGCGCATCCCTTCACGACCTCTCACACCCTCGGGCAGTAGCGATCCTTTTCGCGCGGTGCGCTATGTGCTAAGCGATCGCGTCTTTAGCTTTACACTGATCATTTGGATGTTGATGGGGTTTGCCAACTTGATGATGATGCCCATGCGCGTCGATTACCTGGCAAACCCACGGTATGGACTGATGCTGAATGCGCAACAGGTGGCGCTGCTCACCAGCGTGATCCCCAGTATCGCGCGCCTAGTCATGGGGCCGGTATGGGGGTGGTTGTTCGATCGCGCCAACTTTTTCATATTGCGCATGGTGCTGAACCTGGGCTTTGCCCTGGGAATTGCTACTTTCTTCACCGGCGGGAGCATGTTGGGTCTGATTGCCGGCGCGGTCATCTTCGGTATTTCGGCGTCTGGTGGTGACCTGGCCTGGAGCTTATGGGTGACCAAGTTTGCGCCCGCGGAACGCGTGGCGGACTACATGTCGGTGCACACATTTCTGACGGGCGTACGTGGCGTGGTTGCGCCAATCGTTGCGTTTCAGTTGGTGACCAGTTTGTCGCTGGATACCCTGGGCTGGGTGAGCGCAGGTCTTATCTTCATCGCCACATTGATGCTCATTCCTGAGATTCGATTTGGACATGTGGCGGATGCCTGAGGTAACCTGCGCATCCCTGGCAATCACGATTGAATGATGGTGAAAAACACATGGAGATCTTTACCTACGAACCCAAGGGTGTGTGTTCGAAGAGGATGACCTTTATGGACAACATCCTGCGCGATATCCCCACTTGCTTTGATACGGCTCGGTTGACGCTACGCTGCCCACAGCCGGGCGATGGCCCGGAATACCATGCGGCGGTGCTCGATTCCGTCGACGAATTGCGGCCGTGGATGCGTTGGGCAGCAACCACATCGACTGTCGATGAGGATGAGGCGCGTATGCGGCGTGCGCATATTCAGTTCCTCGAGCGCACCGATCTGTGCTACCTGATATTACAGAAAGGCACGGATACGCTGGTCGGTTGTACGGGATTACACTATCCGGACTGGTCGGTTCCGTCTTTTGAGATCGGCTACTGGGTGCGCACACTCTATGCGGGAAGGGGTTATATTACTGAGGCCGTGATTGGACTAAGGGATTTCGCGTTCGAAGTATTGGGAGCGCGCCGGCTGCAGATCGTATGCAATGCTCTGAATGCGCGCAGCGCAGCCGTAGCGCGGCGCGCCGGTTTCGAACAGGAAGGGATATTGCGTTGCTCGGCGCGCCATCATCTCACGAATGAGCTCATTGACGAGTATTTTTTCTCCATCGTGCGGAGAGACAAGGGGGAATACGACTAACTACAAATGAGAGCGGGTCTGGAGATGCCGCTGGAGATGCCACCCCAGGCGTAGACGGCGCCTTGGAATGACTGGATAATAGCGCTTGCAGCGACAATGTGATGGCAGGTTGTCGCCGCGATCCTTGGGCGAGGTGAGGAATGGACGGATCGATGGATGAGTGGGCCGGTTTGGTTGAGTTGCAGGAAAAGCCGAAGGCTGACGAAATCGCCATGATCGCCGGCTGGCATCAGTGGGCGGATGCCGGAGCGGTGTCGTCGGGTCTGCCCCAATACCTTATCGATCAGATGGGAGCCAGGAAAATAGGCGAGTTGAAATCAAGTGGTTTCTACCTGTTTCAACTTCCGGGTACGCATGATTTTCTCCGTCCCGAGGTCAAGCTTGTGGATGGTTACCGCCAATCGTTGACTCACCACAAGAACGAGTTCTACTACGCTGGCAATGACAGGCATGGGCTCGTTATCTTCCTTGGCGATGAGCCCCACTTGAATGCTGAAACATATGCCCAGGCGTTCTTCCACGCGGCCAAAGAATTGGGTGTCAGACGTGTCGCAGGCCTGGGCGGTGTGTATGGCGCAATGCCCTACGATAAGGAACGAGAGGTGTCGTGTGTCTACAGCCAGCAATATATGAAACAGGAGCTGGCCGAGTATGCCGTTTTATTCTCAAATTACGAAGGCGGCGTCAGTATCGGCTCTTATATGGCCGACGCGGCTGAGCATCTCGGCGTAGAATACTTCAGCTTTTACTCATTCGTTCCGGCCTATGACTTCTCGCACCTATCGCAGCAACTGCAAGGCATGCGCATCGAAAACGATTACAAGGCCTGGCACGAGTTGATGCGGCGATTCAACCATATGCTACACCTGGGTATCGATCTTACGGATTTGGAACACCGCAGTGCCGAACTTACAGCATCTGTCGAGGCGAAAATTGAAGAGATCGAGAGCAAGATGCCCCAATTGAAAGTGCGCGAATACGTGGAAAGCCTTGCACGTGACTTCAACGAGATGTCGTTTATGCCGCTTGACGTGTGGGAGCGCGGGCTGGGTGACCTATTTGACGACAAGTCGTGATGCGCCATTGGCCGTTATGACTCTCTGTCGTGATGTGACACGACGAAATCCTCATTACCATGGAAAAACACATGACTCCTGATGAACTTCACACGCAGGTATGCGCCAAACCCGAGTTAATCGCCGCGACCGTGGCTTTTCGCGATGGGACGCCGGTCGTGCTGCGGCCACTCGCGGCCGGCGATGTGCAGATGCTGGGGGATTACTTTCTGAGCCTGACCGCAGAAACCCGCCGGCGTTACGGCCCACATCCGTTCGATCGCAAGACTGCGGAGCAGATATGCTCGTCTGTTGACCTCACGGACACGTTGCGTATGCTGGCCATTATCCACGGCGATGGCGGTGAGCGTGTGATCGCCTACTTCATCCTGATCCTGGGCATCCGTGACGATGACGCGCTGCGCTACGCTCAGCTTGGCATCCCGCTGGATGCGCGAACAGACTGTACGCTTGCGCCTTCCGTGGCGGACGAATACCAAAGTAAGGGACTTGGCAGTCTTGTGATGCGCCACTTGCTTGACGTAGCGCGCAAGCTCGGCCGTAAGCGCATGGTGTTGTGGGGTGGAACGCAGGCGACGAATGATCGTGCGATTCATTTCTACCACAAACACGGCTTTCACACGGTGGGTCAGTTTGAGGAACCACCGGGTTTCAATAACTACGACATGATTCTTAGCCTGTAAGGCTGGAATATAAACTCATTACAGCACAAACGTATTAAAGCGCCGACATCGGTATAGCAGTACCGATAAACCATTACGGTATGCGCGCCAGGGTCTACCGTCCTCATCTGTCGCGCGAAACAGGAGAGTCTGAACGTGGATAAGCTCATCGAAATCGCAGAGCAGTTCAATACGAACGGTCCGGTGCTGAGTGTCAGAGAGTACGGCACCGGTAACGTCAACGACACATTCCTCGTCACGCTTCACGCGGTACCTCAGACGTACTTCATCATGCAGCGTATCAACCAACGTGTGTTTCACCGGCCCGAGTTGATCATGGTGAATATGCGCGCGTTGAGCGAGCACGTGCGAATGCGGCTGGCGGGTGAGCGCAATGGGCATGCCGTGGAACGGCGTTGGGAAATGCCCCGCGTTTTTGAGACCCTTGGCGGCAAGTCGTATTTTGTGGACGCCGATAACAGCTTCTGGCGGGCGATGAGTTTCATTGACCACTCGACTGCATTTCCGAGAATCCAGGGCGCGGAACATGCGCGTGAAGCTGGTTATGCGCTTGGCCGTTTCCAAAGCCTGATCAGCGATATGGATATCAGCAAGCTGCACGACACATTAGTGGGTTTCCACATCACTCCATGCTATTTACAACACTATGATGAGGTGTTGGGCCGCAAGCGCGATGGCCGCGATGGCGCGGATTCACCAGAGGAAACCTACTGTAAGCGCTTCGTAGCACAGCGGCGAAAGTCGGCTACGGTGCTCGAAGATGCGAAGGGTATGGGGAAACTACGTCTGCGGCCAATGCACGGCGATCCCAAGATCGATAACATCATGATAGACGACGTGACCCGGCAGGCGATAGGCATCATCGATCTGGATACGGTGAAGCCCGGCCTCGTGCACTATGATATTGGCGACTGCCTGCGCTCGTGCTGCAACCTGCTGGGCGAAGAGACCACCGATTTTGGCGCTGTCAGGTTCGAGACGGACCTGTGTCGCGAGATCCTGCGAGGCTACCTGACGGTTGTGGGCAGCTTTTTCGATGAGAGTGACTACGCATATCTGTATGATGCGGTTCGCCTGATCGCGTTTGAGTTAGGCCTGCGTTTCTTTACCGATCACCTGGAGGGAAACGTGTACTTCAAGGCCAGATACAAGGAACACAACCTGCACAGAGCCATGGTGCAGTTCAAGTTGATGGAGAGTATCGAGGCTAGCGAAGCCGACATTCGTAAAATCGTTGCCGATCTAAAGTAGACGACGATGCTGAACCAGGGACGACTCTAAGAAGCCGGATGGAATGGTGCCGATTATTCCGCAACCGGCAGTGTGAACGAGATGGTTGTCCCTGGCCGATCCTGATCTTGTATCCAGATGCGTCCCCCATGTGCCTCGATCAAACCTTTACAGATTGCCAGCCCTAATCCGGCACCTTTGGTACGCCTCACCCGTTCATCATTGCCGCGCCGGAACGCTTCGAACACGTACAGACGATCCTGTGCGGGGATCCCAGCACCGCTATCACTGACATCAACTCTTACATAATCATGAGCGTGTGTTGCCGTAAGCGTGATATTTGTTTGTGCTGGAGAGTATTTCGCCGCGTTACTCACGAGATTGGTCAATACCTGGGTAAGTCGCTGCCGGTCTGCGCGGACAGGCTGCAATTGGTCAGATACATCGATCACCAAGCGATGGTTAAGAGCGATGGCCGTTAATTGTGGCAGGGCGCCGGAAATGATATGACTGAGTTGCTGTTTTTCCGGGTTGATTGCCAGACTACCCGCTTCGAGCCGGGATAAGTCGAGCAGTTGATCGATCATATCGGTCAGCTTGTCAGCTTCCTGGTTCATGATGCCGATGAACTCGCGCTGTGTCTGCGCATCCCATTCGACATCGTTGGCGAGGAGCGTGGTCGTAAAGCCTTTTATGGAAGTCAGCGGGGTACGTAGTTCGTGCGAGATCATCGCCAGAAATCTGAGCCGTAGTTCGTTCGCGCGTTCGGCTTCCTGGCGCGCCGTGGCTTCCGCTTCCAAGAGACGTTGGTTATAGATGGCCGCGGCAGCCTGGTCGACCAGCCCGCGCATGTGCGGGATGTCTTCATGATCGATTGGATGCCGTTGCGCAAAGTGGAACGATATCATCCCATACCATTTGCCGCCGGCAATCAACGGGAAAATGATGACGCTGCGGGAACTCATCTTCGTGAGGTGTCGTCTGGCTTGTTGGCTCAGATGGCGATCTGTTTCGACATCGTCAATCATGACAGGACCGATCCGCAATTGCACGATCCGCATCCATTCTGTTTCAAGTGGGTAACGCTGGCCGGAGATATCAGGGGTACTGGAGTCCGCGTTCCAATTGGAGTAAATCGCCAGTTCTTTGGGCGGATCGTCATCCTCCTCCCACGGG
>JAMDDR010000098.1:3524-11890 GCA_023488685.1 Chloroflexota bacterium | reverse complement strand
GTTGATGGACATGGGTGATGACAAGATGCGAACACTTGAGACGACGAACATCCCGCGACTGGTGATCGCTGCACCGTCCAGCGGCAGTGGCAAGAGCACCATCACTGCCGGGTTAATGGCTGCGCTCGCGCAAGAGCGTGTGGTGCAGGGGTTCAAGGTCGGGCCTGACTACATTGATCCGATGTATCACACAGCGGCTACCGGGCGCCCATCGCGCAACCTGGACACCTGGATGGTGGCGCGGCAGCAGGTGGTGCGGCTCTTCGGACGCGCGAGCGCCGGCGCCAACGTCGCTGTGATCGAGGGCGTGATGGGCCTGTTTGACGGGTATGGTGCCACTGACGAAAGTGGCAGCACGGCGGAAGTGGCAAAACTGCTCGGGGCGCCGGTCATCCTGGTCGTGGATGTGGGCAAGATGGCGCGCAGCGCCGGCGCCATCGCCATGGGGTACCGGGATTTCGATCCCGCACTGCGGCTGGCTGGTGTCATTTGCAACAACGTCGCTGGTGCGCGCCATGCGCAATGGGTGATCCAGGCTGTGGAATCAATCGGGTTGCCCGTGCTGGGTTGTGTGCCACGCAGCGCGGATCTGAAGATCCCAGAGCGGCACCTGGGTTTATTAACGGCTGTCGAGCGCCAAACCGAAGTGGATGTCTTTATCCGCCGGGCTGCCGAGATGATGGCGTCGCATCTGGATCTGGATCGCGTGTGGGCCATCGCGCGTGATGTGAAGACGCTGGAAATAGCCCCGGCGCAATACCCGGACGGCATGGATTCCCCACATGCTCATCAGTCTGTGCGTATTGCAGTCGCCCGCGATGAGGCATTCTGTTTTTACTACGAGGACAATCTTGATCTGCTACGTACCGCCGGTGCCGAAATCGTGTTCTTCAACCCGTTGCGCGACACAATGCTGCCCGAGGGCGTGCACGGCATATACCTGGGGGGCGGTTACCCGGAATTGTACGCAGCGCAACTGGCGCAGAACAAGCCGGTGTTAGACGCGATACGCGCCGCTCACAAGGCTGGGATGCCCATTTATGCTGAGTGTGGTGGCTTGATGGCACTGGTGGAGCGCCTTGTCGATCTGAGCGGCCAGGTGCATTGGATGGCCGGTGTCATCCCAGGCATGGCGCGCATGCAGCGACGGTTGACGATGGGTTACCGGCTCGTGACCGCGCGCCGCGATACGCCGTTGCTGCGTGCTGGTGAGCAAACGCGTGGTCACGAGTTTCACTATTCGGATTGGGATAGCAGTGGCTTTGATCCGGCCGATTACGCTTACGAAATAGCGCCGCGAGAAGGTCATGAAGGTGATGAAAGAAGACTGGAGGGTGTTGCGCGCAGTCATCTGCTGGCTTCCTATGTTCACCTGCACTTTGCCGCTTATCCCGCAATGGCCACACGTTTTGTAGAAGCGTGTGCCAACTTTGGTTA
Organism: Chloroflexota bacterium; assembly: GCA_023488685.1. Lineage (GTDB taxonomy): Bacteria > Chloroflexota > Anaerolineae > J036 > Brachytrichaceae > CAIXPS01. Next base: position 10,453 of record JAMDDR010000098.1, on the reverse strand, counting down.
AAACAAGCATCAAAATGACTCACTCCCTCATGCTCCTGGGCACTCATTCCAGCGCAGGCAAAAGCCTGCTCGCGGCTGCCTTTTGCCGCATTTTGGCGCGCAAGGGTTATCGCGTCGCGCCATTCAAAGCTCAAAATATGAGCAACAACGCCGGCGTCACACCCGAGGGTGGCGAGATGGGTCGCGCGCAGATCGTACAGGCTGAGGCGGCCGGGATCGCTCCGCACACGGATATGAATCCGATTCTGCTCAAACCGGAAGGCAACCGGCGTAGCCAGGTGGTGTTGAATGGGCATGCGATCGGCCACATTGAGGCAAACAACTGGCTGGCGATGAAGGCTGTCTTGTGGGAAGAAGCCAGGGCCGCCTACGATCGGTTGGCGGCGCGCTACGACGTGATTGTGTTGGAAGGCGCGGGCAGCCCTGCCGAAATCAACCTGAAAGCCGGCGACATTGTGAATCTACGGATGGCGCGGCATGCCGGCGCGCCTTGTTTGCTCATCGGCGACATCGACCGGGGCGGCGTATTCGCGGCGCTCGCAGGCACGATGTTGCTGCTCGATCCCGAAGAACGTGCGCAGATCCGTGGTTTTTTGATCAACAGGTTCCGTGGTGACCCGGCGCTGTTGGGCGACGGATTATACATGTTGCAAGAGCGGGCCTATGGCGTGCCGACCCTGGGCGTGATTCCTTATATCCCCGATCTCCGCATTGCGGAGGAGGACGCTGTGGCGCTGGAGCGCAACACGCGCGTTGCCGATGCCGTTGACGCAGACGCGATCCACGTCGCGATCATCCAACTGCCGCGCATCTCCAACTTCGACGAATTCGACGCCCTGGCCATCGAAGCAGGCGTGCATGTGCGCTATGTCCAACACGCCGGCGAACTGGGCCGGCCACACGCCATTATCCTGCCCGGCTCGAAGGCAACGTTGTCTGACCTGGCGTGGCTGCACGAACGCCGGCTCGACGAAGCCATTCAAGCTGCGTATCACGCAGGCGCGGAGATCGTCGGTATTTGTGGCGGGTATCAGCTACTTGGCCGGCAAGTGGTTGATGTATATGGCATCGAAGGTGCGGCAGGGCACACAGCAGATGCACTTGGCCTGTTGCCTGCCAGTACCGAGTTCAACCCGGCGAAACACACACATCAGGCAAGACTGCGTCTAGCAGGGGGCGACGTGCTGCGTGGGTATGAGATTCATGCCGGCGAAACCACGTTGCTGCCGGGCGCGACACCCTTTGGCGAGATCATCGAACGCAATGGTCAGGCGGTATGCGTCAGCGATGGCGCGGTGAGCGCCGACGGCCGCGTATGGGGCACTTACCTGCACGGTGTGTTCGAGAACGATGCGTTTCGGCGGCGCTGGTTGCACAAACTTGGCGGGCAACATGGGGCGGGTGGGGAAGACGGTGGAACGTCGTCCCTCTCGGATGCGCGTGCTGTGTGGCAAACCGAGTATGACCGCCTGGCAGATGTCGTGGAAGCCAATGTCGATCTGCCCGCGGTGCTGCGTCTGATGGGACTTGACCGATAGGTTCACAATGGCTGTTTTGAGCTGGCAGACTGATGCATATGAATAAGCCTCTGTTTGAGACGCATCGTCTGGAAATCGGATACGCCCTATCACGCCGGCCGCCGCATGTTGTGGCACGGGATATCAACGTGGTGTTGCGCGCCGGCGAACTGGTGTGCCTGGTGGGCCCCAATGGAGCGGGCAAGTCGACACTGCTGCGTACATTGGCAGGTATGCAACCCGCGTTGCAGGGGCAGGTCTTGCTGTGCGGTGACGATGTGCGCCGGTTGAGCGCAAAAGACATCGCCCAACGCTTGAGCATGGTGTTGACTGACCGCGCTGATGTCGGCAGCCTGACTGCCTACGATGTGGTCAGCCTGGGACGCAATCCCTACACCAACTGGCTGGGCCGGCTGGCGCTGCAGGACCAGGCTGCGACGCAGTGGGCGATGACGTCCATCGGTATTTCTCAGCTTGCCAATCGACGCTTCAACGAGCTAAGCGATGGCGAACGACAGAAAGTGATGATTGCGCGCGCGCTGGCGCAGGAGCCACGTGTGATCATCCTCGATGAGCCGACGGCATTTCTGGATTTGCCGCATCGAATCGAAATCCTGTGTCTTCTACGTGAGTTGGCGCGCGCAGAGCCGGAGCGAGCTATTCTCTTGTCCATCCACGACCTCGACCTGGCGCTTCGCATGGCAGATGTGTTGTGGTTACTGCCAGCCGGCGGCCAGCTACAGGTGGGTGCCCCCGAGGACCTGGTGCTGTGCGGCGCCTTCGACGAGGCATTTTCCGGGTCTGTCGTGACGTTTGATCCCCATACCGGCGCGTTCAAGCCGCGGGTGACAGAAGGGCCACCTGTGACTGTCGTTGGTCATGGGTTGCATGCCGTATGGACCGAGCGGGCGCTCGAACGCGAGGGCTTTTGCGTTCACACCAACGCGCCGTTGCGCGTAGAAGTGCTTGATAAGCACGGTCAGGCGCGCTGGCGCGTGCTCGCGGGCAATCAGGCCCGCGAGCATTATGCCCTCTACGACGTGTTGAAGGATTTACGGCAGGTGAAATGATAACCACCATTTTGATGATTCCATGTGCGTTCCTGTTCGACTTGCTTCTTGGGGATCCTCCCAATCGATATCATCCGGTGGCGTGGATGGGGAGTTTCATTGCCGCTATGCGCCGCCGGGCGCCAAAGCGAGGGCGTCTGGTGCAGTTGGGCTATGGAGGCGGGCTTGCCCTTGGAGGCGTCACCGTGCTGGCCGGCACTGGCTGGTTACTGCAATGTGCTTGTCGACGATTGCCGTTCCCGCTGGATGTGTTTGCCACCGCGTGGTTGTTAAAGACGACATTCTCTGCCCGCGGATTGGCGCGTGCCGCCGGCGAAGTGAATGCCGCGCTGCAACGCGACGATTTACCAGAGGCACGGCGTCTGCTGGCGTGGCACCTGGTCAGCCGTGACACGAGCGCGTTGAGTAAGTCACATGTGTGCGCGGCCACCATCGAGTCGGTTGCTGAGAACCTGTCAGACGGCATCGTCGCGCCGTTGCTCTACTATGCACTCGGGGGTCTGCCGGCCGCATTGGCTTATCGTTTCATCAATACCGGCGATGCCATGCTGGGGTACCACGATGAGGAACGTGAATGGTTGGGCAAGATACCGGCGCGTTTGGATGACGTCGCGAACGTCGTTCCCGCCCGTGTGTCGGCATTCGTGTTGTTGCTGGCAGCAGGCAAGGATTTCCAGCGCGGCTGGCGTGTGTGGCGGCGTGATCGTGGCCTGACCGAGAGTCCGAATGCGGGCCATCCCATGAGCGCCATGGCAGGGTTGCTTGGCGTTGAGTTGGAGAAGCTTGGGCATTATCGGCTGGGCACGGGCCAGCGCGCCCCGACCCCGCACGATGTGGCGCGCTCCATCCGTGTGATGAAAACGGCGACCGTGCTGGTTGCGATTGCAGGTGTGGCGTTGGCATGCCTGGGCAGAAAGCATCATGAACTCTATTTTGCAGCCGCGATCAGAACTATATGCGCTCGCACAAGTGCATCATGGCGCATCTGACTATGCTGAGTTGGAGCGCCTGGGGCTGGACCCGAACGATTTGTTGGATTTCAGCGTGAACAGCAATCCATTCGGCCCATCTCCTGCTGTGATTGAAGCGGTAAGACATGTTCGGTTGGACCGTTACCCGGACCGAGCATGCCTGGCGCTACGGCGAGCGCTGAGCAAGTGTCTCCAGGTGGACGCCGATCAAATCATGGCCGGCAACGGCACGGCCGAACTGATCTGGTTGATCGCGCTGGCATATCTGAATCCGACCCGGCGGGCACTCATTATCGGCCCAACATTTGGCGAATATGCACGTGCCATTGCGTTGATGGGTGGACATATCCATTACTGGAATGCCACGGCTGAGCGCTGTTTCAGCATGGACATGGGTGAGATATGCCGGGCGGTTGAGTTGCACCAGCCACACGTGGTGTTCGTGTGTAATCCCAACAACCCGACCGGCCAGTTGATTCCCGCGGATGGCATCGCAGCATGTGCCGCGTGTTTTAAAAGCACGTTGTTCGTAGTTGACGAAGCTTATCGGGCATTTGTCCCTGCTACAGATCCGGGCGTGGTGTTGCGAGCGCCGAACATCCTGTCGCTGCGCTCAATGACCAAGGACTATGCGCTGGCCGGGCTGAGACTTGGCTATGCCGTAGGCTCCCATGAGGTGGTGCGGGCATTGGTGAGCGTCTGTCCCCCCTGGAGTGTCAACGCAGTGGCACAGGCAGCCGGCCTGGCGGCGTTGGAAGATGATGCCCACCTGCGCCGTACGTTGAATGCGCTAAACCAGGCGAAGGAACTGTTTGTTGCAGGGCTGGTACATGCTGGGTTGGATGTGTTCCCATCGGCCACCCACTTCTTCCTGGTCCGGGTTGGCGATGGGGCACGTTTCCGGCGCGCGCTGATGCAACACGGCATCCAGGTGCGCGACTGTGCGTCGTTTGGCTTGCCGGCGTTTGTGCGTATTGCCACGCGCCGGCCGGAGGAAAACGAGCGGTTGATCAATGCCGTACGGGTTAAGCCGTGATAGGGATTGGAATGGCGCACGGCCACCATGGCGAGTTGTTACAGGGGATGTTCTCCAACGGTGATCAACGGTCGCGTGGCTTGATTACGTTGCCTTGTCCCTTGTTCTGGTCGCGGGCGACTTTTATTCTGTCAGATGTCGACGGTGTTGTGGTTGACCCGGTGGATAGGGTCAAGGCGCGCCGCGCGGCTGAGCTGACATTGGCTCACTGGGGTGTTGATGGTGGCGGTTATCTGTGTCTGCGCAGCAACATCACACCAAAGATAGGGCTTGGCTCTTCAACTGCTGACGTGACGGCGACTATCCGGGCTGTAACGACCTGCCTGGGCAAACGGTTGTCCGCGGAAGCCATCGGGCGACTGGCTGTAGCGACTGAGATCGCCGCGGATTCGATCATGTTTGGCCCTCGCGCTGTGTTGTTTGCGCAGCGCGAAGGGCTCGTGATCGAGGATTTCGGTTGCAACTTGCCAGCGCTGGAAGTCGTAGGTTTCAACGCTGCGCCGTACGGCCCTGGTGTCGATACGCTAGATTTCACGCCGGCTGTTTATTCTGAAGAAGAAATCGCGCAATTCGATATGCTGAGAATGCTGGCGCGTACAGCAATTCGCACCGGCGATGTACGTCTGCTGGGCAGTGTGGCATCGGCCAGCGCACGTATCAGCCAGGCCCATCTGCCCACCCCTCAATTCCAACAATTGGAAGATCTGGCTGTGTCAATGCGCGCATTAGGCGTACATGTGTCCCACAGTGGGACGGTCGCAGGGCTGCTATTTGACCCGTGCGATAATGATATGTCGCAACGTGCACGGCTTACACTATCCCAATTGGAACAATATGGTTGTGGGCAGGCATGGCGATTCCAAATATGACGGGTGGGATGCTCGTCGAAAGCCGCGTGCCTGACTAGACGAACCGTCAGGGCTGCGGTAAAATCCGTCCGCTAACGTAACGCCGTGCGGTCGATCTTGCGCGGCGCCCAAGTATGATCTTTGAGGAGTTTATTTCGTGGCAAACACTCTATCGGCCAAACAGCGCATTCGCAACAGCGCGCGCAAGGCGAAGTATAACCGCCTGCATCGTTCGCGCGCACGCACTTTTGTCAAGAACACCCGCGAACTCGTCGCGAAGAAGGACACCGAGGCAGCCAAGGAAGTCGCCCTTGTGGCAATCAGCGCGCTGGATCGCGCCGCGGGGAAGGGTGTGATTCATCCGAATAACGCTGCACGCCGTAAGTCACGCTTGATGAAGCTGCTCAGCAAGGCCAGCGTAAAGAAGTAACTGGCCGATCACTTGAGCGCTCTGCGGCTATATCAACGCTGCAGCAAGTAGGACGCATCTCGACGTTGCGTCCTTTTTTACGTTTTTCCGCGGGTGAAGGCTTATTATTGCTGCACGACTTCTATGTAGATGATTTCCGCCAGGTTGTGTCCGAGCCTTACCGTGTCAGTCGGTGTCTGAATGGTGACAGGTCCACTATATGGAGCGATGTCCTTTAACGTCACGCCCACGCCAGGTACCAACCCCAGCTTCCCGAAATACTCCAACCACTCGTTGTTTTCGGTGTCAACGCAACGCACAATTCCGCTCGTGCCCGGGGATTGCTTGATCAAGGCGACATCGGCCACCTGGGGCATGACGCCATCTTTATTGGGAATCAGATGACCATGTGGGCAACGCGCCGGGTGGCCCAGGATTTCATCGATACGATCCTCAAACTCTTCGTCAATGGCGGTTTCCAGTGCGTGTGCGTGCCGATCGACCTGGTGCCACTCAAAGTGCATCACTTGCGCCATGAACATTTCCAACAGCCGGTGTCTGCGGAGGGTGCGTAAAGCGATCTTGCGGCCGGTTGGGGTAAGCGTCGCTCCTTTATATGGAGTTAACTGCACCAGTTTGCGGTCAGCCAGGCGTTTCAACATGATGCTTGCGCCCGAGGGGGTCACCTGCAGTCGCTCAGCAATCTCCGTGGTATTGGCCGCGGCGCCGCTCTGAGATAGACGGTGGATCACGTCGAGGTAGTGCAACGTCGCGTCGTTAAGCTCGGTTTTATCACTACCAGGGCGCTTTTCCGCGTCTTGGTCCCATGATTCATGAGTCCTACTTTTCATAAGGCGTTTATGATCGCTGGTGCAATCTTGATTTAACCTGAGTGTAAGTTTAACTTTTATGGTATTGTGCGTCAAGTAACTTGTAAGAGGATGGTATGCTTTTTGACATCCTCCCCGCACTAAAGAGACGGGGATTCCTGAAACACCATCTAAAGATGGTCTTTAGACCATGCTAGACACGATGCTGGACAGGATGGTTCACAGTTCGACGGGCACTGCCTTTGAGC
>JAMDDR010000098.1:0-3514 GCA_023488685.1 Chloroflexota bacterium | reverse complement strand
TACCCAACGCCCGAGCAGGTCTGACACGCCCTCCCTGCGCATTCACGGTGTGTCCCACCGCATAAATGTTCTTCGCCGCATTCTCATCGCGGTCGTGGGTCGCTCCACATGCGGGACACGTCCACGCACGCACAGCCAGCGGCATCGATTCAACGATGTGGCCGCAGGTGCTACACGTCTTGCTGGACGGGAAGAAGCGATCAATCTTGACCAGTGCCTTCCCGTACCAGGCGCACTTGTAGTCCACGCTCCGCGTGCGGGCAAACTCGCCCATGCCCACATCGCTGATCGCGCGAGCAAGGCAATGGTTTCGTACCATGCCACGCACATTCAGGTCTTCGATACAAATCACGTCGAACCGGCATACCAGGTCCGTCGTGACCTTGTGCAGGTGATCCCGTCGTGTATCTGCAATCTTGGCCTGAAGCTTGGCGACCCGCACACGGGCGCGCTCACGCCGTTGACTGCCTTTCTGCTTGCGAGCGAGTATGCGTTGTGCGCGCGTCAGCTTGCGTTGATACCGCGACTGGTAACGTGGGTTGTGGAGGTGCTCGCCATTGGAAAGCGTCGCCAGGTAGTTGACACCCAGATCGATGCCAACTTGTGCTCCCGTCTTGGGCAAGGGCTGAACGGGCTCATCGAGCACGAGTGTCACGAAGTAGCGCCCGGCACCGTCCTTGGTTATCGTGACGGTGGTGGGGTCACTCGTGAACGTCCGAGACCAGCGCACCTTCAGCCGGCCCACCTTGGCAAGGGTCAGGGTGTGAGTGCAGGCGTCCCACTTGAATGCGGAACGTGTGTACTCGGCCGCTTGCGCCCCACGCTTCTTCTTGAAAGAGGGGTATTGACCGCGTTTCTCAAAGAAGTTGCGAAAGGCCTCTTGCAGGTGTCGCAAGGCTTGTTGAGTGGGCACACACGACACCTCATTCAGCCATTGATGGTCGGGTTGCTGTTTGAGGAGCGTGAGCGCGGCCGACGAAGCGTTGTAGTTGACCGTCACCCCGTTGCGGTAGCTATCGGTGCGCAGGCGCAGCGCCCAGTTGTAGATATAGCGGCAGGCGCCAAACGTGCGAGCAAGCACCCCTTCCTGCTCGGGCGTTGGGTAGCAACGGAAACGGTAACGCAGTTTCACGAATTCAATATAGTTGTAGTGAGGCAGGCTGTCAAACCAGCCAATGGTCTAAGCGATCCGAGGGCTGAAAGCCCTCTTCAGAGGGATCGACGACCATCTTTAGATGGAGGGGTGCATGGCGATGCGTCCGCATGCATGCGGCAGCATCGCACTCACCGGGTTTAAAACCCGGTGTTTCCTGCGCCTGTTTCTCATGAGCCAGCCACCTGACCCAGAAAGGCATGAAAATCCAAGCACACGCCCGGACACACGTGCAGCCCTCCACTACGTCAATATAGCCCTGGAAATCAGCGTTGAAGGCCAGCCCAAGGTCAACATGAGTCTTCGTGTCGAAGGGGAGGACACGGCAATCGTCGCTGGGACTGTTTCCGCCGCAGTGTCGGCTGCACTCACGACGGCGTTAGGTCCCACAACGGCGGCAAAGACTACAGCAGCAGCCCCACCGGCATCGTTAGGCCCTGTGACCGTCACACCAACAGCCACACCTGCACCGGCGGCGTCGGAGACGCGGGCGGCGACAAAGGCGCAAGCGGCTTTGCCTCAGATGCGCAACGCCTGGTTGAAGAAGTCCAGTCAGTGGATCAGCGCTGGTTTTGGTGCAGTGCTGGTGCTGTTGGCTGTGCTCGTTCCCATGATTACACCGCCGGCCCAACGGGGACAGGTTGTCATCATGACCGTGCTGTTTGGGTTGACTGGTGCGCTGTTGCTGGCTTCGGCAGCCATGGAAGCCGGGGAACGCAAACCGGTGCAAGCACAACCAGTGCGTGCCATGCCAACACGGGCTGGCCGTGGGCGCATTGATGCGGCGCGCGAGGTCGCACGCTTGAGCCATCTGCCAGGGCAGCGTCGAAGACGTGCCTTCGTCGGGTTGTTGCTCGGATTGCTGTTTGCATTGGCAGGCGTCGTCGCGCCGTTTATGCTCAGTGAGGGGAGCGCCGATCCTGATGCGCGCTTCTTAATGGTGATCGGTTTCTCGCCCGTAGCAATTTCAGGTGGGCTGCTTGTGGTGCTCTTTGGGCGCACGCTGAGGGGCGCAGCGTCTGGCCTGGTGAGACCCGGCAGCCGCACGGTTGGCGCAGCGACCAGCGGGACGAGTATGAGTTCTGGTGCAGACAGCGGCGCAAAAGTCATTCGTGGGGCTGAAGGAAAGCCCGAATCCCGGCCTGAATCCCAGCCCGAATCCCTTTCGGCCATGCTGGCAACGGTGGGTGTGCTGTCTGGTATCGTCTTAACGGCATGTGGTGTGGGGTTGCCGTTTGTCGTGAATCAAGCAACCCGCGCAGATGCGGCGACCCTGGCGCCGGTATTGGGTGGGTTGGGGGTGAGCCTTAGCCTGGCGGGTGGGCTCGTTCTATGGAAGCAAGGCAACGCTGGATCGGTTGCGCAACGAACACCCGTGCAACCCAAGCCCTCATTGCGCCGCGCACCTGTTCCCCGCGTGCCGGGCGGTGTCCTTTACAAAGCCATCATTCCAGCAGTCATCGTACTGTTGCTCGTGCTGATCGTCGTTGTCATCCTGGTTGTGGCAGCCGCAACCGTCACGCCGCTGATGCGCTAAAAAAGGTGCCCTCCTGCGCGCAGGAGGGCACACCATTCACGGGTTATCGCGGTGAGTGTTAGAGCCCAGTGAGGGCTGAGGGCTAAAAGGGCTAAGCTTCGATGATCAGGCTTCTCCGGTGGTGGAAGGCTTCTTCGCAGTGTTCCTGCCTTCCTCAATCATCTGCTCGACGCGCTCACGCGCTTCGTTGGTCATCGCTTCGGCCTTCACACGTGCCTCTTCAATAATGCGCTCGGCGCGGCGACGTGAGTCGGCAATGGTGGCTTCGGCACGCTCGCGTGCGTCTTCGACAATATCCTGCGCGCGGTCGCGCAGTTCCTCACTGGTTTTTGTGATCTGCTGGCGTGTCTCTTCGCCCGATTGGGGCGCCAACAACAGGGCTACAGCCGCACCGACCAGCCCGCCGATCAGAACCCCTGCAAAAAACGCACCAACTTCGACCCCAGTATCTTGTTGTGCCATTTAAATATCTCCTTTATTTATTCCAATTAAGACTGGCTTGCGGACTGTCCCTGTGGCTTTTGTGTGGCAGAACGCGCTTTTTTGCCGACAGAACTTACCTTGCCCACGAACGCCTGCCGCACAGCCTGAGCGCCGGCGACAAAACTGGCAAATCCAATGGTGGGTTTCACCAGATTGTCACTGACAAAGACCGCTGTGCCCCGAACGGCGCTAACCGTCTGATTGGCGTTCGTCAGCATCGGTTTGATTTCGTTCCGCAATAGCGCTATCAAGGACTGAAGCTGAATGATGAGCACCAGCATCAAGAATCCAATGAGAAAGCTGACGACCGCAAGCACGATGATGAATATATCCCGATAGTA
>JAMDDR010000332.1 GCA_023488685.1 Chloroflexota bacterium | reverse complement strand
CAATGACTTACGCGCACTGACCCGCTATATGCTCTTTGACTCGTGGGATGCCCTGTTCCGCTTTATGCTGGAGGGGCTCGAAATCGCTATCCCGCCCGGTCTGTTTTTCTCAGATTGAGAATCGCTGGCAGCGTGCCCTTTGTGCCAAACACCTCGTATGACTCCATCCCGGTGCGGTGGGTGAGCATGGTGATGTGGAGGCTGCTCATGGCACCATTCTTATGTTTCATCACCACCGACGCCACATCATCATTATCGAAGCGATTGGCTGCCACCAGCATGACGTGGCCGCTGACCTCCGAGACATCGCCCATCCACCAATGGATGATATCCAATGGGTGTGAACCATCTTCCTGCAGGAACCCTCCACCGCTCCTGAGCTGGTGGCGATAGTTGGCTCGCGACGTGCGGGCACGTGCGTTGTCCCAGATAGCACGCATCTCGAAGATGTCACCCAGGCGGCCTTCGTCGAGTATTTCCTTGGCGCGTTGAAAGGACGGGTTGAACCTTTTCATAAAGGCAACCTGCAGCTTGACGCCGCATCTGGCGCACGCATCGATCATGCGATCTGCTTCCTCGATGGTTTTCGCCATCGGCTTCTCGCAGTAGACATGCTTCCCGGCCTGTGCCGCTCGCTCGACCTGCTCAGCGTGCAAGTTCGTGGGGGTGAGGATCATAACGGCGTCGACGTCCTTGTCTGCCAGCAGCGCGTCGAGTTGCGTGTACACCTTCCGGCAACCCGTCAACTCCTGGATCTTTCTGCCTCGATCCTCGTCAACATCCATGGCCGCCACCAGTTCGCCATTGTCGAGATATCGAAAATAGGGGGCATACAGGTCGCGGGCTCCAAATCCGCAACCGATGAGGCCCAGTCGCAGCTTCTCCATTCTGCTTGTACTCCCAGGATAATTCCTTGATTGTCTATAGGTAATTGCCGAACCCAATGCATTGGCAATCCAAATATACATTACGCAACTATTTGCGACTGTCAACTTAACTGAGGTCTAATCAAGGATTAACCGGGCGCGTTGGAATCGCATGGCTGATCGTTATCCAACGATGCTACACCGTCTCTCCTGCGCGCGGTTCGGAAGCAGGCACAGCCGCGACAACCGGGGTCTGAGCAGGTCCCTCCAGGTTCACCAGCGCCGGGATAAAGAACCCGGCCACGCCCATCAGGGCACACACGACGCCGCCAAGCACATACCACAGTTGCACGCCCAGCGCATCGGCCACGGGGCCGGCGATCGCCAGGCTCAGCGGCGATACCGCCGTCGAGGCCGCGCTCAGCAATGACATCACACGCCCTTGCATCTCCGGCGCCACGCGAGACTGCAACGTCGCAAACAGGGGACCATTCGTAATGGGGTTCATGAGGCCTGTCAACAACATGGCGGCCACCGCCAAACCAAAACCATTGGCAGGGGCAATGCCTACGACAGCAATGCCGATCCCCATGCCGACCAACCCAACCATGGATGTGAACACACGACGGCGAAACCCACCCCAGACGCTCAGCAACAGCCCCCCCGCCACCATGCCAACGCCCAGCATGGAATTGATCAGACCCAATTGAATGGCCTCACCACCAAAGTGCTTGGTCACCAGGATGGGCAACAGTGAGAAGGCTGGGTTCACCAGGAAATTGATGACCGTTGCCATCACGCAGACGATCAACAACCCAGGCCAATGCCACACGTAGCGCAGACCGTCGCGCAGGTCGTGCAGCATCGAGCCACGCGGCGCACCCTCCGTCGTCGTGCGTGGCGGCTGTGGCACGGCGATGAAGAAAAGCGGCAGCACAGCCAGCATAGCCGTGAAGACGTCGATAAGCAACACACCATACATCGGCAGAACACCCAGAAGCACCGCGCCGAGCGCTGGTGCCACAATGCTCATCACCCCTTGGAGCATCTGGTTCAACCCGGCGACGCGCGACAACTGCTTCTCCGGCACCATCAGCGACGTGGAGGCCTGCATCGCCGGCCAGTGGAACGCCCCGCCAGCCGAGCGAATCAGCATGACGGCATACACATGCCAGAGCTGGATATTGCCCGATGCATAAAGATAAACCAACCCCAGGCTGAAAAGTGCGATGGTGCTATCGGCAACCATCATCACGATACGGCGATTCCAACGATCCACCAGCGCACCCGCGAACGGGCTCAGGAAAATCTGCGGCAGCAGCGCCACCAGTGTGGCTGTGGCCAGCACAGTCGCCGATCCGGTGGATGCCGTGAGCCACCAGACCAGCGCAAACTGCACCAGCATGCTGCCCAGCAATGAGAATGCCTGGCCGGTCCAAATGGTGAAAAACGGGGCTTTCCAGCTCGTGGAAACAGATCCGTTTGATGGCTCGGTTGGTTGAATGTCCATGTTCTCTCCCTACCAGCAGCTATATGCCGGCCGGTATTGTCCGGAGAGACATTAGCCCAAGAAGACACCAGCGTCATACGCCAAAAGTCGTACCCGGCGTATGACGTTGGGTGAATGAATACCGTATGGCGGCTGGAGTAGGCTACAGCAGCGCGGCCGACTCTTGGTCGAGCAACAGCGTCGCATGTGCAGCCGTGCGCATGATGGAGGCCGGGCAACTGGGGGTGATCGGCCCCGTCAATGCAGCCTTGACGGCCGCCGCCTTGCGCGCCTCGGGCACACTGCAAACCATGCGCCTGGCCGCCAGCAATGCCGGGATGGTCAGGGTAATTGCCTGCTTCGGGACCGCGTCGAGCGCGGGGAAGTGTCCCTCACCCACCTGTTGCCTGCGGCTCACTTCGTCCAGCTCAACCACCTTGACCCATAACGGGTCGGTGAAGTCGGCAAACGGCGGGTCATTGAATGCCAGGTGCCCATTCTCGCCGATGCCCAGGCAACACAGATCGGCCGGGAAACGCTGCAGCAATTCTGTATAGCGACGACACTCGCCAGGGATATCGGGGACATCGCCTTGCACGCCGTAGAAAGCGGCGGGGTGAACGGCGTCGACTAACTTCTCCCGCAAGAAGCGCCGAAAGCTCGCCGGGTGTTGGTCCGTCAAACCGATGTACTCGTCCATGTGAAACAAGTTCACCCTGGACCAGTCCAGGTTGGCTTCCCGCAACACCGCCAGCATGGTGAGTTGCGAGTTGCCGGTTGCGAGGATGGCATTCGCCTGCCCTTTCGCGGTAATTGCCGCGCGCAGGATGGCGATAGCCTGTTCTGCCGCCGCCACGCCGAGGGCAGCATTGTTGGCGCAGATGACCACCGAAAGCTGACCGCATTTCAATTCACGTGTAGGTGTGTTCATGTCAGGTAAGAATATCAGACCAAACATGCAGATGTCAGACTTCTTCGAAGAAGTCTGACATCTACATATCGGGCGTTCAAAACTCAATCTGTGCCACAGACGCTAAAACATGATGGGGTTGGAACGGATAATGTGAAATCTGCTCGCGTGCCGTCACGCCACTCAGCACAAGGATGGTCTCCATGCCGCTCTCGATGCCGGCGACGATGTCCGTGTCCATGCGATCGCCGATCATGACCGTGTGCTCCGAGTGGACGCCAAGATAGTTCAACGCCGCACGCATCATGAATGGATTGGGCTTACCGACGAAGAACGGGCTGCGCCCGCAGGCCTTCTCGATCAACGCCGCCATGGCCCCACACGCCGGCACGATGCCGGATTCAGTCGGGCCGGTCGGGTCAGGATTCGTGGCGATGAAGTGCGCGCCAGCGGCAACCAGCCGGATCGCGCGGGTGATGTAATCCAGGTTGTAGGCGAACGTCTCGCCCAGCACGACGTAATCAGGGTTGACATCGGTGATCACGTAACCGGCGTTATGAATGGCCTCAGTCAGGCCGCTCTCGCCGATCACGAACGCCTTCCCGTTCGGATGCTGTGATTGCAAAAAACGCGCCGTCGCCATCGCCGAGGTGAATATGCAATCCGCCGCAATAGGCAGGCCAATGATCTGCAATCGGTGCGCCAAGTCACCGGGGGTATACATGGAGTTATTCGTCAACACGAGGAATTGGGTGCCGCGTGACTTGAGCGTCTCGATAAACTGATCCGCGCCGGGGATCAAGTACTGGCCTCGAATCAGGACGCCATCCATGTCGATCAGAAAGTTTTTCGGTTCCACGATCTTCATCGCCTATGCCTCCTGTCTGTTAGTCCAGCTAAGTGTAAATCACGTGTCATGTGGATGCCAGCACGGTTTGGATGGATTGGATGGCTGCACGCACGACGGCCTTGCGCTCAGCCACCAGTTGCGACACCTGCCGCAACATGGTTGCATCTTTGGTGAATCGGGCGGTTTCTGCCGGCACTCCTTCCAGGTAATCGACGAGTTTTTCCGACAGCGCCTGCAGACGCGGGAAATCTGCGCGCAAGGTCGGGAGTGCTGTACCATCCGGCGCGGCGATGTGGTTGAGTTGATCTGTCAACATCGCCGCGGTTCGCCCCCATTCCTGGATGCTCTGCCCCGCCTTGCTCTTGAAACCACTACGCGCCAGCGGGCGCACAAAAACGGGCAGCCTGTCGAACTCCGCAGCGATTTGCTCAACCACGGCCTGGAGTTGCTTGCCAGCCTCGACAACATGCGCCAGCATCTCTACCTGCATCTCTGCCCGCATCTCTGCCCGCATCTCCTGCCGTTGCGCCGGGGGCAAATCGACAGGCGATGTCGTATCTGCCGCTCGAACCGCCGTGGTTTCGAGCGGCGGCGCCGAACGGATCAAACCGGCGCGTTCCAGTACGGTATATGCGTCGACCACCTCGCCGTGATATTCATCCGCCAGCCTGACGATGAGATAAGCCGTGGCCGCAGCAGCGTGCTCAGCCGGCATCAATCCCTCATACGCCGGGTGCAGTGACATCCCCAGAAATTGGTCCGCGGACATGCCCAGATGAGATGCAAGCCCTTGTGCTACGCCGCGAATCCCGGGTGTATCCACCATGCCAGGCCCGAAGGCGATGACGCGCACCCCCTGCGGTCCTACTTCCGCCGCTAGTGATTGGCTGAAACCAGCCAACCCCTGCTTGCTGGCGATGTAGGCAGCCAGGCAGGGCATGGCATCCGTGGAAACCATGTTCACGACGACACCACCGTGACGCGCCAGCATGCCCGGCAGAAATGCCTTGCACATCAGAAACGCACCGCGCAGGTTCACGGCGATCACGCGATCCCACAAAGATACGTCCATGTCGACGACTGAAACAGCAGGGCAAATGATGGCGTTATTGATCAGGATGTCCACCGGGCCCAACACCTGGGTGACCACGCGTGCCAGGTTCGTCACGCTCTCCGCGTCCGACACATCCGTATTGACATAGATGGCCTCGCCGCCTGCGGCACGTATCCGTTGCTCGGTCTCTGCACCCATATCGGAACGTTCAGCGATTGCTACCCGCGCGCCCAACCGTGCCAGTGTGCACGCAGTCTCGCGCCCGATACCCCGTCCAGCACCGGTGACAACAGCCACCCGGCCGGCAAGTGCGTCATGCGCCAGATCAATACGTTGGACGGCAGACATCTCGACATGTATCTTTGGTTTATCCATGTTGCACACCCTTTAGTAGTGTACTGTACAGATGGCAAGAACAAAGGTGCGTCACATGCCGGGCAGTTAAAAGACCAAAACGAGCGCGAGGAGAGCGCTGAGCAGTAATGCTGCACCAAGCAACCACTGCACCCACGGCGGTGTAACAGCACTGCTCGTTCGTTTTAAGCGTTGCGTTTCTTCACGGTAGTGCATAAACGCGATCACGTAGATCTCTGCTCCTGTAAGAATCAGGATGGCACTGACAATCTTCGCCAGCCACTCTACAGCACCGAAATCCAACAGGCGACCGACACCCACACCCGCTGCAACGGCAGCCAGCCCGGTACGAACCCAGGCGTTGAAAGTGCGTTCACTCGCCATCACCGTGCGCTGCTCGGCCAGCTCGGTCCTTCTCACAGCCAGGTTATCTGATAAGCTGCCTACTTGTTGCGTCGTGCTATTTTCTAAAGGCGTTTTCACACAGGGCTCCAGTAGCTATAAGCTATGCGCTGCCGTTTGCCCACCCAATGATCTTCGGGCCCATACGATCATGTTCGGGACAGCAGCTACGTTCCACCAGTTTCTCCGACTTTCAGATTTTGGCATATCATCCTACTTGGTAAATGCAGATGTCCAACTGCTTCGAAGAAGTCTGACATCCGCATCTGCAATCTCTGTGGAGCAATGACAAAATGGTTTCAGCGAACGATGTTGTGAATGTCAACAACCGGCCGGCGCAGGCAACGCCGACTTATCAGCAACGCATCGATGCCATCCATAAGACCAAGATTGAACACACCGATCTCAAACTCAAGAAGCGTGGCTATTTCGATATCGACGATCACGGCTACATCCCGTGGTCCGAGCCGATCCCGTTCAAAGCCAAGCCCAACCACCCGGCGGGCGGGTGCCATGGCGCCAAATGCATTGGCGAGAATTTCCGCGCCTGGCTCGAAGTCCACCCGGTCTACATCCATCCCATGAGCGCGCTGGCCGGCGCGTGGGTGGGGTACGTTCCAGGGGTAGGGGGCTGGCGACCCGAGGATCGGCCGCAGCATCTTCGCCCACTGCACAAGGAATACAACATTATCTATACCGGCATCGGCGGCATGAACCACCTGGGTCCCGATATGAAGATCGGATTGGATCTGGGCTGGGGCGGGCTGCTCAAAAAGATCCGCTATTACCGTGAGCTGAACGTCCCCGCGAAGACCTCACAGACCTCACAGGTCTCGGAGACCTGTGAGGTCTGTGAGGTCGCGGACTTCTACGACGGCGAGGAAAACCTCGTCCTGGGTGTGCAGGCGTGGATTCGCAACCACGTCGTCAAGGCACGCGAGTGGGCCGCCGCAGAAACGGACCCGTTTGTGCGCGACAATCTGCTGACCATCGCCGACATGAATGAGTGGTTGGTGGAGAATCCCCCCCGCACGCTGCGCGAAGCCTGCCAGTTCCTGGCCTGGTTCCAGTCCATCGACCGCATGTGGGCTGCCGGTGGCGGGCTGGGTCAGTTGGACGAGTTGTTGCGCCCCTTCTATGAGGCGGATCGAGCCAAAAGAGTTCCACAATCTCTGCCTGGCGCAGACGACGTCTCTCCGTACACCGCTTCAGGCAGCCTGGACGAGTTTGACGAGGAAGTGGTGTGGTACATCGCCAGCCTGTTGTTCAACGACACGCACTACTCACAGATCGGCGGCCCCACCCCAGACGGCAATCGCGACCTGACCAGCCGCATGTCGTTCCTCATCCTGGAGGCGGTGCATCGCTTGCGCATCCCTGCCAACCTGGCGGTGCGCGTGCACGATAAGCTGAACCCCGCGTTGTTGCGCAAGGCCATCGAATACCTGTTCATGGACGGCACCGGCGCAAGCTACTCGTGCTCGGGAGGGCTGGACAAAGGCTACGCCCACAACGGTGTGCCAATCCAACTCGCCCGCATGCGCGCCAAGGTCGGGTGCAACTGGACAGCGCTGCCCGGGATCGAATACTGCCTGCAGGATGTGACACGTATGTGCATGGTTTCGCCCTTCCTGCACGCCATCGACGACGTGACAAAAAACCTGCCAGCCGCCGGCGAAGCCCCGGCAGAACTGCTCGAAGCCCTATGGCAGCGTTACATCCATCACCTGGGTACCGCCGTGGACATCATCAAGCAGGGCTTCGCCTGGCACATGGATCACCACGCACACAACAGCACGGAGATCGTGCTCAACCTGTTCTGTCACGGCCCCATCGAACGCGGCCTGGATGTGGTCGCCGGCGGTGTGGACATCTATCACCTGACCTGCGACGGCGTCGGCCTGCCGACGGTAGCCGATTCGTTCGCCGCCATCGAGCAGCGTGTCGTCAAGGAAAAGCGTCTGACTTGGGAAGCGCTGGCCGGCCATCTGGCAGACGACTATGCAGGTCCGGAAGGTGAGAAGGTGCGGCTGATGCTGCAGAGCATCCCACGCTACGGCACCGGCAACTCGCGCGCAGACTGGTGGGCCAAACGCGTGTCCGAGACGTTTACACACCTGGTGCGCAGCACACCGACGTCGAACGGCTTCACCGTCATCCCCGGTCTGTTCTCACACGGCATCGTGGGCATGTTGGGCAAACAGCTCGGCGCTACACCCAACGGGCGCCACGCCGGCGCGCCCATCGCCCACAGCGCCGACCCGGACCCCGGCTTCATGCCCGGTGGCGGCAGCTCGCCGACGGCCAAGTCCAACGCGGTGGCATCCGTGCAACCCGGCTGGGGCAACTCCGCGCCGCTGCAGATCGACTTCGACAAGCACCTGGCCGTGGAATATGGCGGCATCGAAGCGGTCGAGGCGATGATCAAGGCGCATAACGCGCAGGGCGGCACGCTGGTGAATATCAACGTGATCTCCAAACAGCAAATCCTGGAGGCGCATGCCGACCCGAACAAATACCCGGACCTGGTCGTGCGGGTGACCGGCTATAGCGCGTTCTTCAAGACGCTGTCGCCGGAGTACCGCCAGCAGGTCGTCGACCGCATCCTGGCCGAGAACTAGTTCGTCTTGCACGTTAACGGATGGGCTCAGACTCCCGGAGTCTCCGAGACTCCGGGAGTCTAAGCCTGTCATTGACCATGCCCCGCTACAGGTTGATCCCCTCAACAGATAACCCGGCGATGACTGTTTTCCAGTAATAGGGCAGAATAGGCGTATTACTGGCTTACGCACCGGCGCGCTGTGCGTGACGGCAGGACCCTATTGCATGGTAAGGTGAGTTTCATGAGAGTACGCAACACGACTAGCACCGCGGGGAGTCAGGCACCACGCCTGTTGAGATGGGGGATCATCCTTGCACTCAGCCTGATGGCGGCGGCGTTCACCCTGGCGCTGTTCTATGCGCAGGGCATGCCGCCAAATCGCGGCACCGCTCATTACGCACGCGAGGCCGCGGCGCTGGCACCATCGGCTCACGTTTACACCAGCACGATGGCTAACCTTACCATCCCTGACAATGGCTGTGTCAATAACCAGTACGCGACATGGGATATCTCGGTAACGGATGCGTTTTCAGTGGGTCGTGTGCGAGTTGGTCTGAATGTAAATCACACCGGGCGAGAGGACCTGCGCGTTCAGCTCAGCGCATCCAGCAATGTCAGCACATGGTTGCTCTTCGACACAAGCTATGTCACCCATAGCCAGAACCTCGACGTCATGTTTGACGATCGTGCGCAACAAGCGCCCGACGGCGATGGCGGCGATCACGACACCTTCCCACCCTACTATGATCATACCTGGAAACCCTACGCTCCCCTGGCTGCCTTCGATGGGATATCCAGCACCGTGACGTGGACGCTGAGGATCTGTGATAAATCCGCCGGATGGACCGGCAACCTGGCGTTCTTCTCTCTGTGGCTGGACGAGCAAACGCCCGATTTCGCGTACTCGGCCAAGCTGCTGGACAAGACCCTGTTCGGTCCGGGCGAATCCGTCACTTACACGGTCGTCGTCACCAACAGTGGCTGGCGCAAGGCATACGCGGCATCAGTACTCGACAAATTGCCCGCTGGGCTGACGCTTGACCCGGATGGGCTATCCACCTCATATGGGCAGTTACAGAGCGACGACCACGATCGTGTCGTGACCTGGACCGGCACGTTGTTGCCTGAGGCAGGCACCCTGATCACGATCCCGGCATCCATCAGCACCTGTGTGGCACCACTGATCAACACGGCCATCATCACTGACCCCGACATGCCGGCGTCGATGTCCGTGACGGTCTCGTCGCAGGAAGGCTTCGAGTCGCTCTCCGTGGCGCTCATGCCCACCATCACGCTCAGCCCCATCTTCCCGCCGGCCGATTGGGGCACGGGGACCGTCACCGGCACCAGCGGGGACTGGAGCCGCAGCACCCTCGGCAACCATCCCACCATCGCCCCCCACCAGGGCGAGTCGATGGCTCAGTTTAACGCCTACACCGCCGCCAGCGGCGATTCAGCACGTTTATACACGCGCATCTTGAACTTCCCGTCCGATTACTCGCCGCACCTGACGTTCTGGATGTATCACGAGACCACCAACACAGCGCTCGATGCCAGGACAGACCGCATCCAGGTGCAGGTCTCCGACGATGATGGCGAAACCTGGGAGATCGCCCCCGGAGCGACGTTCACCCGATCCAGCGCCATGATCCCGACCGGTTGGGTCCAACACAGTGTCGATCTGTCGGACTACGCCAACAACGTGCGCATCGGATTCCTGGGCATCAGCGATGCCGGCAACAACATCTACATCGACGATATCAACATCGAATATCAGCCCGCGTCGGGCAGCTTCATCTACCAGCCCGTATCCCCCATGACCGGCCAGCCGGTCACCTTCACCGGCCACACGCTGGGCGCCACCGACGCATTCACCAAAACGTGGGATTTCGGCGATGGCTACCAGCAGCAAGCCGGCAGCGTGGTCACCCATACCTACGCAACCAGCGGGACTTATCCGGCCACGATGACCGTGTGCGGCCACGTGGTGACCCAGTCCATCTTTGTCAGCAGCGAGCCCGTGCCTGTCGAGTTATCACTGCAATCATCCAGCCCCGCACCGGCGAATAGCCCCACCTACTTTACGGCGACCCTGAACAAGGGAACGCTGCCCATCGCCTACACCTGGGATTTTGGCGATGGCAACGTGCAGACCGGCAGTTCGATCACCAACCATACCTACCCCGCCGCCGGCCAGTACACCGCCACGCTCACCGGTGTGAACGACGCCGGCACAGCAGCATTCACCCTGCCGGTGACCATCAACGCCGTGGCCGACCTGGGCGTCATCTTGTCCGCCTCGCACAACCCGGCCACGATCAACAAACCAATCACCTTCACCCTCGTGCTGAGCAATACGGGGCCGGACAGCGCACCAGGGGTTCTGCTGACCGCCACGTTACCCAGTAGCAGTAAAGTAAGCGTCGCTACCGTGGCGAAGAGCCAGGGTAATTGCGGTTACATCCCAGCCACAGCTATGGTGACGTGCACCTTGGGCCTTGTCGACGCCAATAAGACCGCCATCGTCACGCTAGGCTTGAAGGCATCTACAACGGGGACATATACCATCAGCGCACAAGGCACCACGACGGTCTTTGACCCGGCGACGACAAACAACACGGCGAGTATGGCATTCACCGCGCAGCAGTCAAAATACTACCTGCCCGTCGTAGCGCGGCACTATCCATTGATCCCGAGTGCACCGGTGTTGAACGCGATTGCAAACTCCTATGGCAACGGCCATTACACGGTCAGTTGGAATGCGGTCACATTGGCCACCCTCTATACACTCCAGGAAGCGAACAACTCTGCTTTCGCCAACGCCGTGACGGTGTTTACCGGCACTGCCACACAATGGCAGGCGACGGCGAAGCTGATCGGCACTTACTACTATCGCGTCAAGGCGGCGATCGACTCCAACGAAGGGAGCTGGAGCAATGTACAGTCGACGACCGTGCTGCGTCAGTTTGATGGCTACTGGGCAGGAACGACTTCGCAAAACAAGTCCATCAGTTTTATGGTGTCCAACAGTGCCATCGCATCGCTCAACTTTACTTACACCATCGCAGGGTGTGACAGCGCGACTCAACCCTACCTGGGTGTGCCCGTGCTGTTGAACGGAAATGCGTTCACCGTCACACAATCCGGGGCCAATTACACGTTCATCGTCACAGGGACATTCAACTCCTCGACGTCGGCCACAGGTGGGCTGATACGTTGGTCCTATTCCGATTATCCAGTCTGCTATGGCAGCGCAGTAGCGACGTGGTCAGCCGTCAAAAAATAAAGAGGGCAGTTCAGTCCGCATCTGAGGATGCGGACTGAACTGCCTATGGATGCACATGAGCCATCCCGTTCTGCTTGTCTCTTTGAACGGGAGCGCCATGGGTTACTTCGAGAGTTGACCGCGCACTGCTCCCGCAGGGAACTCTGTTGTG
>JAMDDR010000579.1 GCA_023488685.1 Chloroflexota bacterium | reverse complement strand
GCGTTTTGTGCGTCTGGTGGACGGGCGGCCGGTCGGCGGGACCGATCGGGCTTACGAGGCGCGCGTGGAAGTCGCTGCGGATGGCCGCATCGCGAGTGTGTATAGCCTGTCACGTACCCTGGCACTGAGTAGCGAGGTGAGTATCCTCAGCGCGGCGGAGGCATGGGACGCGTTGCAGCAACGCCAGGCCCTGCGTGTACGGGTGGGCGGGACCTTAACGGGCCAGGCGCTGGCCACGAGCGGCGCGCCGCCCACGGACGCGAACGGCAGGGTGAATGGCATCGTGGGGCGGCTCTCCGCCACGCTGTACCAGGACTCCGACGGCAGCCTGGCACGGATCGATGCGAGGCTGTCTGAATGGCGCAGTGAGCCGGCGTCGTTTCTCTCGAGCAGTTGGTCTGTGACGTTGACAGGGCCGAGTTTGCGCGCTGTGACGGCGTATGACGGGTTGCGTGTGCGCGTGTGGGGGCACTACGACGCGGCCTCCCACAGCGTTGATGTCGAGCAATACGAACAGGCCGACCCGTCCGAGCATGTGCAGGTCTTCCTGGGTGTCATCACGAACACCGTTGTGGTTGGGACGATGCGTTCGATCTTCATTGTCAGTGCTCCTACACATGCAGGCGAACACTTCATTCTCGCCGGTTCGCTGCGCTGCACGAAGGAGCAGGAGATGTGTCTGGCCGGCGCACCGACTGACCGTCCTGTCATCGTCGAAGGCGCGCTGGGGCGGGATACCTTTAACGGCATACCCATCTTATACGACCTGTCGATTGCCAGCAGTGATGCCGGCACCGGCATGACAGAGAACATCCTGCGACGTTGGCCGCGCCGTCCGCTCGTGCTGACAGTACAGGATGGCGAGCCGGCGAAATTGATCGAGGTGCCGAATCCTACGACGGCGCCACAACCCACGGCTGCGGCACCCAACACACCGCCGTATCAACCGGGGCAGCGTGTCGAAGGCGCGGAAGGGTATCTCTACGCTTACATCACCCAGGATGAGAATGGTCAAACCACGGCGATCAAGGCGGGTTTGTCGGTGCTGCCTTTGGCCGGTAATCGCTGGGGGGCGGCATTGAGCGGGCCGGCGCTGGAGACGATGGCGCAATACGACGGGACGCGTGTGCGCGTGTGGGGGACCTTCGGGTGTGACGAGCACGACCAGCCGCTGATCGAAGTCGAGCGCTTCCAAAAGCTGGACCCGGCGGAGCAGGTACAAGCCTGGCTCGGCAGGTTGGTGACGACCACCATCGAAGGCCGGACGGTGCTGCTGCTGCAAACACGCCAGGGCGAGCGCTTCGTGTTGGCGTCACGGCTGCTTTCGGCCAATGGAGATGATCCCTATACGACCGAGTTTGGCTGGGGAAAACAACTTGTTCAAGAGGGCGTGTTGCGGCCCGAGACATTCGGTGGGTATCGCGTCATCCAGGACTGGACCCGGTTCGCCGGGAACACGATTGAGCAGATGACCGACCTCACCGGTTATCAGATGCAGCCACGCCCGTTTGTGTCGAAGCCGGAGCGGTTATCGCCCGCACTGGTTGCCCATGTCGAGCAGGTTGAGCTGATCTATAACGCCGATACGACGGCGACGACCAGTGCATCTCCCACGCTGCTGCGCCCGGTGTGGCGTTTCGCCGGCCACTTGACGGATGGTCGCTTGTTTGAGGCATGGGTGGATGCGGTACGCACAGTTCCAGCGCGCATCACGATGGATACGCCTTCTAGCCAGACCCAGCCACACTGGACGCTGAGCGTTTCGGAGACCGTTGAGCTGAAGGCCATGCTCAGTGCGCTCTCCGAAGTGCAGGCGCCGGGCACGAACTGGCCGGGCGATAGTCCGAAATATCGTGGCATGTTGCTTGAGGTCGGCGATGAAGCCGGCGCGACACAACGCCTGCGCGTCTTCAACGGCGTGGTGGCGGGAACGGGCATGTTCCGCGCCGACCCGCAGCGACAGTTGGAACACTGGTTGCTGCGCAGCGGCATCGGCTGGATTGACAACGATCTGTACGCGGAATTGAGCATGCGGCACTTTAGCGTTTGGTCGAACCCTGTCTTGGCTCATACTACAGCAGTCACGGCATACGCATGGGTGGCCCATCGCCGCAGGACATGAGCCGCTTCCCCACTCAATTGAACGGCTCACGCGTCATGGTGGACATAACGCGCGTGATTGATGGCGCGTACCGCGCGCAGCGCCAGCCGAATGGTGACTGAGGGTGGGGCAACCGCTATCCCGGCCGCGGCGTCGACGGTCGTGCCCAGTAGAACTGGTGATTAAATGGGCCCGATGATAACGTGCTACACCTTGCGCGCAATCATCTGAAAATAGCGAGCCAGTAACTTGTAGGGGTGCTTGTCTGTGAGAGCGAACTCAAGTTGCTCGATCTGTTCAAAGACGCCCGGCTGTGTCTTGCGCCCGGTATCGCCCCAGTAATCGCACATGCATCTGATGCCGTAATCCTGCTCCATCTCGCAGCCGGCGTCCATGAGGATGGCCTTGACTTCCTCGGCGGAAAATGTGGTCATCGTCGTGTCGAAAAGGTAGGTGCCGGCGCTGCGGGCATCCAGTTTGGAAAACGCATCTGCCAGGTCACCTTTCATGAAGGCGGCGTGGTAGGGCAGTGAGTATCGGTTGACGCTGAGCACCGAAATCAGGCCGCCGGTTTTGAGTACGGCGATCAAATCCTTGAGCAACGCGGGTACGTCGTCCACGTACTGCACGACGTTGTGGCACAACACCAGGTCGAACGTTCGGTCCTCAAAGAGGTGCCGGATTTCGCTTAAGCTGGCAGTGTGAATCGCAACACGATCCTGCGCGTTTGCCTGGGCAATGCGCTTCTCGGCTTCCGCGAGCATCTCCCTCGAATAATCCACGATATCCACCCGATGTCCGTGTTCGGCGAGAGGGATCGAGTCAAAACCATTCCCACCCCCTGCGTCGAGAACGCGCAACCGCCCCGCCGGGAGGTGTTTTGCCAGGTTGGACTGAGTCAGTTTGTATTTCAGCTTTCCCCAAGGCTGCTGTTGCTCTTGGGTCCATTGAGCGATACGGTCATCAAACGTCGCAGAAGTTGTTTTCATCGCCGTTCCCCTTATCGAGTACTGACAACTGCATGGGACTATATGACCCCACGGATGGTTCGCCGCATGAAGTATATTTCACCGGGTAGGGGTTTACATTCACAGGAGAAGCATCGCTCATGCCAGACTTGCATTCGCCCGAATATGATGAATTGGCCGAGTACTTCGATCTGCTCAACGAGAAGTATGCACCCTATGAACAGGAGTGCGATTTCGTCGATCAGGCGCTGCAACACCATGGCAAACAAGGCCGCGCCGTGCTGGACCTGGCATGCGGCACCGGCATTCACGCCATACGCCTGGCGCAACGTGGGTATGTGGTAACCGGTGTAGATTTATCGCCAGCCATGTTGGCCATTGCCAGACGTAAGGCTGCCGTAGCCGGGTTGCCCATCACTTTCGTCCAGGCGGACATGAAAGCGCTGTCCTTCCACGAACAGTTCGACGTGGCACTGGCGGTGAACTACCCGGTTACTTTCTGCGTGACCGAGGACGACCTGCAGCGTTTTCTGCATGGCGTTCACGCAGCACTCAGGCCTGGCGGCGTGCTGTTGGTGGATTTCCTGTCCGTGTATGGCTCGAAGACATCCACCAGCCGCGAGTGGGTGGAAGGGGAAGGGCCACACGGTGATCGTGTGCGCATCGAGTGCGTGCGCGAGTGGAGCTATGACCGGGCACGCCAGGTGGCGATGGACAAGATGATCTATTTCGTGGAGCGCGATGGCGGCATCACACGCTTTGATGGCTATCATGAGTGGCGCATCTTCTACCCGCAGGAGATGCTGGCCTATCTGCGGCGCCTGGGCGGGTTCAACATCCTGGGGCTATACCGTTGTTGGAGCCTCGATGGCGCACCCTCCGGGCCGAATGACGTGATCATAGCGGAGAAGCCGTCATCGTACGCCAGCGGCAGGACACGCCAGGTCTCGACAGCCGGATGAGAGATGGGTGCTGCCATTCCAAACCATCCTGATCACGCCAATCTGAGCGCTGATGTCGTCGACGAGATCACCAGCATCGTCTTCGGTCCTGTGGTTGAGCTGCAGCCCTGTGACGTCATCTTCATCTTCGGCGGCCTGGCACCCGGCTTGTGGGAGAAAGGTGCTGAAGCCTACCAGAGGGGTTTGGGCAAGGATGTTGTTGTGACAGGCGGGTACAAGCCGGGGGCTTCAACCCAGTATTGGGTCGATGGCATCCGCGAGGCGCACATCATCTGCCGCGAACTGATCAAAAGGGGTGTGCCGGAAGCAGTCATCTCGTACGAGGATCGCTCAACCAATACGCTCGAAAACGTCCTCTTTGCCATGGAAGTGTACGACTTCTCGACCGTCACCCGTGTGCTCGCGGTTTGCAAGTGTTACGGTGTGGGCCGGCAGTGCAGGACGTTGAAATGGCATCTCGATCGCGGCGTGCAGGTGATTCCCTATCCGTTCGACGCGCGTGTGCGTGGGAAGGGTCCAGTGATCACCAGCTACAACTGGATGGACTACGAGGACAGCCGGTCATACATGCTCGAGCAGGTGACCAAAATGGTCGACTACGGCGGTCGTGGTCATCTTGAGCCTGTCGAGCACATGTCTGGCGCCCTGACGGAGATTGTGCGCAAGCGCCTTCGAGTTTAGCGCTCGGTCTCGTCCCCTTGTTTACGCACAGCGCGTGAGCAAGTTGGATGGGTTGTCCATGATCACCAGCGCCAAACGAAGCACGCAGAACAATCCGTTTGTCATCCCGAGCGGAGCGAGGGATCTTAACCGACATCGGCAGAGATTCCTCGCTCCGCATGCTCAGAAACTTACCCGCCGCCGGCAGCCGCAGGAGACGCAGGCGGGGGAGTAAGCGCAAAGCCCAGCGCCTCGGCTCTTCGCCTGAGTGGATGGATCTCGCGATCCTGCTGCTTGCGGGTATAGGCCTCGGCACCGATATCCGTGTAGGGCCGGCGCTCCTTGAGCATGCCATACACAATGCGGCCCAACTTATGGGCCGTCGCGACGATGGCTTGGCGCGTCCCAATCCGCCCTTTGAGACGTCTGTAGAAGGCCGCGCTGGCGCTCTGCCCGCGACTGGCCGATTGGGCCGCCAGGCGCAGGGCTAGACCCGCACGGTTGGCGGTGGGTAAGGTGCGGGTGCGCAGCACTTTCCCGCCCGAGATGTCATGGTGCGGCGCCAATCCCAGCCACGAACAGAAGGCCTTTTCGTTCGGCCACGCCGACAGGTCCGTCCCGATTTCTGACAGCAGGGTCTGTGCCGTACTGGCACTGAAGCCCGGGCTGGCCAGCAAGTCGACCCCCGCCAGGGTGTACAGCGCCAGCGGCGGCTCCGGCCCCGGCGCAGTCTTGCTGTGCGAGTTGGGCTTGCTACTCAGCGTGGGAGCGGGCTCGTTTGGATCGACCGCCGGGGGGAGGGCGGCCAGTTGCTGGGCAATCTCCGTATCGCAGGCGGCGATGTGCAGCGTATAGACGTCATCCAGCGCCAACGACTGCTTCAGCACGAAGATCAACTCGGCCCGATAGTCGCCGCTCAAGGCTTTCGCAATCGTCTCTTCTGAACGGGTGCAGCGTCGGTCGCGGTATCGCGCGAGCTTAAGGGGATCGCGTTCGCCGGCCACGATGGCGCGCACAATGCGCATCCCGGTCACGCCCGTAATATCGCTGACGACCAGTCCCAGTTGCAGATTCATTTGTTGAAAGGCCTTGTGCCTATGCTGGATCGACATGGCCCGGTCATCGATCAAGCCTGCGCGTTGGCGCACCAGGGTCCGCAGGACCCGGATCTCATCGCTGGGTCTGAACGAGGCACTCAGCAACCCATAGCTGTGCAGTTGCTGAATCCATTGGCAGTCCTTCAGATCGCTCTTGCGGCCCGGGACCCGCTTCAGGTGCAGGGGGTTGACCAGATACACCTGCAACCCACGTGCTTCCAACAGGTTGTAGATCGGAATCCAGTACACGCCCGTCGATTCCATCGCCACAGTGTCGATCTGGCACTGCTTCAGCCAGTCTGCCAAGGCGCACAAATCGGGGGTGAAGGTCCCGAAGACGCGCACAGTCTCACCGTCGCGTCCCGGGGGAATCGCGACCCAGATGTCACTCGCCCCGATGTCCAACCCCGCCGCGTTCGGGTTGATCTTCGGCAGCTCGGCACTGCTCGGCGCTTGCTCTGCTTTCCCCTTTCGTCTGGTGTCCATCTTCGCTTGTGCTCCTTTCCGCTCACATCTCATCCACCAGACCTGATCAGGATGCCGGTTGTAGCTTGCTCAACGGGGTCAGCTCTTGCGAGCGCCGCCACTTGTTAAATCACACCTGATCAGAACCACATTCGGAATCGGGCTGTTCGCACCATTGTGAAGCCGGTCTTTGCTTGTCGGTGGATGGCGTGAGTGTAAGCGTGATCTTATCCCCACTCACGCGCGCGCCTGTTTCTGCCCTTGTGAATGACGCAACGCGTCATGCTGAATTCGGAATGACAAACGCTATGTTCTACGCGCTTCGTTTGCGACAACGATCCTGGTCTGCTGACTGGAGTGCAAGCTGCTACTCATGCCAGCAATAACCGAATATCCGGCCAACCGTAAGCGACCTCCTTAAGTATTACATGACCTACCATAGATCGATGAAAGTTGTATTTCCTACTTTACAAGCCAAGGGCGTTTCCCACTGCAGTGAGCAGGGTATAAGGCGCTTGTGACGCCCAGCGTTGGCGCGCCCATGCCGTGGTGATCTCAGGGTGTTCGTCAAACAACGCGATCTGGTTTACCTGGGGGGCAGTGTTGCTCGACCAGATCAATCGTTTCGTATACGAGCGCCAGCATCTGTTTCATACCGTCGTGCGGCGCCGTGTGAAAGACTTGCTTCATGCGTGTGGCAAGATCGATCGGTTTCAGCGCAAACCCGGCGATAGTAGCATCCATCCACTTGTGCTCGGCAGAACGATAGTAGCGGCGATTGAGACCCGAGAGGATCTTGAGGATACTCTGCTGCATCCAGACGATGTGCTGATAGAGCACGAGTTGATCGTCACGGTCGACATAGGCCTGGGGGATGAACCATGGCCCACACCACAGGTTTTCCTGGATCATTTTGATAGCGAGAGACAGTGGATAGGCTTTTGCCCGGGTTTGCCATGTTTCGATGATGGACTGTCCGTACAGCGGGATGCCGTCCTCAATCGCGGCCAACAAGATCTGCTTGGACAGGCTCGTGTCATAGCGCTCCACGATATCAACGAGACAGCGCTCGACAATGTCAAGTGTCGCATGCTTTGTGTCGACCATGACCAACCCGGCGTGTGAAATCCCATCAATCCCGACACTGCGCAGGCCATAATGCTCATTCACAACCTCGCCGTTACCCTTCCCAGCGCTGGTGAGCGACCACAACTCACCACCAGCTCGCGTGATGAGGGCTGCACGCTCGCCGTCAGAAGGGAAGGTCTCCCAGAAAACACCGATCTCAAGGTCCGAATACTGATCGGCATATCCGCGCGCCACAGATCCGCTCACGATAATGGCGCGCACCTTTGGGTTTGTTCGATAGACGGTTGTGATGTGACGCGCAACTGCAGAACCGCCCCTGCTGACTAGATTCATTCTGCTTCCCCTATTTTCATCGCCACCAGTTGGCTGGCCTTGCCGCCATACCAGCGCAGGAGTTGCGCGAACCACGGGCTGAAGGCATCCGGCTGATGATCCAGCCATACATCGAGTTCGCTGAGCGTGTAATAGGCGATTTGCTCGACTTCATCTGGGTCAAAGGTCACCGACTCTGGAGTGACCGATCCTTCGTATAACTCACTCACCATATGATCGCCCGGCCCGTAGACCATGCGAAATTGTATGCGCCGGCGCAGTTCGCCCGGCCCAATGCCGAGTTCCTCGCGCAGCCCGCGAACGGCGGCCTCCACATACCCTTCACCTGGCTTGAGATGCTCGGACACCGAACAATCCAGCGTGGATGGGAACTTGTCACGCCGTTTGCTGCGTCCCTGTACCAGGAGTCTCCCGGAGGGGTCGAATAGGAAAAGATGCACGCCGCGATGCCACAAGCCGGACTGGTGAACGACGCTCCTGCGTGCCTGGCCAACGACATCGTTGTTTTCCGTCACGATATCAATGATCTCATCTGCCATCTTCGTCCTCGCGTCGTCCCTCAGAAAAAGCCCATAAACGGCGCATACGGATTGCCGGGTTGTGGCCCAATCACCGTATACTCCCCGGATAAGACACGCAACACAATCCAGCGGACGAAGTCGTCAACGGGTTCATCCCAGCTTTCGATCTCTGCTTTTGAGATATAGGCCGCTCTGTCTGTCTCATCATGATCCGGTGTCGGTTCGCCCGAGAGATGCCGGCACAGAAAGATCATGTAGATGCGCGGATCACCCTGGCTCGACGCATGATTCTGGATGCCGAGTAAGCCAACCATTGCAGCGCCGACGCCTGCCTCCTCGTGCGTCTCTCTGAGGGCTGCCATCTGCGGTGGGTCGAGCGTGCCGTCATCATTCCTGCCTTCGACGAAGCCCCACGGGATGCCCCAAACACCTTTGTGCGCACCCCTGGCCTCCCTGATGAGCAGGACTTTCTGCTCGCGCAGGACGACGGCACCCACACAGATGGTGATCCTGGGCGGCCATGTCTTGATAATCATGCTCATATCTTGACTGGAATAGTGAGTCCACGGCCTGCCTGTGGCACCAGTTGGATCGCTTGTTGTGGGCAGTTAGGCAGGCATTTGCCGCACCCGAAGCAGTCCTCAGCGATTGTGCGCAGGGTGTTGCCTTGCACGATCCGGGCCTCGAAGAAACAGCTTGACGTACACGCGCCGCATGCAGTGCAACGCGAGTGATCTGTTACCGCAATGTAATTGGATCGTGGCTGTTGCCGGTAATCTCCGGCATCTTTCATACGGCGCAGTGGGCGGCAACAGCAGGTACAGCAACTGCACAGTTCAGTGATCGTCTGCTCGGTGTGCGTGTAGAAGAGGTTATAGATACTGCCACGCTGCAAGGTTGCCTCAAAGATGGAGAGCGCTTCATCGCGTGTCACCGGGCGAGCCTGTCGCAGGTCGTGTGGGTCTGCGCGCTCGAACAGCAGGCACACGTCCCACGTCCCGGTTAGGCAGTGCTGCTCCCGGGCACGACATGGGCATGTGCGCACGTACAGATGGTTTGCGCGTTGGATGATCTCCATCGCTGCGGCCGGCGGAATGATAAGCCTGTCAACGTGATTGGATTCACACATGATGCTTTGGGTTGTAGTAAATACATTGGGCAAGCATAAATGGTTTTGCGAGGTAAAGTATAGATGTGTGGCACGCTTGCAGCATGTGAGTGTTAGCCACCTGACTCACCTGACGCTCTCTTAACATTGTAAACGTCGAGGGAACAATGAAATCAAAACCGAGACTGAGTTGCGTCCTGCTCGTCATCGTTACCGCGTGTGGCGTGTTCGGTCTGCTCTCTGCACTACTGATCTCGATCAGCAGACTGGGCATGTATTCCATTGAGCAACCGAGCATGCTGCCTTCCTATGGCGTAGGCGACCGCGTCCTGGTCGATGAGCTAATCTTCCGTGTGACTGGTTTGCGGCGCGGCGATGTAGTTATCTTCAGCTATGCGGATGAGGACGCAGCGCACCTGAAGCGCATCATCGGTATGCCGGGTGAACAGGTGCAGTTACGCGACAGAGGCGTGTTCATCGACGGCAAACGACTGGACGAACCCTACCTTGCGCCTGGCACGACCACACTCCCGATGGGCCAGGATGAATGGCAGTTAGGGCCACAGGAGTACTTTGTCATGGGTGACAACCGCAGCCAGAGCGGGGATTCCCGCGCGCGCGGCCCCATACCCGCCTCGAACGTCGTAGGGCGTGTGCTGGCGCGTTTCGCCGCCAACCCATGAAGGCTGTGGTAATTGGGTGTCAGCTACTTGACCGCTTTGACCACGATTTCCGTCAAATGTTCA
Source organism: Chloroflexota bacterium (assembly GCA_023488685.1). GTDB lineage: Bacteria > Chloroflexota > Anaerolineae > J036 > Brachytrichaceae > CAIXPS01. The sequence goes on along the minus strand of JAMDDR010000579.1, from coordinate 2,079 downwards.
TTCGGGTAAGGGAAAATGGGCCCTTGCTCGATGTCCCTGTCAGGGTCTCCGATGACTTCATTTGTAACTTGGATGGTGCGATTGCGGAAACCGATGCTATCTACCAGCGCCACAAAGTCCTTCTCCAGGCCAAGGAAGCCGAAGTGGTCCTTGCCGTTCTGCAGCATGTCGTCTTTCAGGACACCCCATCCTTTAGAGTCTTCTGCGACGTACATGTGGTTGAACACGAACGTGCCACGGTCTCTCAAGATTCTTGCTACCTCTCGCACTCCCAGATCCATCCTGTCAAGCATATTGCCCATCGCGAAGGAAACCACGTGTGAGAAAACGGAGTGTTTGAATGGGGTATGTGCGGCATCGCAGGATATGAAGCTCACGTTGCGGTCTCCATAATTTTCCAGGAGGTAACACCTGTTGTGGCTCTGGATCGTCAGGCTCATATCCACGGAGACGATCTCGATCCTTTTGTCCAAAGTGTCAAGGATGTTGAAGAGCAACCCACCTTGACCGGTGCATATGTCCAAGACGATATCCGATTCGCTGACCGCGAGGTTACCGATGATGGGGGCGACTGAATCCCTAGAGCGTGGTATCACCCATTCCTGAGCTCTGCAATACTTGGCGTAGTCACCCTACGACTTCGACCACGGGTCGCTGGGTGCGTCCTCTCTGGTGAACACCAGAATGCTGTTCTCGATGGGCCAGACATGGCCTGTTGCGCAAGTGACCTCCCCTTCAACAATCTCGCCGGACGCACTCGCCTGACGGATGGATGAGACGGACAGCTCACGACCGCAGACTGTGCACTGCATCAGCGGAAGAAGTGTCGTATACATGTGAGTGATCTTCTCCTTTCAAAACCTGACAGGTGCGCATCACGGCTCATCCCGTTAAGGCATTGCCTGCGCCGCCTGCCAGGTTTTTCAATATTGGCTCAGTAGTCCCCGCTGCCGGGCCACACGCTCACACCCACGATAGACCAACCCGCCCGCGGCAACCAGGAGCACCGTCTGCGCTGCGACGAATGCCAGGTCGCCGGGCGGCAGTTGCCACAGCGGTGTGCCGTCCGCCATCACACTGCGCAACAACCGCCACGCCAGGTTGAAGGGCAGCAGGTTCACCAGCGGCGACAAGCCCGGCGGCGCGGCGATAAAGAGCACCAGCAGCATGGCGATCGCCTGGCTCAATGCCCCGAGGCGTTTGTACACCAGGATCAACCCTCCCTCGGCAAACCCAAGCCCGAACGCCTGCGCCATGATGAGCAGCACGAGCGGCGTGATGGAAAGCACGTCGATGTGCAGCCAACGGCCGGTCGTGATCATCATCAGGAACAGGAAGGGAATATTAACCGCCAGGTAGAACAGCAGCGTCCCCAGCACCTTGCCGAGCGCGAGCCATCCGAACGAAAATGGGGACAGGTAGAGTTGCTCCAGCGTCCCGAGCGTGGACTCCATCCCCACGAAGCTTTCGATGCTCTGGAAGGTCATGTTGGTGAGCAGCACCACCCAGTAGCCCACCATCAAGCTCTCCACGGCCGGGCCCAGGCCTGCCCCCGGCGCTGCGAACGCCTGGACGCCGAAGAATAACAGCACAAACAAGACGTAGCTGAACGCGATGGCCGAGAGGGCACCCAGCCAGTAGCGTCGCATGGTGATGAATTCCTGCCGGATCAGGCCGGTGATGGCATGGATCATTGCGTTTCCCCTCCTGATCGCGTGAGGCGCAAGAACACCGCTTCCAGGTCGGGCGTCTCATGCTCGACGGAGCGCAGGATGCAGCCGTTGGTGCGGAAGATGTCCATGGCCTCGTAGAGTTGTTCGCCGCACTCGAACGTGATCGCCACATTGGCCGGCGTGCCATCATCCTGCCATTGCGCGGTTGGGAAGCGCTGGCGCAGGCATTCAGCCGCGCCAGGCGGCAACGGTTGTTCCGTATGAAAACGAAAGGAGCGGGTCGCGAACAGCGCCAGAAGCCGATCCACCCGCTCCTGGGCGATGATGCGCCCGTGCTGGATGACGACCACGCGTTCGCAGATGGACTCGATCATATCCATCTGGTGGCTGCTGACCACGCGCGCAC
>JAMDDR010000224.1:10971-12131 GCA_023488685.1 Chloroflexota bacterium | reverse complement strand
GAGGACCTGGCAACCCGCCGCGTGCGAGTCACCACCACGGTCGGGATGATTACCGACATCGTCCGCAACGTCGGCGGTGACCGCGTCGAAGTAACGGGATTGATGGGGCCTGGCGTCGATCCGCACCTGTATAAAGCCAGCGCGCGCGACGTCAACAAACTCGGCGACGCCGATATCATCTTCTACGGCGGGTTGGAGCTCGAAGGCCGCATGACCGAGCTGTTCGAAAAGATCGAACGCACCGGCAAACCAGCCGTCGCCGTCAGCGTAGACATCGACCCAGCGCGGTTGCGTAAACCCATCGAGTTCGAAGGCCGTTACGACCCGCACATCTGGTTCGACGTGACGTTGGGGCAGGAAGCGGTGCGCGCCGTCGCCAAATCCCGGGCCCGGCTCGAGCCAACGCGCCATGAGACATACGAGCACAACTCACAGGCATACCTGGAGCAGTTGGACGAGTTGCATCAATACATCAAGGCGCAGGTTGCCACTGTCCCCGAGACGTCGCGAGTGTTGATCACTGCGCACGACGCGTTCGGGTACTTCGGCGGCCAGTATGGCTTCGAAGTGCGCGGGTTACAGGGCACCAGCACGGCCACCGAGGCCGGCGCTGGCGACGTGCAGAACCTGGCGCGCTTCATCGCCGAGCGCAAAATCAAGGCCATCTTCGTCGAATCCTCGGTGCCGCAAGCTACGATCGAGGCGGTCCAGGCGGCCGTGCGCGCACGCGGCTGGGACGTCAGCATCGGCGGGCAGTTGTTCTCCGACGCGATGGGCGCCGAGGGCACACCCGAGGGAACTTACATCGGCATGGTGCGCTACAACGTGGACACGATTGTGGGCGCGTTGCGGTAGTGGCTGGTGGTTGGTGGCTGGACGCTGGTTATTGGAGATTGGAGATTAGAGATTGGAGATTCATGGGTGGTGATCAACGAGATCAGCCCAGTAAAAGAGCGATGTTATGACACAAGACATTGTAACGACAAAAACACGTGAGGTGGGAGTAGGAGCTGGAGATCAGTTAATCTCCAGTCTCCAATCTCTAATCCCTCCCGTCGTCATCAACGATTTAACCGTCGCTTACCGCGAGAAGCCTGCACTGTGGGATGTCGACCTTACCATCCCGGAAGGGAAGCTGGTCGCCATCATCGGACCCAACG
>JAMDDR010000224.1:0-10961 GCA_023488685.1 Chloroflexota bacterium | reverse complement strand
TCAAAGCCGTGCTGGACTTGGTGCCCATTGCTGCAGGCACCGTCAGCATCTTCGGCAAACCATACCGGCAAAGCCGCCGGCTGGTCGGCTACGTGCCACAGCGCAGCAGCGTGGATTGGGACTTCCCCACGACCGCGCTCGACGTGGTCACCATGGGCACCTACGGTCAACTCGGCTGGGTCAAGCGCCCCGGCAGCGCGCAGGCCGAACGTGCCACGCACTGCCTGGACCAGGTCGGTATGGCTGACTTCGCGCATCGCCAGATCAGCCAGCTCAGCGGCGGGCAGCAGCAGCGCGTGTTCCTGGCGCGCGCCCTGGCACAGGACGCACAGCTCTACTTCATGGACGAGCCGTTTGTCGGCGTGGACGCCGTGACCGAGCGCGCCATTGTCAACCTGTTGCAAGCGCTGCAACAGCAGGGCAAGACGGTCGTGTGCGTGCACCACGACCTGGATTCGGCGCCGGATTACTTCGACTGGCTCGTGCTGCTCAACGTGCGGTTGATCGCCGCCGGGCCCTTTAGCACGACGTTTACGCAGGAGAACCTTGGCCGCGCTTACGGCGGGCGTATGCACATGGTGAAGCATGGGGCGTAACGCGTAAAACGTAAAACGAAAGCACTTACGTTTTACTGGAAGACCATCATGAACTTACTGAATGACCTACTCTTCGACTACACCTTGCGCAACGTTGCGTTGGGTTCGGCGCTACTCGGCATCGTGAGCGGCGTACTGGGCTGCTTCGCGGTGCTGCGACGGCAGGGTTTGCTGGGGGACGCGCTTGCACATGCAGCATTGCCCGGCATCGCCATCGCGTACCTGTTGACTGGCTCCAAGGCGCCATTGGTTCTGCTGCTCGGCGCAGCCATCGCCGGCTGGCTGGGGACGCTGCTGCTATTGCGCATCGTGCGCGACACGCCGTTGAGCGAAGACGCCGCGCTCGGCATCGTGCTGAGCACGTTCTTCGGCTTTGGCATCGTGCTGCTCACATTCATCTCCAAGCGCAACGATGCGCATCAGGCCGGGCTGGACAAGTTCCTGTTCGGCCAGGCCGCCACGCTGGTGCAGGATCACGTAATCACGATGGCGGTGCTGGGCGGCGCCGCGCTGTTGATCGTGGCGGTGTTCTACAAGGAGTTCAAGCTGCTGACGTTTGACATCGATTTTGCAGCCAGCCTGGGCTTTCCCACACAGTGGTTGAGCATCGCCCTGACATCGCTCATCGTCATCGCCGTGGTGATCGGTTTGCAAACGGTGGGCGTCGTCCTGATGGCGGCCATGCTGGTTGGGCCGGCGGTCGCTGCGCGGCAGTGGACCAATCGGCTGGCTGTGATGATTGGGCTGGCCGCATTGTTCGGCGCGCTGGCGGGCCTGTCTGGCGCGCTGATCAGCGTGAGTGATTCTCACCTGCCCACCGGACCGATGATCATCCTCAGCCTGACGGTGATCGTGCTGGTATCGCTATTCTTCGGCTCGGCACGCGGACTGGCTTGGGATTGGCTGCGCCGCGCGCGCCAGCGGCGGACGCTCAGGAGTGCATCATGAACTCAGGACTTGTGATTGTTTTAACCGGTGTGCTCGTCGCGACGGCGTGTGCGCTGTTAGGGAGTTTCCTGGTGTTGAGGCGCATGGCAATGATGGCCGACGCCATCAGCCATGCCATCCTGCCCGGCCTGGTGGCCGGCTACTTCGTGGCACAGGGCCCAAATCTACTGGTCGGGTTCCTCGGCGCGGCGACGGCCGCGGTCGTCACCGTCAGCCTGGTCGAGTTGTTGCAAAACACGCGCCGCGTCGGCAATGAATCGGCCATTGGCATCATCTTCCCAGCCATGTTCGCGCTGGGCACGTTCGTCGTGTCCAAGTACTTTGCCAATGTGCACCTGGACACAGATGCCGTGTTGTACGGCAGCATCGAGTTTTCCAGCCTGGACCTGTTGTATGTTGGGAATGCCAGCCTGGGGCCACAGTCACTCTGGGTGATGGGCGGACTGTGCGTGCTCAACCTGCTGTTCGTGGGCCTGTTCTACAAGGAACTGAAACTGGCGACCTTCGACGCCGGCCTCGCCGCCACACTGGGCTTTTCGCCCATTCTGATCCATTACGCGCTGATGACCGTCGTGTCGGTCACAACGGTGGGTGCGTTCACGGCTGTCGGCGCGATCCTAGTCGTGGCGCTGATGATCGTGCCGGCGGCAACGGCATACCTGTTCACCCACCGCCTGCCGGTGATGATCGTGCTGGCGGTGGCAATCGGTGCGCTCTCTGCGCTCAGCGGCTATGCCGTGGCATTGGCGCTGGACGCTTCCGTAGCCGGTTCCATGGCAACGATGTGCGGCGTGTTTTTTGGGCTGGCGCTGCTGTTCTCGCCGTTGCACGGGCTGGTGGCTCGCCTGCGCCGCCTGCGCCGGCAGAGAGTGCAGTTCGCCTCCGAGGCGCTGATCGTGCACCTGCTCAACCACGAGCGCACCGCCAACCAGGCCACTGAGAGTGCGGTGTCGCATCTGAACGTCGAGTTGCGCTGGACGCCGCAATTCGCACAACAGGTGATGGGCTGGGCAACACGCCATGGGCTGATCGAACGGACGAACGGCCACCTGGTGTTGACGGAACGTGGGCGCAACAGCGCACAGCAACTGGCACGCACCTGACTTGTAACCACGAATCCACGCGAATGGACGCGAACAAACGGACTTTCGCGAAGGCTGATCCAACGAATGTATCCGCTTCGCAAGGAAATCCACCCAAGCGAGGCTTAACGAGTACAATGCGAGTGCGAGGTGAGTGATATGACGGCCGTACCAGTGGTCGAGAAATATATCGAGATTTCGCCTGAGATACGCTTTGGCAAGCCCTGCATCGCAGGTACGCGCATCGCGGTCATCGACGTTGCCATTTGGCACAACAAGTTGGGTATGCCACTGGAATTGATTGCGGCCAAATGGAATCTGCCGCTTTCAGGAGTGTATGCGGCCATGGCTTATTACTTCGAGCACCGTGAAGAAATCGAACGGCGACAAGCAGAAGATGACGCCCTCGTTGAGGCAGCAAAGCAGCAACAGCCCCCCTCAAAACTACAAGCCATTCTTGCCGAACGGGCTGCGATGGACTCATGAGCCGGCTACGGTTCCATCTGGACGAGAACGCGGACCCAGATATTGCAGCCGCATTGAGGCGGCGCGGCATCGATATGACCACTACACAAGAGGTAGGCCTGCGAACCGCCAAAGATGATCCCCAATGGTCTTTTGTGCTCCGCGAGCGTCGTGTGCTGGTGACACATGATGCAGGCTTCATCACGCGCGCACAAAATACACCGGATCATCCAGGTGTAGCATTCTGCCAAACCGGCTCGCGGTCAATAGGACAAATCATCCAAATGCTGGTATTGATTTACGAAGTGTACACAGTAGAAGAGATGGCCGGTCGTATCGAGTACGTGTAACGCTCTATCTACCGCTGAAAGTTATTAAAACTCCTGGAGCGTCGTGGAATAAGTCCACGAGGTTCCAGGAGTTTTCATCGCAAAGAGGAAGACATGACACGCATCATCCTGGTCAGACATGGACAAACAGCCTGGAACAAGATAGAACGTTTTCGTGGTCGCGCCGACGTGCCGCTGGACGAGGTGGGCCTGGCACAGGCTGAGGCCACCGGCCGGCGCGTTGCCGCACAGTGGCCATTGAACGCCGTTTACAGCAGCCCCATTTCGCGCGCCTACCACACGGCACAGGCTATCGCAAAACACTTTCATTTACCAGTGGAGGTTCACGAAGGCCTGACGGACATCGACTTTGGGCAATGGCAGGGACTGTCGCCCGACGAGGTGCGGGCACGCTGGCCCGAGCAACTGGACGCCTGGTACCACACGCCGCAGCGATTGCACATCCCTGGCGGCGAATCCCTGGACATCATGCGCGCGCGCGGCATGGCGGCCGTCGACGAGTTAACCGCCCGTCACGACGGGCAGACCATCGCGCTGGTTGGACACACCGTGATCAACCGCGTTATCCTGCTGGGCATGCTCGGCCTGGGCAACGAGCGCTTCTGGCACATCGGCCAGGACACTTGTGCCATCAATGTGATCGAGGCGCAGGAGAGTGACTTCATCCTGGCGTCGTTGAACGACACCTGCCATTTGAGGTAGAGATTAGAGATTGGAAATTGACCGCTTCTTTGCTTTTCAATCGGGTCAACTCATCGATGCGACCGACCGTTCGGGTTTCACCCCATTCTCCAATCCTATGAACCAGACACAACAAGTACTAATGCCCCGTGACAGCAGCGGGCATCAGTTTATCTTCTATGGCGACTGCTGCTCTGGTGTGCCGGGGTCGACTGGCGAAACCAATTTTGCTGCGGTCAATAGGGTATTGCGCCAACTGACTCCACCGCCGGAGTTTATCTGCTTTATCGGCGACCACATTGCAGGATCGCAAGACAGTCGTGCTGAGCTGCAGCGCCAGTGGCGCCACTGGCTGGATCACGAGATGGCCTGGCTCGATACGCGCGCCATCCCGCTCTATCACACCACCAGCAACCACAACACCTCCGATGCCATGGCCGAAGCGATCTGGCGTGAGATCTTCCCTGATTTGCCGCAAAACGGCCCACCGGGACAGGAGGGGCTGTCGTACTACGTACGGCGCGACAACCTGTTGCTCGTGTGCACCAACAGCGCCTATTCTGCGCTGGGTGGGCCGGGATACGTGGAATGTGAGTGGCTCGACCAGGTGCTGCGTGAACACGCCGATGCAGCGCATAAACTGGTGCTGGGACACTACCCCATCTGGCCGGTCAATGGCTACACTGACTATCCTACCTGGCGCGTCGTGCCCGAGCAGGGCATGCCGTTCTGGGATGTGCTGGTCAAACATCACGTCCCGGCTTACCTGTGCAGTCACGTCATCGCATTCGACGTGCAGGCGCACGATGGGGTGCTGCAAATCACGACTGGGGGCGCGGGCACGAATTATGGCCCCCGCGATTTCATGCCCGGCACGGTCGAGTATCTGCACTTCGTCCAGGCCGCCATCGATGCACAGGGGTTGCGCTACCAGGTCATCGATACGGCAGGCCAGGCGCGCGAATGGCTGCGTTGGCCGTTCGAGCTCCCAGCTTCAACTCAGTGGCAGCCTGTCGCTGCTGGCGTGACCGATCTGAGCGAGCAGCGCGCTTTGTGGCAACAAGAGCCGGGCGCCGGACGCATCTTCGTATGGCGTTTCAAGGGGATTGCCGGGATCACCCCAGAAGAACAGACGCTGCTATGCACATGGAGCGACGAGGAAGGCCCGGCCGCATTGTGGATCGGATTAGAGCCGGGCAGTGCCAATCTGGCAGTCTCACTCATTCCAGAGCCGGGTGGTGGCGCGCAGGTATGGCGCGGGCCGGCGCTCACGCCAGGCCAGCCGTTCGCGTTCGAACTGGCCGTCCACACCGGGATGGGCCCCGGTGGGGTCCTGTGCCAGGCGGGCGAAGGGTCCGCCTGGTCATCACTGCGCTCCACATCTGCGCGCGGTGCCGCACACATGGCCGTGCCCGAGCGCTGGGCACTCGGCCACGCACAAAGCGGCCCGAATGATCGGCCTTTCCGGGGTAGCCATTTGCAAGCGACATGGGCTACACTCAGTGCCGGCATGGATGATCTGTGAAAGCTGTATCATCTGTGACTCATTGACTCATTCTGCGAGGGTCACTTATGCAATTTGCCGTTCTCAACGACTTGCACCTGGGACGCACCGGCCAGGGGCGCTGGCACAACCGGATGATGTATGAGCACGCCGAGGAAATCGCACGCGCCGCGATCGTGGCACTCAACGCGCAGTCACTGGATGGTGTGTTCGTTCTCGGCGACATCACCGAGGCGGGGCAACCCGCACAAGTGGCGCTGGCGTGTGATGTGTTGGGCGGGTTGAACGTGCCCTGGTACGTCTTGCCGGGCAACCACGACCGCGCCGCCGTCAGGACCGGGTTGTTCGATCAGGCATTCGCCGGCCACGTCATCCAGCCTTACACGCATTGGGGCGATATCGGCATGCTCAGCATACGCGAGCATATCCCCGCGCGCCTGGACGACGAACCGGACGAACGCGCCGGCTACCTGGTCGACGAGGCGTGGCTGGCACAGGCGCTCACAGCGGTTCGCGCAGACGGCCCGCCCGTGCTCATCGTGCTCAGCCACTTTCCAATCATCGACGAAAACCTGTGGGCCGAACAACACAACGGCAAGGATGCCAGGAGCATGGCGCATGGCGAAACACTGCTGGCCCGGCTGGCGGACGCAACCAGAGACAAGACCTCCTATCCCAGGGTCGTTCTCTGCGCGCACGAGCACTGGCATCATGTCAGCACATGCCAGGGCTGGATCCAGTGCACAAACGCGGCTATGGTCGAATACCCAATGGAAATGCGCCTTGTTTCGGCAGAAACAGACGCCCTGCGCCTCTCGACAATGAACACGCCGGTTCACGACATTGCGCAGCAATCCCTCGAGACAGAGAGCTGGGTGCGGGGACGGCCCCAGGATCGCGACGTGGCAGTGCCACTCACCAATTGGAGGAAAGATCATGAACAAGCTTGAGCGAGTGCGCGCTGCGCTGGCAGGCGCCGAAGTCGACCGTGTGCCAGCCAGCTTCTGGTTCCACTACACATCAGATAAGGCACATGGCGCGGCCTCGGTCAAAGCGCACCTGGATTACTACCGCGCGTCCAACATCGATTTCCTGAAGGTGATGAACGAGCACCCTTACCAGGCCAACGTCACCATCAAGACGCCGGCGGATTGGCGCGCAGTGCGACCGGCCCCCCCTGAGCGCCAGCTTCTACCAGGAACAACTCGACGAGGTGAAACGCATCGTCGACCAGTTGCGCGGCGAGTGCCTGGTCATCACCACCCTGTTTGGCCCGTTCTCCTCCGGCAACAACACCAGCGACGGGATGGTGGCTGAGCATCTCAAGGCCGATCCTGAAGCGGTGAGCCAGGGGCTGGCCGCCATCGCCGAAAGCCTGGCCGGGTTTGCCGTGGCCTGCATCGAGGCTGGGGCGTCAGGCATCTACTACTCCGCGCAGGGCGGCGAGGAAACCCGTTTCACAGAGGAGCAATTCACCCGCTATCTCAAACCGCACGATCTGGCCATCCTTAACGTGCTGCAAGGGAAAGGCGAGTTCAACCTGCTGCACATCTGCGGCGACGCGATGCGCCTATCGCTCTATGCCGATTACCCCAGCCATGCTGTCAACTGGGCCGCCACCAAGCACAACCTCAACCTCAAGCAGGGATACAGCCTGTTCCGGCGCACGGTGGTGGGTGGTCTGAACGACCGTGGCATCGTGGTAAACGGCACGCCCGAACAGATCCGCGCCGCGGTGCAAGAGGTCATTGAGGATTTCGGCACCCGCTCGTTCATGTTGGGCGCAGACTGCACCCTGCCCACCGACATCGCCATCGACAATATCCGCGCCGCAGTCCAGAGCACCGAGCGGTGAGTGCCGAGTACCGAGCACGGGGAACAGAGCATTGTGCACTCGGCACTCTGTACTCGGTACTCGGAACTCCCTACTCGGTACTTCCCTTGGGCTTTTCTATCCGCCCGGCGACTGTAGATGTGCGGGCCGGCGTCTGATCGGTAACCAGCGTTACGTCCCCGCCGGCCTTGAGCTGGATGCGCCGGCGGCTCTCACCAAATGTCACCTCCCACTTGCCACCGATATCGCTGATGGTCACCGTGGCGTTCGGCAGGTCACGGATGTGGCAGCGGAGGTCCCGGCCTGCTGTGAACTTCACGTCGCGGCCCTCCACCGCTCCACAGTCCAAGGTCGCGTCACCGCCCGCAGACAGATTCACCAGCAAGTCAACGTCATTCAGCGTCGCCGCCGCGCCGGCAACGACGGACACCTGCCCACGGATTGCGTTCACACGCGCCGTAGCGCCTGTATAAACCTTGACGGTGCTCCCGAATGGCACGTGAACCACGCAGTTGCCACCCGCGGATACGTCGATACCACCTTTACGAGCCTCCAGCTTCAAGCCGCGGCGGTCTTCCGCTGTGGCGGTCACCCGGTCGCCGTCATAACCCAGGATTGTCGCATCGGCCCCCGCGCGGACGACCACATCAGGTGTGGCGCCGGCGGCGATTGATCGCTCTGTCATGTCTTGTATCTCCCAACGAACCTACCTCTAAGCCCGTTATACAGGGCGCGCCGTTCAGCGCGCCTACACATGCCTACTTACTTGCAGCCATCGCCTGTGCGCGCACCGTTGCAGTGCGTGTGCCGGCCGCCAACAGTGCCGCAACCACGAACACCATCGCCCCCATCCAGAACGGTGCACCGGGCATCACATGGTCGTACACCGCACCCGCGGCGAGTGGCCCGATCACACTCATCAGGCTTTGTAATGCCGTATTCACCCCGGCCAGGATGCCCTGCTCGCGTGGATCGACCTTGCCCACCGTAAGCGATCCCATCGTCGCCCAGAAGAAGCCACCGACGCCGTTCAACAATAGCGTGATAGGAAAGAGCATCCAGAACTGCGGGGCGAGCGACACCAACAGCTCACCCAGACCCAACCCGGCCAGGCTGGCGATGGCCATCGTCTTCTCGCCAAAACGCGCCACAACACGCGGCACGAGCACTGCTTGCGTGATCGCGGTGACAAGACCACCCACTACGAACAACACGCCGATCTGCCACGGTTGCGTGGCGAACTTCTGCGCCATGAAGAGCGCCATCGTGCTGTTGGCGCCATTGAACGCGAACGCGAAAAGGCAGGTGACCACGAGCAGCAACCCCAGGCCAGGTTTGCGCATCATCTCGCCTATCGACACGAATGGGTTGAAATCACTCGGGCGCAGTGGCGCCGTCTCGCGCCGCTCTTTCGGCAACGATTCCGGCAACATGAAAAAGATGAGCGCGGCACTGACCAGCGCCAGGCTACCCGCCGTGAAGGCCGGCGCGTCGACGCTGATCTGGCTGACTGCGCCGCCCAACGCAGGTCCCAGGATGAAACCCAGCCCGAACGCCATGCCCAAGAGCGCGAAGTTCCTGGGGCGCTCTTCGGGCGTGGACACATCCGCCAGATAGGCTGAAGCCGTCGATAGGTTGCCGCCTGTGACACCGTCGATGGCGCGCGAGAGCAACAAGATCCAGAGCGCCCCACCCACACCGAAGAGAAAGTAGCCGAAAGCCGAACCGAGGATGCAAACCAGCAGCACCGGCCTGCGCCCCGTACGGTCGCTGATCTTGCCCAGCGCAGGTGCGGCAATGAATTGCGCCGCTGCGTAAATGCCGGTCAGAGCCGTCACGGCGAAGGCGTCGTTACTGTAACGCTGTACGATGAAGGGTGCCACCGGGATGATGATCGTCAGTCCGATGATATCCATCAGCATGATGAAGAAAATCAGACCGAGTGCGCGCTTTTTCGCCGGCGCCCTGCCGGCGGCTTGAGATCGCATGTTCATATTCACAGGTTTCTCCTTTTCCATCACACAATTTGTGCCGTCAGGATAAGAAAAAACCGGGTGAGCGCGCATCACCCACCCATGAAGGGGGATGGATGATCGAGAGGGTGATCGGGTGGGTGAACCCGCAAAGAAGTACCGAGTTATGAGTTCCGAGTACCGAGTGCACAGTACCGAGTGCCAAGTGCTCAGTGCTCGGAACTCAGAACTCGGTACTTCCTAGGGCGCCACGTCGAAGCGCGTGTAGCCAACCAGCGACCCGTTCGACGTGGACACTGTCACGCGGATCGTGTAGCGACCCGGTGACAGCCCTTCGATGCCCCACTGTGTCAACTGTTCATTGTTCACAGGGCTGCGGTGCGGCCCACTGATCCACTTCCATTCACCGGGGTTGTCGCCATCACCCCATTCCACCTGGTACGACTGGAAACCGGCCGGGTTGACCGTGCCGCGAATGGATAACAGACCGCGTGGCACACTGCTGCCGTTCGCCGGCTGGCTGATGACAATTTCACTCTGCGTCTGTGGGGTCGGCGTCGCGTTCGCAGCATTCGGGTCACCAGCGCGCACCGCGCGCTCGACGTTCTCATCTGCCGGCAGGGGTCCCCGGTCTGCTTTGAACAACTCCTTGCGACGGCGATCGGTTTGGCAGGCCGGCGACGGCACATGCCCCCCATCCATGCAGATCTCGGCCTCGATGATGCCGGCCGGCCGCGTAAAGTCCTTTACCGGCGTCCCTTCCGACGCCTTCTCGATGATGTCGTGCCAGATCGGCGCGGCGCCGCTGATGCCTGTCACGCCCTCCATCTCGGTGTTGTCCGTATTGCCAACCCACACGCCCACCACCAGGTCCGGCGTGTAACCCACCGTCAGGTTGTCGCGATAGTCATTCGTCGTGCCGGTCTTCACCGCGGACGGGCGCGAAGTGCGCAACACGCTGTTCGCGCCAAACGATGGCGTGCGCGCCGCGTTGTCGCTCAGGATACTGGTGATCAGGTAGGCGTGCTCGGGCGCCACCACCTGGCCCACCTTATTGTTCTGCAGATAGTCGCGCGCCAACTGGCCATTCGCGTATTCCACCCGGCTGATCGCCGTGGCCGTCACCAGGACGCCGTTGTTCGCGAGCACGGCATAACCATTGGTCAGATCCAACAGGCGTGTCTCACCACCGCCAAGTGTCAGGGCCAGACCATACTGATCGTTGGGTGGGAAGTGAATGCCCACACGATCGGTCATCTTGAGAAAGTCAGACAGGCCAACGAACTCCAGCGTCTGCACCGCCGGGACGTTCATACTGCGCGCCAGCGCGTCGCGCAGCAACATCGGTCCGTGAAATTTGTCGTCGTAGTTCTTGGGTGTATAGGTCTGGTTCCACTGGTTGGTGAACGTGGTCGGGATGTCCCAGAACAGCGTCGCCGGCGTATACCCTTTTTCAAACGCAGCCAGGTAGTTGAACGGCTTGATGGCGGACCCAGGTTGGCGCGGCGAGATTGTCACGTTCACCTGC
>JAMDDR010000333.1 GCA_023488685.1 Chloroflexota bacterium | reverse complement strand
CGCAACACCGATTTTACTGCTGCGGATTGCGCGCCTTGTGCGAAATGAAATCTTACCGCACCTGACCCTGTTCGTGTGCGTTCTGTGGCGGATCGGCTCGTATTCGCTGGGTGTGCTGTAAAATGGGCTCGTGTTCGGTCTTGAGGGGAAGGGTAAAGGGGTACTCATGCGCAGGGCACGTGACTTCACCATCAGAGCGGATGCACAGGTGAACAGGGTCGCACCCGTGCTGATGCGCGGGTGTCTATTGCTGTGCGCCATGCTGCTGGCTCTCGTGGGGATGCTGTTGACCTCCGCGCGATTGGTTCGTGCGGGAATCATCGTCGTGACGAATACGATGAGCGCAGATCCTGGTTCGTTGAGCCATGCGATTGCCGGCGCCAATAGTGCGCCGGGTCCTGATGTCATTGTCTTCAACCTGCCGCCAGCGTCCACCATCGTCGTCAATCCGTTGCTGGAGGTGACGGATGACCTGACGCTCAACGGCACGACCGCGCCTGGTCTCACGCTGGACGGTGCAGGGAGTGGCCGCATCATCAGCGCGAGCGCGCCCCTGACCCTGATCAATCTCACCCTGGTCAACGGCCGTGCCACGCTGGCCAGCGGCAGCGCCGGTAACGGCGGAGCGATCTATAGTAGTCATATGCTGACCTTGAGCCACGTCAGTGTGTTGAGCAGTACAGCCCAAGGCAACGGCGGCGCGATCTGGGTCGACGGGTGGTCCGCTTTGCAGGACAGCTTGTTTTTGAACAATGTCTGTACCGGCAATTGCTCGGGCGGTGGTATGTGGACGAACGACGCGCTGGTGCTTACGGACACACAGTTCATCAGCAACAGCGCGCTGAATGGCGGCGGCCTGGCTGTAGGTACCTCCAGCCCCTGGACGACGCTGACAGGCGGCCGGTTTGAACGCAACATGGCGCGCGCGGGCGGTTCGGGTGGCGGCGGGATGAGTTCGCCTGGCGCCACGCGGGTCTTCGTGAGCGGCACGGCGTTTATAAGCAATACGGTGTCAGGCAGCCAGGGCGGCGGCGGCTTGATGGTGGCTGGGGTGGTGGCCGTGACCGGCGCACGCTTCGAAGGCAATCGCTCGAATACTTACGGTGGCGCCTTGCGTGGGCTTGGCATGGTGCTCATCACTGGCACGTCGTTCATCAGCAACACGTCGTCGAGCAACGGTGGCGGAATCGATGCTGCCGCTGCTGCCGTATTGACCGATGCTTATTTCGAGCGTAATGTCTCGACGGGTGGTTATGGCGGTGGCATCAACACCAGCGGCATGCTGACCATGACGGGCACTTCCTTTAACGCGAATGCGGCTACCTTTGGGGGGGGTGTATTGGCGTACCAACCCGTCATGCTGAGTGGTGGCGTCTTTCGGAACAACGTGGCCGGCACCAGCGGCGGCGGTTTGATGGGTGTACGTAAAGTTGTCATCACGGGTACGCGCTTCATCAGTAATATGGCGCTATCTGGCTCGGGCGGCGGCGTGCAGATCAACGGGCAGGCGGTGTTGACCAACGTGCAGGTGATCAGCAACACGGAAGGTGGCACAACCAACTTCCATGGTGGTGGTGGCATGTACGTGCTGGGTGGTACCTCTGCATGGAACAGCCTCTTCCAGGGTAACCGCTCGGCGAGCAACGGCGGGGGGCTTACGACCTTCGGCGGCGCGACATTCGTCGACACGGACTTCATCAAAAACATCGCCAGCGGGCCAAATGCTCTCGGTGGCGGCATGGTCGTCGACGGTGCCCTGCGCGCCACTGGCGGGCTGTTCGCGCTGAACACAGCCGTCTACAACGGGGGTGGTTTTTACGTGCAGACGGGTGCGATCACGCTCACCGGCGTGAACGTGCTGAGCAACACGGCAGGCGCGCCGGGCGGCGGCATACAGGCCTCCAAGGATGTGTATGTCGAGGATAGCCGTTTTGAGAACAACACCTCGCATACCAATGGTGGCGGCATCGCCACCAGCGGCAACCTGACATTGGTCAATAGCGATTTTTACAGCAACAGCACGTCGGGGCTGGGGGGAGGTGTGGCCGCATTGGGCTGGGTCGATGTGGCAGGCGGGCGGTTCATCCAGAACCGCGCGGGATCGACGAACCCGCTCGACGGCGGTGGTGCGCTATGGACGAACGTGTCTGCCAACTTGAACGGTGTGATGGTGCTCAGCAACACCTCCGCCGCGCATGGCGGCGGTATTTACTCGAATGGGCCGGTCACCATCAATGGTGGCCTGATCGCCGATAATGTCGCGGCTTTTGACGGTGGTGCGGCTTATATCACTGGCAGCGCGCAGGCACTGTCATTTATCGGTTCCGGCGTGGTGATCAGCGCCAACAAGGCCTCCAATGGCGGCGGCGTGTATCAAATGGTGAGCAGTCCGCTACTCGTCGGTGAGGCGCAAGTCATCAGCAACACGGCGGGGCAGCACGGCGGCGGCTTGTACATTGTAGGGAACGTGCAAATGATCGGCGGGTTATCCATCGAGCATAATAGTGCGGGCATGCAGGGAGGGGGTGTCTTTGTGGATGCAGGCGCGACGCTGACGGGCAGCGCAACCCTATTGCTGAATAACGCGCAGGCCGGTGGGGCCGTCTATAGCGCCGGCACCGTCACGCTGAGCGACAGCGCCATGCTGAGGAACACGGCGACATCCGTTGGCAGCGCGGTGCAACACGCGTCCGGCGAATTCTCGGTGACGGCCAGTTGTATTGTCTTCAATAGCAATGTGGCCGTGAATAACGCGACCGGCGGTTCGCACACCACCCATGCAACGGGCAACTGGTGGGGAGCGCCGGATGGACCGTCATTCCCGAACGCCCGTAGCAGCGACTCTGTCAGCGCGAGTGTGGATTTCAGTGGCTTTCTCACGACGGCCCCCGCGGGTTGTCCACGCATATACGCCACTTACTTGAGCATTCTGCAAAGGCCTTAGAATTGCACCCATGCTAAACACCTTGGGGCAAACACCGTCGCCGCAGAGCGATGTTTCATTACCCGACCCGTCACCCGACCCGTCACTTGCCGATATCCTGAGCGCTGCCGTCGCTATCGCGCGCGGTGCCGGGGCGATTCTGCGCGAAGGCGTGGCGGCCATTACGGCCAACCATGGCACACCTTTGCAGTTCAAAACCAGCGACATCGATCCGGTCACCGAGTATGACGTGCGCGCCGAGCAGTACATCGTTGCCGAACTGCGCAAGCGCTTCCCCGATCATGAGATCGTTGGGGAAGAAGGCGGTGCTTACGAGACCGAAAATCGGAGACCGGAGATCCCCCATTGCCGGTGGCACATCGACCCGCTGGACGGCACCGTCAACTTTGCGCATGGCTTTTCTGTCTTTTGCGTATCCATGGGGTTGTTGATCGACGGTGTGCCATCTGTGGGCGTGATATACAGCCCGGTCAGCGACGAGATGTTTGCGGCTGCGCGTGGACACGGCGCAACGCGCAACGGCGTGCCCATGCGCGTCTCGCTCATTTCCACGCTCAAGCGCTCGCTGCTGGTCACTGGCTTCCCCTATGACAGCCATGTCACGGATAGTAACATCGGCAACTTCGTCGCTTTCCAACGCCAATCACAGGCGGCGCGCCGGCTCGGCTCGGCCGCGCTGGACATGTGCTATGTCGCCGCCGGGCAGATGGATGGCTACTGGGAGATGAAGATCAAGCCGCACGATATCGCTGCCGGCATCGTGCTGGTGCGTGAGGCGGGCGGGACGGTCACCGACTTCGATGCGGGACAGAGCATGCTGCAGTCGGGCGAGATCGTCGCCAGCAACGGTCTGATCCACCAGGAAATGCTGGACGTACTGCGGAATTCCCGCGACCGCTGACAGCCGCGCATCGCAGCGATGTCAGCACCCCTATCTGCGGAATCTGTGCGATCTGTGGCTGAATACACGTCCAGTCCTGACATTACCCATGCTCAGCATCGCCTCATCTAGCCGTGGGATAGTAGCGGTTTATAGGACACAAGCGCCAGGAAATCTACCGATGAGCACTTCAATACAACAAACGCCGGCTGGAATGGCTGAAAAGGCAGCAGCGATCCCCATGCCGTCGAGCCAATTTGAGATTGACTGCCCGTATCAGGCGACGGGCCCGACGACGTTGCGTTGCTCCAAATGCAACCGCCCGCTGATGCCAAAGGACGCGCGCCGCACGCCGACCGGCTATGTATGCCCGTATTACATCAAGGCGCGCGTCGCCACCTTCTACAACGCCAATCCCATTCACTACGCGATCGTGGTCGCCGTGGCGCTCGTGCTCGGCGCGGTGGCGGGGTTTGCGCTGCGTTTCGTCGCGTCGATTGGCTTCTTCGCGATTATTTTGACCTTCTTTGTGGGGCCGGCGATCGGCGGTATCGTCGCCGAAGCCATCCGGCGTGTGCTGGGCAGAACGCGCGGCCAGCATTTCTGGCTGGCGGCCGCCGTCGCCGTAGTGGTGGGCGCGACCTATTTCACTGTGTTGCCAGTGCTGTTGTCGTTTTTGGTCGGTTCACCCAATGCGATCTTCGGCCTGATCCCAATCCTGGGCCTGGTGCTGGCTGTCAGCACCCTGGTCGCCCGTATGCGCGTCTAGCGTTTATCTGGCATGTGCTGGTACTGAGTGCTCGGGCGCAAGGAGATTGACAGCGCGGCGGATGTCGGGGGGTTCTGACAACCGACAACCGGCGTCTGCTGCGCCCTTGCCTATCGTTGCTCAAGGTCCCGTCTCGGGGCCGGTGGTGAACATGGAGCCGCACCCGGTGAATGGTCGCCCACCCAGGCCGCGTCCCGAGACGGGACGCTGAGCTTGTAGCGTGTGGGACGCTCTGTATTGAATCCGCAGAAACAAGCTCATCCGCCGTAGGCTCGCTTGAGGGGCTCTTTCAGTTCACTCACGAGCGGGGGGCGCGGGTTCGAGCCGGTGCACTGGTCGTCGAAGGCATTCATGGCCATCTCGTCTAGGTGTGTCGTGAAATCGTCACGCTTGATGCCGCATTCCGCAAAGGCGCCCGGCACGTTGAGCTTGGTGCGCAAGTCCTGGATCGCGCCGATCAGGTTGTTCACGCCTTCCTCCGGCCATGAACTCCACGCCGCGGTGCACCGTATCTGTCGATGGATCAGGCTCGACGTCGCTGAAGATCTCGACGTGGAGGCCGGCCTGTTTGAGATAGTGCTCGACGCGGTCGGTGTAGCCGAGCCGGACCATGGTAGGGTCGGTGACGATCAAGGCGCGCTGGCCCTTACGGGTGCTCTGACGCTTGATGTTGAGCAGGTTGCGCACGCCCACGTTGTCGTTGGTGGAGTTGCCGCCATAGGCGCCACAGCCTAATGTCAGCGACGGGTTCATGCGGTTGTAGATGTCGACGATGGCGCCGAGGCTGGTGGGGACGTTTTCGAGGATGCGGCTGGTCTTCACACGGCTGCTGAAGCTATGGATGATGTCCTGGTTGCGCGAGAAGATGCCGGAGGAGTGGCCGAGGCCGCCAAAGTGCACGAGGCGGTCGCACAGGTCGATGGCCTCCTCTGGTGACCTGGCAACGTAGAAACCGAGGATGGGCGAGAGCTTCTCGCGGCTGAGCGGTTCCTGTGGGCCGACCTCGTTCAGCCGGGCCAGCAACAACTTCGTGCCTTGGGGCACGTGGATGCCCGTCACCTCGGCGATTTTCTGTGCGGATTGGCCGACCACGGCGGCGGACATGGACCCGCGCTTCTCATCGATGGCGACAGCTTCGACCTTGCGCTTCTCCTCGTCGCTGAGGAGATAGGCGCCTTGTGCGATGAAGCGGTCGAGCACCTGCTCGGCGACGGCCTGGTCGACGACGGCCTGGTCGACGACGACGGATTGCTCGGAAGCGCAGATGGTGCCGTTGTCGAAGGTTTTCGAGAGAATATAGATCTCCGCATGATTCATGGATGATTGCAAGGGTTATCTGTCATCAGTCCCTCAGCTTTTGCCACATCAATCAGCCGGTCGTCGGATGTGAGAAAGACGATTTCGGGTAGTCCGGCTTGCTTCAAAGTTTGGTTCGAAACGTTGGCTGAGGCTAATTGAACTGCGTCGTAGGCACGTAGTGGGTATTGATCCAGTAGATGGCGCGCATTCAGTATGATCGTTTGAGTAAATTCAACAAACCGGTATTCCGAAGCCGCGTGGATGCTAAAAGCATTTGCGGCTGCCAGGCAGTCGGCGGCTGGGACAGTCCCTTCACGCTTGCGCCGGGCGAGTGCGCTATACACTTCCACAGTTGTGATACTTGCTGTTAATAGAGCATGACCGCTGCCTGGAGAGGTTATTGCTCGTATCCAAGAACTCCCCAGCTCGTGGACGTAACGTTTAAGCAGTGCGCTTGTGTCCAGGTAAAACGTGGTCATCTGCCGGCACGTTCAATTGCTATGGAATCAGACAAGGTTCCACCCCTTGCCAGTGAATGAGCAATTCTATCTAGTTCTTCCTCGGAAATTGAGGCCTTCTCAGGTGAAGGCTCGACTGGATTGATAAGACCTGCATCAATCAGCACCCGATATACACGAGCACGCTCTTCGTCGCCGGCAGGTTGATCGACGATCTGAATCTGCATGCGCGTATGTTCGGGCAACGGAAGCGGTATCAGCGGCCGTAACACGCCATCTTCATATATGACAGTAATCATCTCGCTCATACAGGTAATTGTAATTCGTGATTCCTGTCAGCAAATTCGTGGCAATTGCTCGCCGCTGATCATGTCCACAATGCGGCTGGCGCCGATGCGGCTCCTGGTGGTCACCACGCCGGGGTTATCGGCGTTCACCGCGCCGATGATGGCGGCATCCATCCCCAATGGGTGTGCGCGCAGGATGGCGAGCGCGCGTTCCGCATCCTGAGGCGCCACGAAGGCGCAGAAGCGCCCCTCGCATGCCACGTACATGGGGTCAAATCCCAGGATCTCGCAGGCGGCTTGCACGTCCTCGCGCACTGGCACCAGCCGCTCCTCGATCCCAATGCCCACGTTGGCCGCGCCGGCGATCTCGTTCAACGCGCTGGCCAACCCGCCGCGCGTCAGGTCGCGCATGCAGTGCACGTCGATCTCTGCATCCAGCAATTGCAATACCAGGCCCGCTACCGGCGCGGAGTCGCTTTCAATGGCGCTCTCGAACGCCAGCCCCTCGCGCACGGCCATGATGGCGATGCCGTGCCGGCCGATGTCGCCGTTGACCAGCAGTACGTCGCCCGGTCGCACCTCCTGCGGGGCGATACGCCGGTCATGCTGGAGGATACCGATGCCGGCGGTGTTGATGAACACGCCGTCGGCTTTGCCGCGGTCCACCACTTTCGTGTCGCCGGTGACGATCTGCACGCCAGCGTGCTGCGCCGCCTGTTGCATCGACTGCACGATGCGCCACAGCGTCTCCATCGGCAATCCCTCCTCGATGATGTAGCCGGCACTCAGATACAGCGGTCGCGCGCCACACATGGCCAGGTCGTTGACGGTGCCGTGCACGGCCATCGAGCCGATATCGCCGCCGGGGAAGAACAGCGGATGAATGACGTACGAGTCGGTGCTGAAAGCGAGCCGAACCTGCGCGAGGTTGAAAACTGCGCCGTCGTGTTGCGCCTCCAATGCGGGATTGTTGAACGCGGGCAGGAACATCTTGGCGATGAGCTGGTTGGTCAGCTTGCCGCCGCCGCCGTGCGCCAGCAGCACATTCGGGTAGTCGGAGATGGGGATGGGACACGAAAGAGTAAATTGCGATTCCATGAGCGCCATTACTATATCATCTTCATTGCCGGCATTCATTGTAGAAAGACTTGAGGCGTTGTAGACGGCTTGCGATCATTGCCACGTTGCCAACGCCGGCAGTGGGGGCGAGCCCACCGCCGGCCAACACTGGATGTGTAAGATTCGGGTACGAGCAGTTAAGCGCCGTGCCAGGTCAGACGGATATTCACTGGCTGTCGACGGCTTTCACCGCTACGTTTACATTCATCTGTTTGCCAGACTGGAACGTCAGGGCGGCTGTGATCGTCTGGCCGGGGCTGAGTTCTCCTTTCAGCCCCATCAGCATAATGTGATAGCTGCCTGGTTTGAGCGCCACGGTGCCTTTGGCAGGGATCTCCAGCCCACTCTGGACGGGGCGCATGCCCATCAAGCCGCCATCCTGTTGGTACGTCTCGTGAATCTCTGCGACATTTGCCACGGGGGTGTTGACAGACACGAGCCGATCAGGCGTCTCGCCGCTGTTCTCAATGGTCATATAGATGGCACTGACGGCTCCATCCATATTCATTTTTTCAGTACTGGTCATGTCTGTCTGCATCTCTCCGCCCATCCCGGCAGTGGGGCGGGCCCAGGCGTCTTTAATGGAAAGGGTGCTGTTGTTGCTGTTTGCGGTTGGCGCAGCACACGCGGCAATGATGACCAGGGCGATCACGGATGCTGCTAACGAAATAGAGTGGTTCGTATTCATGAT
This sequence comes from Chloroflexota bacterium, assembly GCA_023488685.1. Classification (GTDB taxonomy): domain Bacteria; phylum Chloroflexota; class Anaerolineae; order J036; family Brachytrichaceae; genus CAIXPS01. Next base: position 3,729 of record JAMDDR010000333.1, on the reverse strand, counting down.
AGCTCGTCAGATCCGAAGGAAATTGCGTACTCCCATTAACGTTTGCTGCCATTGATGAGATGTCAACAAGTCTTCTCAAACCTGTGACCTTTGACACTCATGGCAGCAGACACAAAAAGCAGGCCTTGTGAAAAAGTAGATTGGGGCTGAATTGGGTTGTGCCGGTGTCGACGGAGTCAGTGATGTGATCGAGGCGGCCGTATGGGAATATCGAGTGCCGGGGACCGATCCAGAGGATAGGGCAAGCTGGTCAATCGGTCGACTTCGACCAGGGTGCTGAAGTCGAGGATACACTCTGGCGTGATGACAAATGGGATGAGAAAGGTGTTGAATCCCGTGATGGTGAGGTCAACATCAGCCAGATGAACGCCCGTGTATGGCCGGTGTAATTGTCCATTAGAGACAAAGTGGTTTAGCTCCTGGGTGAGGTTTGATTGGACATATTGCAGCCATTCTGTTGCGGTGACGGTGCGTGTCAATGTGTCAGGGCGCAGCGCATCATGCGACCAGTGCGCGGGCATACATGTGCAGACGAGTGTGTACAACAACAGTGTACAGGTCACACCGGTAATTTGTAGCCGCTGTGGAAAACCAACACTGAACGACCCTACAATGACACCCACAATACTTCTCTACTTTTACTTACACGTCGCACAACAACCCAATGGACAGATACTACCCATTCTCGGGTTAGATGTCAAAATAACCCGGCTTACGATGAGGATCCGATGAACACACCGGAGGTTCGCGTCAATAGTTGGTACTTCTATGATCAGGCCGCGCGACAAGGGACGTATGGCGAGGTGGTCTCAGCAGATGGCCGGATTTCCCTTTCGGAAGGCGAGCAGATCATGGCCGACTTTTTTATAAAACACCTGCAAGGGAGAAAGCCTGTCATCGACATCGGCTGCGGTCTGGGTTTTCCCTCCTTGGTGCTCGCGTCCTGCGTGCAGCGTTTAGTCGCAGTGGACGCCGCCCCAGCCATGGCAGCCCGGCTGAACAGGCACGTGCATCAACTGGGCCATCACGGGCGAATGAGCGTGGTCCTCGCCGATGCAGTTGCGTTGCCCTTCTGCAATGCCTCCTTCGACGGAGCTGTGATCAGTGGTACGCTCGGGAGCTTAACCCAGCCGGCGTTGTACCTCCAGGAGATGCACCGTGTACTCCAACCGCAAGGCATCGTCGCCTGCGCAGCCCAAAACTTCGCGTACAAGCTACAGGTGGACCGGGGGAAACCGTTCCGCTGGTTTCGTATGGAGCAGGGGCGGTTAAGCCTTCAAGTCGTTGAGTACCTGGAAGACCCTTATCGCATTCGCGACTGGCGCTATGAAATTCGCCAGGGCAGCTTCCTGTACCGCAGTATGGCAGAGCAGCACCCCGGTGAGCCGTCCTGGCAAGTTGTGGTGGAGCAAGATCCACAGGATCTGTGCCCGGATGATGTCACCCAGGTGCTCTACGATGAGGCTATCATGTTTGACCCGGTCACACTCGGCGAAGCCTTTGCCGCGGCGGGCTTCCACGTACTGCACCAAGAGTTGCACTTCATCTTTGGCAACTGTCTGATCTTTGTCGTCGCGCAGCGCAATTGAAAAAGGGTTGCGCAGACACAAATATCACTCACGGGGATGTGGGATATGGTGTGGGTTATCCACATTTTTCGCAGTTGTCCACAGGCCCCTGTGGATATCCCACATGGGGTGATGCTGCCGGCGCGCATTTTAGCGCGGGAATTGTTCGCTTACTCTCACAATCTACCGCGCGGATGTTGTTTAGGTAATAGTGTGATGGCTCTTGTGACAGATCGGGATGAGCCTCTCGCCAAGACGCAAGGACGTTCAGTAGCCATCCAAGGCCAGGATATCGTCCCAGAAGCGGGGGGTACCGGCGACTCCAGGTTCGCTTGGCAAGAAATGATGTTTCCAGATAGGGATGAATCTCTTCAAGAGGATTGCAGCCAGTCCCAAATCTCTGATTCAGGATCGTGCCTCCAATCAGGGAATCCTTTAGACGCGGGTAGCGCATATCGCCCGCACCCGCGGGGTTGCACGAGCGCGATCGGGTCGGCACATAGGCCGGCCGCTACGTCTATGCAAGAGGGATGCGTGTACCCCTTTCGAGCGCAAAAGAGTGACGCGCACCCTCACTCGGGATGAGTGTCTTGGCGAGAGCGATTCACGCGGGTTGGGCAGCTTCGGGCTTTGCGACGCGCCGGTAGCGGTAGTAGGCTGCGCAGGCGCCTTCCGATGACACCATCGGTGCGCCAAGCGGGCGCTCGGGCGTGCAGCGCGTGCCGAAGACGGGGCACTGATCGGGCTTGCGCACGCCCTGCATGATCAGGCCGCTGATGCACTCCGGCGATTCTTGAACGTCGCCCACGGTCAGGTTGAAACGCTTCTCGGCATCATAGACGTCATAGGGAGTGCGCAGGCCCAGGCCGCTGGCGGGAATCTCGCCCAGGCCGCGCCACTTGCGCGGGGTGATTTCGAACACCTCGGTGATGAGCTTCTGCGCGGCGCGGTTGCCTTCGCGTTGCACCACGCGCGCGTACTGGTTCTCGACCTCGGCGCGGCCCTCTTCCAGTTGCTTGATGCACATGTACACGCCTTGCAGGATATCCACCGGTTCGAACCCGGTGACGACGATCGGGACGTGGTATTTGCGCGCGATTGGCTCGTACTCGGTATATCCCATCACCGTGCACACGTGCCCCGCGGCCAGGAAGCCCTGTACCAGGTTGCTGGACGACGACAGGATCGCCTCCATCGCGGGCGGCACCAGCACGTGCGACACCAGCATCGAGAAGTTGTGGATGCCCTGCTGTCTGGCCTGGTACACCGCCATGGCGTTGGCCGGCGCGGTGGTCTCGAAGCCGACCGCGAAGAACACCACCTGCTTATCGGGATGGGCGCGCGCGAGTTTCAGCGCATCCAAGGGCGAGTAGACGATGCGCACGTCGCCACCCTCGGCCTTGACCGACAGCAAATCCTTCTGTGTGCCGGGCACGCGCAACATGTCGCCGAACGAGCAGAAGATCGCGTCCGGGTGCGCGGCGATCTCCACGGCCTTGTCGATCAGCTCCACGCCGGTCACGCACACCGGGCAGCCGGGGCCGTGTACCAGCGTGATCTCTTTGGGCAACAGCTCGTCGATGCCGAATTTGACGATGGAGTGGGTCTGGCCGCCACACACCTCCATGATCGTCCACGGGCGCGTGGTTGTGGTGGCGATGGCCTGGGCGAGTTTGTGTGAGGCGTCTGCGTCGCGATATTCATCAACAAACTTCATTTCATTACACCGTGAAGTCACTCAGTGGCTGGGTTCAATACTAGGTCTGACTACTCTCTTGAGCCGGCGCGGCGTCTTCCAACTCGGCCAGTTCGCCCATCTCGCGCAGGTACTCAAACACCTGGTTGGCCTCGGCCTCGTCGACGGTGTTGAGCGCAAATCCGACGTGCACGATGACGTAATCGCCCACCTTCGCGTCTGGCACGTAGGCAAAATTAACGTCCTTGAGGATGCCGCCGAAATTGACTTTGCCGCTGCGGGTGAGGGGATCATCACCGCTGATGCTGATGACTTTGCCGGGGACCGCTAAACACATAATGTATGCTCCTTGTTAACAGCTCAACCAGCCGTAGTGTAACAGACTTACGACAATAAAGTTAATGACGATGTTCCTAATCTTGACCTGACATTTGGCCAGCAGGCGTTGCTCGCGTGGCCGGCTGC
>JAMDDR010000013.1:3320-12183 GCA_023488685.1 Chloroflexota bacterium | reverse complement strand
AATGCGCGGAATTTGGCAATCGCTTCCATATCCCCTCACAGATTGAAGTTTAAGTAGGACAAGCTGACAGCTTGTCCTACACCCTCACAGGTTGATGTTTTGGTAGGACAAGCTGACAGCTTGTCCTACACCCTCACAGGTTGAAACTTTGGATCTGCTCTTGCGAGTAAATGCCCAGCGGATGCAGCGTCAGACCGCCGTCGATGACGATATCAGCGCCGTAGGTGTAAGCGCTCAGACAATCGGATAACAGGAAGGCGGCGGCGTTGCCGATCTCGCGAACGTCGCCGAAGCGGTGCGCCGGGATGACTTCAAGCATGGTGCGCTCCACATCCGCGCTGATGCCGCCGGTCATGCGGGTCTGGTAGTGTCCGGGCGTGACCATATTGACCCGAATCCCATAGGGCGCCATCTCGATGGCCAGGTTCTGCATCAACATCTTCAAACCCATCTTGCTCACGCGGTACGCCGTCTCGCGATAGGAGGGGAAGAAGCGCACCGTCGAGCCGATGATGACGATGCTGCCGCTGCGACGCGCGATCATGTGTTTGCACACCTCACGGCTGGCGAACACCGCCGACGACAGGTTCGTGTCGATGGTCTTGTGCCAGCTTTCTGCGTCAATCTGCGTGATCGGCTGATGCCACGTCCAGGCCGCGTTGTTGACGTAGAAATCGAGGTGACCCAGCTCAGCGATGGCCTGTTCGACCATGCGCACCACTGCGGCCTCCTGGCTCACATCTGCTGCGATGCGGACGCATCGAACGCCCTTCGCCTCGATCTCGGCGATGACGGATGGGTCGGGATTGCGGCTGGCAATCGCCAGGTTCACCCCCTCTTCTGCCAGCACCAGCGCGATCCCTCGCCCGATACCACTGGCGCCCCCAGTCACGAGCGCCGTTTTGCCTCTTAGTCCAGTCTCCATCGTTAGTCCTCCACAGCCCTCCACTCCACGTGGGGTATGGCGTTACTTTGTATTCACGTGTCGCTGCGCCCGGCTGCCAGAATCCGGTCAATCAGGCCACCTGCACCCAGCGATGCCTTCAAGTCCTGGCCATACAGCGCAGCCGGAACCGCCCACAACATCATGTTCTGATAATAGTCAGTGCCGAAGATGCGTTTGCCGGTATCGCCAGCATCATGATTTCGGGCAGGAAGATGAACGAACTGCCATATTCGACGATCTTTTCATCCGGACTCAGCGCCCGGCCATCGGCATTGGCAAAGCTCAAGGCACCACACCTGGCCGCAGGCATGTTGCAGCGCCGGATGGTGTCGAGCACGACGGGCACGCGATCGGCGCGAAAGACGCCCGGCACACCGTGCATGTTGGCGACCCATTCGCCATCCAACTGGTAGCCCATGATCGCGTCCGACCTGCGCCCGGTCTTCTCCTCATAAAAGTTCAGGTAGTAGCCGCCGGCGGTCGCGCCAGCATCAGCGTCGACCCACAGCTTCTCTTCCATGGCGGCGGTGCCGGCGGCGCACCACTGGCGACACTGCGCCTCGAACGGCGTGTCGCCCAGCGCGCGCGCCATGCGCTCGACGATGCGGAGCGCCGCCAGGCGAATCGCACCCAGGTGCGAGCACATCCCCAACCACTCACCCCACTCAAACCACTCCATGCCCCGGTTATCGGCAGGCATACTGATGACGCCCTCTGGCGTTGGGTTCAGGTCCATCGTGAAGGCCATCGTCCTCTTGACGGATTGGTAGAACGCATGGAGCACTTCGGCATCGCCGGTACGCTGCCACAGCCGGTCCACCAGGATGGCATACACCGGCCCGTTGAGCGATATCTGCCAGTCCCAGCCCGGTGTGGCCATATCGGGTGGGCCCCAGCGCCCGATCACGAACGGCGCCGCGCCATCCGCGCGTTGATAGCGCCGGTAGGCTTCCAGTTGCGAGCGTGCCAGCTCGGGGAAAAAGAAGACGATGGGCAGATTGCCATAGAAGGTGCACGGATTACATTCAATCTGCGGGCAACCGCGCGGACTTTCCAGCATGCCGAAGCAGCCGCCCTGGTGACACCAATCGCCCAGCGGCGGATTGGCAACGGCCCAATAGGTTGTCTCGGGAATGAGCGCCAGGTTGTTGATGAGCGTTTCCTGCAACCAATCCGGCAGTTGCGATTCGGCATAGATGACCTGTTGCCACGCCAGCACGCGCCGAAGCAGCCCTGCGCGCAAAGGCGCCATGTGCACTGCAACGTCGATGGCGCTGCCAAACTGGCGTGCATACATGGACGTGTAACGGTGGTCACCTGCACCCAACCATTCCGGCGCATACCAGGCGAGCACCAGGTGCAGCACCTGCTCTTCGCCAGCGGCGAGCGCGAACGGCACGGCGACGGATGCGCCCGGGTCTTTCAACCCAGCCTCGGGCAGGCCATGATCGATGGCCGTCCATGCTGCGCCATCCCGGCCCAGTGAAGCGCCAAAGCGCACTTCCTGCGGGCTCATCAGGCCGATGACATAGCTGTGGCTGCCGTCGCCGACCTCGACGGCCTGCAAAGCGCCGCTCTCAAATGTCCGGCGTGTGAAGCGCGCCGGCGCAGGTGGAAACGCCGGCCAGGCCGGTGGCGGATTGTGAAACGACGCGGTGCCATCGTAGGTCAGCCCGCCCTCGGTATCCGGTGGAATCGGGCCAGGGAAGCTGAACGCCAGTGTGCCGCGTTGCGCACTGGGCGTATCGTTGCGCAGATGAAGCTCAAAGAAGGCGCACGGTGCGCTGGACGGCTCGATATCGCCGGGGATGAACGGCGACCAGGCGCGCAACCCGACCGAAAGGGGTGGCGGGCTCGACGCGACAGGCTCCAACTCGTACTCGATATCGACGACCGGGTAGTGGCCCCAGTAGTGAATCTCCTGCGCACCCAGCACACCCGCCAGCGGTGGCACGCAGGTGGTGGCATGCCGGTCAACGAAGACCGGATCGGCGCACACTGACAACATCCCGCCGTCGAGCACTTCGCGCGATGCCAGCACCCAGGTCGTGTCCCCGAGTGCCAGCCCGAGCATGGGCAGGTATGCAGGCGTCTTGCGCGTGAGTGGCGCGGTGAAGACATTGCCGCGTTGCCCGGCAAAAGCCTTCTCGGGATAGAGCATATTGAAGAGCGAACTGAAGCCCCACACACCGCGCACGTCGACGTCGATGCAACCTGTCGCCACGCCGCCAAGCGGCATGCCGCAACAGGGCGCGCGGGCTGGCCGGAAGATTACCCCGCTGACCGGTGTAGAGAACCCGGCCGCGTCAAACCGGCACCACTGGCGATCCGGTACGTTTGTCGGGAACAACCGAGCAGGCTGGCCGCTGTCCATCCAGCCAGTCGTCGGCTCATGTCCAGAAACCCGATTTCGGCGCTGCGTACAGCGCGGAGAAATCGGGTTTCTAAATCGCGCCTTCTTATCCCTAGCAGGTAATTTAGACATGGGCCCAGTTGTCTCCTGTATATGTTACTGGTGTCGTCTTCAGAGGTGCCCCCACCTCACAACGATACGGCGAGGTGAGGGACACGCGCCTCTACACACTCAACACGTGTAGACACGGCAGCAAAACTAAACCGGCTTGCCGGCCTGGATCACACGGTCGATGAACCCATCGCGCAGGCACGAGGTCTTGATATCCTGACCCGCAATGGCCGCCGGCAACGCCCAGAGCATCATGTCCTGGTAGTAGTCGGTGCCAAACAGACGCTTGCCCGTGTCGCCACGCACGATGTTGGCCAGGTCCCAGGGGTGGCGGTGCTTCAGGAAGAAGTTGGCCCAGTGCTTGCGCGCCATCTCCATGCCAAACTCCTTGCACCCGGCATAGATGTAGGTCATTGCCAGCACGAGCACCTCGGGCGGGAACATGGCATACTGCCCGTACTCTGCCACCTTGGATGTCGCCGGCAACGGGCTGCCGTCGGGCCGGGCAAAATTCGCCGCGCCCACCTCCGGCGTCAGCGCGACGTTGCAGCGCGTGATCGTCTCCAGGGTGGTCTGCACACGATCGGCACGGAACACGTCCGGCAGGCCATGGTAGACAGCCGCCCACTGACCATCCAACTGGTAGCCCATCACATCGTCCGACTTCTTGCCGGTCTCCGGCTCGTAGAAGTTGAGATAGTAGGAGCCGGCCCACATCTCCTCTTCCATCGCCCGCGTGCCGTCGGCCAACCACGTATCGCACTGAGCCACATACGCCGTGTCCTTGATCGCCTCGGCCATGCGTTTTACCATCCGCAATTCAGCCAGGCGCAGCCCACCCACGTGCGAGGCCATGCCGGCCCACTCACCAATCTCGAACCACTCCATCCCGCCGACCGCGGGCATGCTGATGGGCCCACCAGGGCCCTGGCGCAGGTTCATGGTGAAGGTGTTGCAACGCTTCACACTCTCGTAGAATTCCTGCAGCACCGAGTCGTCACCTGTCGCCTGCCATAGCCTGTCGACCATGTCGATGTAGCACATGCCATTGAGCGACACCTGCCAGTAATACTCGGGCACGGCGAAATCGGGCAGGTCGATGATGCCGATCGCGAATGGGATCTCCCCGTCTTCGCGCTGATAGTGTTTGAAGCCCCGCAGCGTCGTGCGCGCCAGGTCCGGGAAGAAGAACACAGTCGGCAAATTCCCATACCAGTCGCACGGGATGCACGAGATGTGCGGACAACCACGCGGGCTTTCGTTCATGGCGAAAACGCCGCCCGGATAGGCCCAATCGCCCAGCGGTGGGCGCGCCTGGGCCCAGTAGCTGGTTTCGGGGATCAGGTACAGGTTATTAATCAGGGAATCGCGCAGCCACGGCGGCAAGCTGCTCTCCGCATAAATCACCGCCTGCCAGGCCAGCACGCGCTTCAGCAACGTCTCGTGCTCGAGCGCCATTCGACGAGCAACGTCGACGGCGCTGCCGTAGCGGGCTGCATACATGTGGGTGAAATAGTGCGTGTTGCCTGCAAACTCCGACCCCACCCAGGCGTGGCGCAGTTTGCCATCGACGACGCGGTCACGCCCATCCCAGTGTTTGGTGATGCCCTGCCACACGGGTGCGTACCACGCGAGCAGAATACGCACGACTTTCACGGCGCCGGGCGGCAACTCGAAATCCACGGCGACCGAGCAGCCCGACTCCTGATACAACCTGGCGCCGTCATGCTCGCGGAAAGCTGGCTGAGGCAATGCAGTGGCGATGTTGGCCCATGCCCTGGCGTCACCGTACAGGCCCCCGCCGAAACGGGCAGGCTCAGCCCCAATCAGCCCGAGCGCGTATTCGACATGTCTGGAAGCCGCCGTCACCAGCACCCCATGGAACGTCTCTTCGACAGGCGTGCGCATGAATTCGGTCGCCTTGGCCTCCTGGTGATCCGGACCGGGGAAGTTGAACGCCAACGTACCGCGCTGAACGGCATCCGACGTGTTGCGTAAATGCACCTCAAACACGGCAGCCGGGATGTTGGATTCGGCCGCCTGGCCGGGCAAGAACGGCGCCCAGGCGCGCATGCCCACCGAAATGGGTGCATCCGTCTCATACTCCAGGTCGGCGATGGGGAAGTGCCCCCAGTAGTGGATGTTGCTGGCGGCCTGGACGCCGGTGATGTTGGGGCAGGCCAGTTTCACCCACTCGACGGTCTTCGTGCCGTCGCGCTCCTGGTTATACGGTTCGGTACACCATTCGACCTGACCGCCGCCAATCATTTCCTGTGTCGCCAGCACCCAGGTCTTCGCACCGACGGACAGACCGAGAATGGGCTGCAACTGTGGCAGCTTGCGCGTGAGCGGGGTCTGGTTTGGTTCCTTCGCCAGTGGATGAGGACCAACGGGATTGAAGAGCGTACTCCAACCGTAGACACCACGCGCATCGATGTCGAGGCAGCCCGTGCTGATGCCACCCAGGGTCACCCCACAACACGGTGGCTTATCGGACCGATAGACCACACCGCTGACCGGCTTGGAAAAGCCAGCCGCCTCGAACTCAACCCACTGTAGCTCTGGCAAGTCGATAGGGAAAAAGTTGTCAGACACGACATTCCTCCTGAAAGAGGCCAGCCCCGATTAAGGCTGACCGTTAGCATAGCCAGCTTCGTAACGGACTTGCTGTCGACCAGTCGGCGTATGTGTGTCTGCCGGGATCTGCACGGAGAGGCCGCGATATCGCGCCGGCGAGAGTGGACTATGACCCAGCAGGACTGCCGATGGTGGATTCCCGGACTATCAGTTTGGAGGGAACACGGATATTCTGTGGAATGTAATCCTTGTCAAAATTGGTGATGTGTTGTTCGAGCAGGCGACCAATCACTGTTCCCATATGTTTCAGGTCGGTTGACACCGCCGTAATGGATGGCGAGGTATATGCATAATAGGGCACATCGTCAAACCCCACCAACGCAAGCTTCTGGGGAATGGGTATACAGTGCTGCTTGGTGTAGTTCAACACGCCTGCCAAGAGACGGTTGCTGCTCACCAGCAATGCAGTGGGTGGCTCCGGGCTGTTCAGGATGATTTCAGCCAGGCGATAGGCCTCGTCGGCCTTGAAGCTGCCCTCCACGACCAGGTTTGGATCACGTGGCAAATCGGCCTCGCGCAGAGCGCGCTCATAACCAAACAGACGCTCGTGGCCCGGCGTGAGCGTGCTGGGGAGATTGAGCAGCGCAATACGGCGGTGCCCCAGTTCAATCAAATGGCGCGTCGCCTGATAGGCCCCCATCTCGTTGTCGAACGTCACACAGTCCGTGGGCAGGCCTTCGATCTTGCGGTCAATCAACACAATGGGGCAGTTATTGGCCGCGACCGTATGCAACAGGAAGTTCAGGTTTTTACCCGTCGGGGTGATCACGATGCCATCGACTTGTTTGCCGACGAGCATGCGCAAATAGCGCAGTTCGCGCTCCGGGTTCTCGTCGCTATTGCACAGGATCAGGTTGTAGTTGCGCTCAAGCATGACATCCTCAATCCCTTTTGCCAGGGCGCTGAAAACCGGGTTGAGAATATCCGACACGACGACACCGATCGTGGTGCTTTTCTTGGTCTTTAGACTGCGCGCAATGGTGCTGGGGTTATAACCCAATTGATCTATTGCGCGTAACACTTTCTGGCGTGTATGCTCGGCGACAGGACGTGGCCCATTATTAATTACATAAGACACTGTGGCAGAGGAAACCCCTGCTAGCCTGGCGACATCATTCCGTGTAACATTCATTGAACGAGAGCCCTCTCAAAATTCGGTGACGTGTGGATTCAGGGAATGGATTATTCAAGCAATCGATCGACGAAGGATCTCTTCCCGGCGACATGGCTTACCATCATGATATCTACACGAGTCGTATCCAGTATACAATGTTCCAGTTGCACAGTCAATACTTATTTTCAGCCAAACTAGCGCCTGCGTGGCGTTCGCCGTTCACTCACCTAGCGCTTCGAGTAGACTCGTAGCGGCAAAGGATACAACCGGGAGATTCCTTCATAGGAGTATAAACGAACACGGGAGCCCCTATGGCAACATCGGTCATCCGCGCACTCCTCATCGCAAACATCACGGCACTGGCCGTTGCGACAACAGCCCATCCCCTGGTAGGACAGCCTTCCGGGAGGCATACAACCCCTGCCAGCACCACACCAGCTCTTTATGTATGGCGTGTTTTCGTGCGCGACGAAGCTGACGTCTTGCAACTCACCTCCGGCGAGTGGGATGTGCTGGAGTCGCGCGGCCAGGCGTTCGGCGCCGACTATTTGCTGGTGCTGGGCGACGACGCCGTCGCAGATGCCCTGCGCGCGCAAGGCTGGCGCGTCGAGGTGGACGAGGTCATAGCCACACCCGGCATCCCCACACCATACACGTACTACAACGGCTACCGCACCGTGGCCGAGCACGAGCAACACCTGGACGACGTGGTGGCCGCGCACCCGGAACTGGCGCAGCGGGTGGACTACGGCGATTCGTGGCGCAAGGAACAGGGGCGCGCGGACGGCCACGATCTGCTGGCCCTGTGTCTGACCAAACTGCGCCCCGGCGACTGCACCCCCGGCTTACGCGGTGACAAGGCACGGCTGCTGATCATCGCCGGCGTGCACGCACGCGAACTGGTGCCACCCGAACTGGCCTGGCGCTGGATCGACGAGCTGGTGAACGGCTACGATGCCAACCCCGATATCACCGCTCTGCTCGACTACAACGAAGTATGGGTCATCCCCCAGGCCAACCCCGACGGGCGCACCATCGTCGAACAGGGCGGCAGCTCCCCGCTCATGCAGCGCAAGAACGCCAACAGCTCGTACGGCAGTTGCGGCACCCCGGGCATCGGCGTGGACTTGAACCGCAACGCGAGTTTCCATTGGGGCGGCAGCGGCGCCAGCAGTTCGCCGTGTTCTGAGCTGTACCGCGGCCCGCACGCCGACTCGGAGCCAGAGACCACCGCGCTGCAAGCCCTGATGCTTGGCCTGTTCGACGACCAGCGCGGCCCGGCGCTCGCCGACAAGGCGCCGATGACGACCACCGGCCTGGTTCTCAACCTGCACAGCTATGGCAACCTGGTCATGCTGCCCTGGGACTACACGACGGCGCACACCCCCAACGACGCCGAACTGCGCTCGATTGCCTTCCGCTTGAGCTATCACAACGGCTACCGCGCGGGCCAGTACCCCGAGGTGCTGTACCTGTCCAGCGGCACCCAGGACGACTGGTCGTATGGGCAGCTCGGTGTCCCCAACCTCACGTTCGAAGTCGGCACCAACTTCATGCCCGCTTACAGCCTGGTCAACAGCAGCTACTGGCCGCAGAACCGCGGCGCGCTACGCTATGCCGCACAAATCGCGCGCCAGCCCTACAGCCTGGCGTCCGGCCCGGCCGCCATCCTATCGACACTCAGCCCGACGATCAAACCCGC
>JAMDDR010000013.1:0-3310 GCA_023488685.1 Chloroflexota bacterium | reverse complement strand
GACCTGCCGCCCAGACCATCACACAGGCCGAGGTGTACGTGGACACGCCGCCCTGGCTGGGCGGCCAACCCATCGCCATGCAACCCGCCGACGGCAGCTTCAACAGTGCGAAGGAGCAGGTGGTGGCTGTGATCGATACGTCTTTGAACAAGGGGCGTCACGTCCTGTTCGTGCGCGCGCGCGACAGCAGCGGCCATTGGGGACCGGTGGCTGTGGCCTGGCTATTCTTGAGCGCGGCGCCGTACTACACCCTGTCCGGCACGGTCACCGACCTCATCAGCGGCGACCCGCTGCCGGCAACGCTCATCCTCACAGGCGTCATGTCTGTGACGGGCGTGATTACGGGCGAGATCACGGCCACGCCGTTCGTATCCACCACCCTGGCCGACCCGGCCACGGGCAACTACAGCCTGACCGTTGCCAGCGGGCGCGTGGACGAGGTGACCGCCACGGCATCTGAGTATCGCAGCAAGACACAGGCAATAAACGCTTGTGACGGGTGCCCGGGCGACCAGGCCGACTTCGCCCTGCTGCCCGTCAGCATCACGGATAGGGCCTACCTGCCGGTGGTCACGCGGCCTGCATCGGGCGAGGCGGACCTGCAGTGAATGGATGTCACCGATTGGACCTTCGCGCATCTAATGCAGTAGAGATTGGTTGATAGCACGACAGGTTTAGGTTAGTGAGGAGTGATTGATATGCAAGGGGTATTCAATTTTCTGGCTGGTTCATCGGGTCGCATCACCCGGATCGTTGCGGGCATCGTGTTGATTGTATTGGGTCTGCTCGTCCTCGGCGGCACGGGCGGGTACATTCTCGCCATCATCGGGCTGTTGCCACTGGCAGCGGGTGTATTCGACGTGTGCCTTTTTGCGCCGATTTTCGGCATGCCATTCGGCGGCGCAGCACTGCGCGATATGCTGGCGAAGAGATTGCACTAGAACGCCACCTGGCTCGTTTCGACATTGGCATCGGCCAGACTGTGCTCGATCTCGGCTGCGGGCCAGGGTTCTGGACGCTGCCATTGGCGGAGCAAACTGGCCCCGGCGGCATCGTGTGGGCACTGGACATCAGCCAGGAAATGCTGGATGCCCTCGCCAGCCGCCAACTCCCGTCCCAGGTACGGACGATGTAATCAGGCCTGCCGGCCATCGCCCTGCCGGATCACAGCGTGGATTTCGCGTGGGCGGCATTTGTGCTGCACGAGGTGACGCCATTGGATCAGGTGGCGCTGGAGTTACGGCGGGTTGCCAGGCGTGTGGCGGTCCTGGAATGGCGGCCGGATGCCGCCGGCGCTGGGGGGCCGCCCAGTCACCATCGCCTGTGGCCCCACCAGATCATGGATGTCCTGCACAACGCCGGCTTCGAGAGCGTCGCACAGACGTGGCAGGACGAGGATCATTACCTGGTCGAAGCAGGTCGGGGACATTTAGCCCCGTCCCAACCTTGAGTGTTCAGCCTGCATCTGAGGATGCAGACTGAACGAGACAGGTGGTGAAGTCCGCCTGAAGGCTCGGCCTCCAAGCCGCTCTACGCTCCCTGCTATGGGAGCTGGGAGCAATATGCGCTACGCTCGCCGTTGCACGGGAGATATCCGCGGCACACGAGGCGACACAGCCGGCTTGCACACAGTCAATTATGCGTCTGATGGATTCTACCAAGCATAACAACCAAAATACTTGACAGCAAGGGCGCTCTGGCCTAAGATGGGGTGCGTCGGGAACAACGTCAGATCAGTCATCGCAAGGAGTACGTATGTCTACTATCAAAACAGTCCACCTCACAGCCAAGCAGGTCGATGGGTTCAAGATCGAGGCCAAGGCGCGCAATCACGCCATGATCATCGACCAGCCCGAAGCCGGCGGCGGAAGCGACGGCGGGCCAACCCCACTGGAATATCAGTTCGCATCACTGGCGTCATGTGTCATCACCATCGGCCACATCATCGCCAGGCAGCGCCGCCTGCCCGTGCGCGACATCGGCGTGGATATCGAGGGCAACCTCGACACGGAAGTTTTCCTGGGCAAGAGCACCACGGCGCGCGCCGGCTTCACCGGCATCAAGGTGTGCGTGAGCGTCGACGCCGACATGACCCAGGCAGAAAAGGACCAGTTCGTGGCGGATATTGACCGGCGCTGTCCGATCTCGGACAACGTCCACAACACCACACCAATCACCTTTGTCGTCAGTTGAGCGAGGGAACGGGCCTCTGACGACCCTATGGAGGGCAAGCTGACAGCTTGCCCTACCACGTCAGCAGCCTCTGATGACGTCGTAAGATAGCACGTTGGGAGGGTTGAGCAATCGGTGTTGTGCAACCCTCCCAACGCGACTGCAGGAGGAGCATCGGTATGCCCACACTGGGCCGCACTCGGAAATCGCAAACGCCCGAGGTCGCCCCGGACGGGACTGGAGGCGACGACGTCAATGTGGGGCAACGCTTGCGCCAGTTGCGCAGTGAACGCGGCCTGTCGATCCGTACGCTGGCAGGGGCAAGCAATCTATCCGTCAACACCCTCAGCTTGATCGAGAACGGCAAAACGTCGCCCAGCGTCAGCACGTTGCAACGACTGGCTGCGGCATTGGGCGTGCCCATCACGGCGTTCTTCGAGACGGATATTCCCAAAAGCCCCATCGTCCATATCAAAGCACACCAACGGCCACGCGGCCAGTTCGCGCACGGGACGTTGGAGGATCTTGGCGCGGGCTTGTCGGATCGGGCCGTACAGCCATTTCTCGTCACGCTGGAACCCAACAGCGGCAGCGGGCCGGAAAACATCGTCCACACCGGTTACGAGTTCGTGTTTTGCCTGAAGGGACGGATCACTTACATCGTCGAGGATCGTGTGTACCTGTTGGAACCGGGCGACAGCCTGCTGTTTGAGTCACGCCTGCCACACCGCTGGCACAACGTCGAGCCAGAGCCATCGCAGGCGCTGCTGGTGTTGTACCCCACCGACACACACGACCGGCCAACAGACCGCCATTTCGCTCACTCGTCGAAATGAGCGCCATTCACCTATCAAGAGATTTCATATGAAGATCGCATTCATTACCGCAGACGGCAAAACCGTCAGCAAACATTTCGGGCGCGCACCCTACTATCTCGTCATCACGGTCGAGGATGGACGCGTGGTCAGCCACGAAATGCGCGACAAGATCAGCCATACGCATTTCGTCAATTCACCCGGCGAGTCGATTCACATGCAGGCGTTGAGAAACCTATATGGTGACAGGTGTCACCCGACGTAACTGTAGCAGCCTTATAACTGCGAAGTAGACGAGGTGACACCCGATGAAAGCAGATGAA
>JAMDDR010000119.1 GCA_023488685.1 Chloroflexota bacterium | reverse complement strand
GTGCAGTGCTTCGACCGTGATGCCGAACGCCTGTAGCGCCGTGACCATCTTGCGGCGGACGGAATGTGCCAGGTCAGTGTTCGCGTCGAAGTAGCCGGCCTGGTCGTGCGGGACGAGCGGCAGCAAATCGCCGTTGGCGTGTGGTTTGAACAGGAAGAATTCAAGCTCAGGGCCGGTGTAATACTCGAAACCCATCTCGCGCGCGATGGCCAGTGCACGGCTGAGCACATAGCGGGGATCGCCTTCAAACGGCTCACCATAGGGTGTAAACACATTGCAAATCACGCGTGCGGTGGGCGCGTCCGTATCCCAGGGGATCACGGCAAACGTGTCCAGGTCGGGATGCAGAAGCATGTCGCTCTCGGCAATGCGCGCGAATCCCTGGATGGACGAGCCGTCAAACCACATACCGTGCTGCAAAACGTCCGACCATGCCCCGGTCGGGATGCCGACCGTTTTGACGACGCCCAGGATGTCGGTGAACTGCAGGTTGATGAACTCAACGCCAGCGGTGCGGATGATCTCTTGCACACGCTCTATATTCGCGGGGTTGTGCTCCATTCGTTGTCTCTGACTCCTTCGTAAAGATACACGTATGATATATGCTTCAACCCAACCCGTCCGGAGAGCCAAACGCCATGACCAGACTCGCCATTCTCGCCGACATCCACGGCAACCTGCCAGCACTCGAAGCAGTCATCGACGACTTCGCACCGGAGGACGTTGATCACGTCATCGTCGCCGGTGATGTGATTAACTGATGTTGGCGCATGCGGAAGAGACGACCGTCATTGCCGCCCACACGCGCATCGCGCTGGATCGAGTCGTCGATCGATGGCACATCGTGAATCCCGGCTCAGTGGGCATCCCTCTGGATGGTGACTTCAGCGCCAGTTACATGATTCTGGAGAGCAGTCCCTCTGGATGGCGCGCCACGCTGCGCCGCGTGCCGTTTGACTGCGGGCCCGTGTTTAAGGAGTTTGAGCGCCAACGATTCGTTGAGCAGTGTGGTGTCGTTGGGCAACTGATTGTGCAAGAGTTCAAGACAGCTCGACTACAACTCCTGCCGCTGCTGTACTGGCGCAACGCAACCTGCCCCGATCATCCCCTTGACGCGCAACTACTCTTCGCATTTCAGCACGTCGATGCTCGTGAATACTTGCCCCTCGCATACCAATAGCGCCGGAAGTTCCGAGTACCGGGTTCTGAGTTCCGAGTGCTGAGTACGGACGTGACCAATGAGAAAGCCCCTCGGCTCGCCGAGGGGCTTTCAGCGTTCACAGAAAGTAGCTACGTAGATCCAAGCATCAATGGGACGATCATGTTGGCGGTCCGCTGGCGACGTTGGAACTGCGACGTACGACGGCGTATTGGTTTGTGACAGCAACGTACGACGACTGGCTTGATGCGAGTGCCATGTGCAACGGTTTGGTGTCATGCGCGAACAATGTACAACGATGTACTTGACGTGACTTGATGTTCGATGATGTATGACGATGCGAGTACGGTGTTCTACAGTGTGTTTGATGAAAGTGCGACGAGCTACGACGTATAAGATTGTGAGTACAGCGCCCTGCAACGTTCTCGATGCGAGTTCAGCGTGAAACGACGTGAATGATGTAGATACAGTGTACAGGTTGAGCGGCAATGCGAGTGCGACGTGCGGCAACGTGTTCGATTATGAACGACGAACGACAGTGTGCTTGACGTGACTGTGATTGCGGTTTGAGCTTCAGTGCGATGGGAACTACGTAGCTACTTGAACAGAATTTTAGCGTTTTTTTAGGTGCTGTCTAGTGACGGAGAACAATCACTTACCTGACGAATGTCATACGTACGTCGCAGGTTAGACTTATTGCAGGCTCCTTATGGTTGAATCCACGTCATTATTACCATCCTATAAACGTTCTCCAAGGATTCGCAAGAATTCAAACTTATTAATTCCGCTACACACTGCCTGCCTGGTAATTCAATATCTTTCACTGCCCTTCAATACCCTCGCCTTGCGCGCAACATGTCACAATGACATACCATATGTCACCACGATCCGGTAGGTATCGGCACTGATGGCGCGCTCAAAAGCATAGGTGACCCGCCCAGCATCGACTTGTTCGCTCACGTAGGGACCCACATCGACGAGCCCGCTGGAAATCAGGGCCACAGCCTGCTGAAAACTCGCGCGCGTGTGGCTGAACGTGCCGGTGACGACAAGCTCGTTGTAATGAAGCACGTTGGGGTCCATCTGGATCGGCCCTGTCGGATGTACAGATCCATAGAGACAGAGCCAGCCACCTTTCGCCAATGATGCTGCCGCTTGCTCAATCGCCGCGGGCCCGCCGGCCGTGAAAAAGGCGGCATTCACACCGCGTCCCTCGGCACAGTCGCGCACGCTGTCTACAAAGCCAGTCTCGCGTGGATCGAACGTGCACTCCGCACCGGCCAGGCCGGCGATGCGACGCCGTTCGGGATCCGGCTCGGCCACCATGACGCGCACGCCGCGCAGTCTTAGGAGATGAACGTGCAGCAAGCCCATGATGCCGGCCCCTTGAACCAGGGCGATGTCGCCCGCGCGCAACGGTGGCGTCTGCACGCTGCGAACCACGCAGGCGACGGGTTCGGCCAGCGCCAATGTGGCAAAGCGCTTCCGCAGATCGACTGCCGCGCTGCCGGCCTGTTCCGGCACATAGACCTGGTAATCCTCTGCCAGCACATATTCGCTCAGCCCCGCCGGCCCCCAGGCTGTGCCGGGTGCACGTTCCTCATTGGCCCCGCTGCACAGGTTGTCCATGCCACGCCGGCAGTAATAGCAACTGCCGCAGCGGGTCCGCAACGCCAGGCAGACAACATCACCGGGTTGCGCCTGTGTGCTTGCTTGCCGGCCAATCTCGACGACTTCCCCGCTGACTTCGTGCCCACCCTGGAACGGGTATCCTTCCGGAGCCGTTCCGCGGAAAAAGCGCTGTTCCAACGTGCACAGTCCGACTGCGCGCGTCCTCACCAACACTTGTGTTACCCCGACCGCGGGCACGTCGACCTCACGGATTTCTATCTGTCCGGGCCCGGTGATGATTGCGGTTTTCACGATTTCCTTTCTGTTGTGTAGTAAACTCAGTCTCAGTTGTTTGCGCTCAGGAAAGACATTGCCACACGTATGAGACAACGCCCGAAATCCAGCCGTAGCGCGTCCGTCCGGTTAATGTTCGTTCATGCCACGCTGAAACGGATGAAGCTTTGCAATGCAACCCGCATCGCGTGTCTTGTGCTCCTGGGCGTGCATTTCTCTCTCTCCTTCGTCTATTCGTTGGTCACACCGTTATGGGAACCGCCTGATGAGATTGGCCATTACACCTATGCCCGCTACATCGCCACGCACGGCGCGTTGCCTGTTCTTGGGACAAAGATAAGCGAGTACAACGAAGCACACCAGCCACCTCTATATTACGCCCTGGTCGCGCTAGCCATCGCCGGCATCGACACCTCGGACGACGTACAACCCAAGTTCACACCACTCGCCATGTGGATTGGTGGCATCCACTTCGAACTGGATCTCAACCCATCCGGCGACATCATGGCTGCGCCTGACAGCCAGCACGACGTTTTTCCCTACCGCGGCACGGCGCTGGCCGTCCACGTCGGGCGCCTCGTTTCAGTCCTGCTGAGCACGCTGGCGGTCTGGCTGACGTATCTGAGCGCCCGCACCCTGTTGCCCGGTCGACCCAACCTTGCGCTCCTGGCGACAGCCATCCATGCCTTGTGGCCGCAGTTTCTCTTCATGGGGGCGGCGATCAACAATGACGTCATGGTCGCGTTGTTCGGCTCGTTGACGCTATGGTTGCTGGCGCGACTGGTCATGCGCAACGCGCGCCGGCGCAGGCTGTCCTATCTCGGCCTGGCGGCCTGCCTTGCCGGCGCAACCCTCAGCAAGGATTCTGCGGCCGCGCTGTTGCTTTTCGGCGGGGTGATCGTCTTCGGTCTGACTCTGCGCGATGTCGCGACACGCCAATGGCGCCAGGTGATCGATCTGGCGTTCCTGGTGATCCCGCTGGCTGTGCTGATCCTGGCAGGGGCGTGGGTCTCCGGCGGGCGGTCGGTGCGCCAGTTGGATACGGCCGCGGATTTGATGGCAACGTCCGTGAACCAAGTCGTGCCAGGCATTGCCGAAAGCCCACAGGGTTCGCTGGGCATCACGGGCATCCTGCAGGAGTTGCCACGCATCCTCTGGTATGGGACGCTGCCGTCGTTCTTCGGGGTATTTGGTGGAGGATTTATTTACCTGCCGGACATCTGGTACGACCTCGCCCGGCTGTGCGCGGTCATTTGCGCCGCCGGCGTGTTGTTGGCACTTACCCGGCGTGAGTGGCGCTTGCCGATCTTCATTCCCCTTCTGTGCCTGTTGTTTGTGGTGGCGGCGCCCCTGGCAAGGACAATCGCGGGGAACAACTTGAACCTGTTGGCCGGCCGCTTCTTCCTGCCCGCCTTGAGTGCGTGTGCCATTCTGATGGCTATTGGGCTCTCTGCCTTTCCCAGCCCGCTCTACCGGTTGGCAGCCACGTTCACCCTGGCAGGCGTCGCCCTCGCCGGGTTGCTGTCGCCATCCATTGCCATGGCGCCCATCTACCGCCAACCGGCGTTGCTGGATCCGGTCGCTCCCCCGTCATCCATGCAAGTTGCTGCGCCGATTACCTTCGGCGATGCCATCCAACTGCTCGGCTATTCCCAGCCGATATCTAAGGCGGTCCAGGGCGGCTCCGGCCAGATCGAGGTCTACTGGCGGGCGCTCAAACCCATCGCCAAGGACTATATCCTGCGCGTCGATACGTTTGGCACAGATGGACAGTCGTTCCGCGAACGGCTGGACATGTATCCGGGGAACAACACGTTCCCGACCAGCCTGTGGCAGCCGGGCGACACGTTCGCCGATCTCATCAAGTTGCCGGTCAAACCCGACGTCCCCGCGCCATCGTTGGCGACCTTCCGTCTCAACTGGATCGATCCCGACACAGGCCAGCCGCTGACACCGGCTTGTGCAGATGGGGCCACCTGCGAGCCGAAAGTGGGAGCGGTGCCGGTGATGCTGAGCGCCGAGAACGCGGCGGCGTGGGCCGGGCAGCCGGCGCGCTACCGCCTGGGGCAACAGGTGGAGTTGCTCGACGTCGCGCTGCCCGCTGCCGCACCATCCGGCCAGGCGTTGACGGTGACACTGGTATGGCGCGCCACCGCGTCCGGGCTGCCGTCGCTGACCACCTTTCTCCACATCCTTTCTGCCGATGGCAAGCTGGTGGCCCAGACCGACGCTCCGCCACGGGGTGGTAACTACCCGACCAGTGTGTGGAGTGCGGGCGAGATCATCCCAGACCAGTACACCGTGCCGTTGGACCCAGCGCTGCCTCCCGGCACCTACCACGTCCGCCTGGGCATGTACGACGCCAGGACAGTCGAGCGGTTGCCGGCGTTTGACGCCGCCGGCACGCCATTGCAGGACAACGTCATCCCCCTGACCGATATCACCGTCCGATAGTACAGGAGTGGATTTGACGATTTCCCGCTCGCTACGGCATCCCGGCCTTCTACTCGTTGCACGCCTGGGCGTGGAAGTCCAATCCCACTGGCATGTGCTCCGACTGGAACACCACGGTGTCGTGCGCAGAGTACACCGGAGAAGATGCAATCCACGCATCGGGCCACTGATGTTGTTGTGTGCGTTCGGTGCTTATACAGCAGTCGCCGGAGGGTTCATGCCCTCCGGCGACTTAATCCGTCTTGCCGGTCGATCCAGCAGTTGAGGAAGTATTGCCTGGCGCAGGAGTCATCGCCCAGCACATGCTTCAGGCCGGGGCAACCATCCCACTTGCCCGCCTTCTCCTGGGAAGGCGCGTCCACGAACCGTATATACGTCTGTACGACCGTTCGCACAGCCGCAGTATCGGCGTCGGCAACCGCCTTGTCAAACGAGACATTGCCCTTGTTCCAGTCGTCGATGAAGTTGCCCCAACTGGTGGGATAGAAGTTGACGTATTGGGCGCCGGCCGTCGTTTTAGCGCCCACGCTGCGCCACGTCTCGCCCAGCGTCTGGCCATAGCAGTTGGTGCCCCACACGATGCGAATGGGCATTTTGACAAAGCCTGTCTTCGCTGGGCTGAGCCGGTTGAGGATGTCCTCACTCGTGACGCGATGCTCGGTGCCCTCGTCAGCGCCGTATTGCCCGAAGTAGCCTTTGTCGCCGTGCGCGAAGATGAACAAGTCGATGAAGTAACCTTCTTCCGCCAACTGGATGAGGTATTTGAACAGGTTGGTCTTCGTGGGCACGTCTTTGATGTCGGCCAGCTTCTCGTCCTTCTCACTGAAGTCCAGCCAACTGGGCGTCGATTCAAACTTTAGCAGCACTTTGCGATCGTAGTCCTCCATGCCCTTCTTGAGATGGAGCGTCTCCTGAAATAGCGTCTTGTATTTCGAATCGCCGTAGTTGAAGTAGATGAGTGTTGTGAAATCAGTCTATGAGGTAGCAGTCCGTGAATCAAGCCGCTTTCTTTCATCCCTGCGCCGAAAACTCCCACCTTCGTTCTGACCGGTGGATTGAAGTACACCGGGCTGGACAGCATGAGCCGCACGCTGGCGGCGGTGAATGCTCGCCCGGACAGAACCTGCTTTGCGTGGTATGGTCTTGGATCATGGATAAATATTGTCCCTTCAACATGACGCGCGAGGAGATGATCGACTACACGCGCGAATGGACCGGCGAACGTTTCGACGATGGCCGCCCCAAAATTCCGGATTCTCTGATCGCGCGTGCGCGCAAGGTCAGCATCACAGGCGCATGGGGCGTGCTGCGCGGTGAAGGCTATCACCATCAGTACGAAGGCGGCTGGGTGTGTACCCATCCAGGTGAAGTGTTAGCCGGCCGGGCGCTGACGGCCATGTACATGCCGCGCCGACCCAACATGCGCGCGGTGATGGAAGAACACGGCGCCAGGGCCGGTTGTATCGGCGACCAGATCTCATGGCCGATCGATCTGCTGGTGCCCGGCGATGTGTACGTGGCCGATGTCTATGGCAAGATCGACCAGGGCCCGATCATCGGCGACAACCTTGCGACATCGATTCATGCCAAGTCGGGCAACGGCGTCGTCCACGATGCCGCGGTGCGTGATTGGGACGGCATCAAGGCACTGCCCGGCTTCGCCAGCTACGTTCGCGGTTGGCATCCGACGTATGCTTCACCCACCATCATGCTCATGGGCATCAATTGCCCGGTGCGCATCGGCGGCGTCACGGTGATGCCCGGCGACCTGGTGCTGGGCAAGGAAGATGGCGTGATCTTCATCCCGGCGCATCTGGTCGAGAAAGTGGTCAAGACTGCAGAGATCGTGGCGCTGCGCGACAAGTTTGGCAAGCAGCGCCTGGCGGAAGGCAAATACACCTCCGGCCAAATCGACACGCGCTGGGCGGACAACATCGAACAGGACTTCTCGCAGTGGCTCGAAGCGCACATGGACGAGTTGCCGGTGCCGAAAGAGGCCATTCAAGAGCTGATCAAGGAGCGCACCTGGTAGCCCGGCCAACCTATTTGGTTTTGAGCCGTGGCATCAGGTATCGGATGTACTCATCCAGGCAGGCTGGATCGCCGTTGAGTGGCTGGAACACGACTGAATCTGCACCCGTAGCGATGACGCGTTGGATGGCTTCAGCGGCTTGATCCGGCGTGCCGGCGGCGGCCATGGCATCGAGCCATTCATCGGGCATGTGCTCCGCGATACTGTCGACCCCATGCGTCTGAATGAACGCGGCGACATCTTCCGTGATCCCCAATGTATCCGTATGGGCATCAACCCAGGGCAGCCGGTCGGCCAGCGATCGACGCGCAGCAGCACGCGCCATGGCGCCATCAGGATTCACTTTCACATCCAGATAGACGACGATGCGATGTTGGGTGCGACCGGCCTCTGCCATCCCGGCGCGGATATGTCCCTGTGCCCAGCGAATATACGCGGGCGAAGACATGGCGGTCAGGATCGTGCCATCGCCAACGCGCCCCGCCAGGCGCAACGACTTTTCCCGCATCGCGCCGACATACAGCGGGGGAACACTGGCCACCGTAAGATGCATCTGTACTTTGTCCAGCTTCACCTGCTCGCCGTGCATGGTGACCATTTCACCATTCAAGAGTTGACGAATGGCGGATACGGTTTCACTCAACGATTTCATCGAAGATCTGGGCGCGGCGCCGATCTGAGCCATCCAGGTCGCCAGACCATGCCCAAAGCCCGGCAATATCCGATTCGGGAAAGCACGCGCCAGCGTGGTGAGTTCCATCGCGGCGAACAAAGGATTGATCGATGTCGCCGGCATGAGACCGATCCCGACTTTGAGTCTCTGTGTGGCAGAGAGTGCGATTGCGGCGGAGGTCAATACGCCTGGCAGGAAACAGTCGTCCCACAGCCACAACTCATCGAAGCCGGTGGCCTCGGCCCGGCGGGCGTAATCGGCCAGCGTTTCGGGCGGGAAACTTGGGTGGAATATCACACCCAGCGATGGTGGGGACACAACATTGTTCATTAGGTTATTCGGCATGAGAATTGTTAACCACTCCTGAGCCCCGTTTCGACGGAGGGCTTTCGAATCCCCTCGATCATAGCGGTAAAAGTCTTCCTGGTGAATCCCTCGACCAGATCGGGCCTGCTGGAGTCGACGTAGACCAATCCGCTGCTGCCGAACTCCCGAGGTCGCTTCCCTACGACGTTACTTGTGCATCATCATTGGAATGCCACGACGGCGCGGGAGGTTGGCGCCGCTGCGTGCCGTTCTCAGCACCATCGCCCGCCACACTTCGGACATGGGGCGCGGCGCCTTGCTCTTCATCGGTCAAGGATAATGCAATAATGGACAGACACGAATCTGACGAGGTTTATCGTGAGTTGATGGCGTACACGCCAGATGTGAAGACGCTCGATGGAAAATCCATTTCGACCGCTGAGCTGGAGACATTTATCGAGCAAATTATGGAAAAAGCGGATGTTGCCGGGTTATCCTGTGCCATCCTCAACGACTCGCAGATCGTTTACCAGAAGGCCTTTGGATACAAGAATAAGAGGGATGGCGCCCGTAACGATGAGCAAACGCTCTTTTCCGCTGCCTCTTTCAGCAAACCCGTTTTTGCCTACCTGGTGATGCTGTTGGCAGAGGAAAAAGTCATTGACCTGGACAAGCCGCTGCACGAGTACCTGGAGAAACCCCTGTGCGAATACCCGGCCTATGCCGACCTGAAAGGTGATGACCGTTACCAGCAAATCACCGCCCGCATGGTGCTCAGCCACAGCACCGGCTTTCCCAACTGGAGGTTCTTCACCCAGGATGGCAAGTTAAGTCTCCTGTTCGCGCCGGGGTCACGCCACAGCTACTCTGGTGAGGGGATCGCTTTGTTGCAGATGATCGTTGAGGTCGTTACCGGAAGAGACCTGGAGACATTGGCCCAGGAAATGATCTTCCAACCGTTGGGAATGACTCGATCCAGCTACATCTGGCAAACTCAATTCGAGGCGAACTATGCCTCTCCGCACGATGAATTTGGCAGACCGCGAGGGGCGAAAATCCAGCCGGCCAAGCCAGACGCCTCCGGTTCAATGGTGACCACAGCCGGCGACTATGCCCGTTTCCTGTTCGGTATCCTGAATGCCAAGGAGCAGAGAATAACAACCATGAGCGAGATGCTCCGCTCCCAGATCATCATTAATTACAAGCGCATGTTCGGCCCAGATGCCTGGAAAATAACGGACGAGAACCAGGATATCCACCTTGCCTGGGGACTGGGCTGGGGCCGGTTCGACGCCTCCTGCGGGCGCGCCTTCTTCCACACCGGGCACAGTTTCGGTTGGCAGAACTACACAGTCACTTATATCGACAAAGGTATTGGCATTGTCATGTTAAGCAACAGCGACAATTTTGAATCGGTGGCGGAAGCAATTGCTAAAAAGGCGATCGGCGATGTCTATTCTCCTTATGACTGGCTGGGCTATGTGCCCTTTGACCCGGCCCGCGAGAAAAAGATCCCCCCGCCCGATCCGGTCGCCATCGAAGTGGATGCGGCGATCCTGGCAGCTTATGCTGGCACCTATGGCATGCAGCCAGCAGCGACTTTCCAGATCAAGTTCGAAGATACCCGCCTGTTTCTGCTCTCTCAAGATGGAAAAAGTTGGGAGCCATTATTGGCTGAAACCGAGACGCGTTTCTTTGTCAAAGGGCAGGAAGATTACCGGTTTCTATTCACCCGGGATGATGCTGGAACGGTAACCGCTCTTCAACTGGTGTTTCTAGGGATCCCAATGCCTCTCGCTAAGAAGGTGGAATAGCGATAGCATTCGGTGGCGAACCGGTGGCAAACACCACAAACCAGGTGCTCGAACACACCTGGTTTGTTAACTCGCTCTTAGCACGCCCCTTCACATGTGAGGCGGTGCTGTGTGCTCTACAGCGGGTCGTGCTCGTCGCGCTCGGGCGTGTTCGCCTTGCAGGTGCGCAGCCACACGTCCTGCTCGGTCGGCTCGTAGCCCTTCCACGCGTACGGGTCCACGCCGGCCACCGGGATGACCTTGCGCCGGTCGGCCATCGCCACGTGCTCCTTCTCGCGCAAGCTCCACGGCAGCAGCGACCACGCATTCATATAGTGGTTTACCAGCACGCGCCGGTAGCCCTGGCTGCGGTTCTTGCGCGAGCGGTGCAGCAGGTAGCCGTTGAAGAACACCACGGTGCCGGCCTTGACCTCGACCGGGATCTCCTGCGTCTCGTCAAAGCCGTAGCTCTCGGGCGCGAAGTCGAACTCGTCGGGGTTGTTGTGGGGGTGCTGCGGGAACAGGTAGCCGTTGCGGTGCGAGCCGGGGACGACGAACAGGCAGCCGTTCTCGACGGTGGCGTCGTCGATGGCGATCCATGCGCCGATCAGCGAGCGGTCGCGCGTGGGGATATAAATCTCATCCTGGTGCCAGGCCTGGCCCTGGAACTGCGGCGGCTTGACGAACAGCATCGACTGCATGCACTTCACGCTGCCATCCCAGTAGGGCAGGTGTGCGGCGGTGATCTGGCTGAGCACGCCACTGATCTTGGGGTGCTTGACGTACTTCTGCATCACCGGGCTGATGTAGTGCGGCTGGTGGATGCACAAGATGTTCTTGAGCACCTCCTCGTCGCTCATATCCGCCGGCAATGGCTGGAGCGCCTTGTTGGGGTAGTGGCCCCGCGCGATCTGGTTGGTGTCGGTCTTCAGCTCTTCGAGCTCGTCCGCTGTCACCAGGTTCGGGGCGATATAGTAACCATTCTCGACAAAGAACCTGACCTGCTTGTCGTTCAGCAGTTTCGGCACCTCGATGCGGTGCGCGGTGTCGATTGCCCCCTGCTTCACATGCCCATTCGTCTTCACAGCCGCGTTAGCGGTACCCATATCCATCCTCCTCAACCAAACCCAAATGTTAACAATCCAGTGACCTATCTAATACCATACTTTACAGCCCTAAAACATGGCTGTGGCTATCCGAGACATATCCAGGATTAACCAGGAGCGACTTGAAGGCATACGCTCATGGCTGTCGCAGAACCCTGGCTACACCTGCAACCCAGGCCCTTTGCTCTTCTGTTTCGGGAACTGCGGTGCCACGTGCCATGCTGATGGCTGCGAAAGCGTCTGCCACTTCGAGCCCCTGGCTGACTAATACACAAGCCGCCAGTAAACCTGACCGGCCGATGCCCGCTCTACAGTGAATGGCGACACCTTTCCCCTGTTGCAGCAATGTGCAAATCCTGCGCACCAGTTTGATCGTCGCCGCTGGTGAAGCCGGGACCTGCATATCGGCGATGGGGAATGAGATGAACTCGATATGCCTGTTCTGGCAGAGCCTGGGCTCGTCCGCCAGGCCTAACTCGGCTGCCTCGACGGGAGTCAAAAGCGAGACAATGGCATCAACCCCGGCAACCCGCAATGTCTTGATCTCGTCCTCCAGCCAATCGCCGGCACGTGGTCTGGGCATCACGGCTAAACGGCCTGCGTGCGCTTCGGGTATCCAGTAAATCTCTGCTGCCATTTCGATGATTTTTCATTGGCAAAACGCTTACGACAACTGTAGACGATGATAGAGAGCGAGAGGCAGACCCAAGAAACGCAGTACGCGGCGCAAATGCCGTGGCAAGGAGGTCATATGGG
>JAMDDR010000110.1 GCA_023488685.1 Chloroflexota bacterium | reverse complement strand
CGCGAGATGGGGGTGTCGTTGTATCCGTCGCTGATGAGCAGCCCGTTCTTGTGCAGGTACGACTGGCGGTCAGTATTCTGGATGAGGAAGATGTGGCCGAACTGGCTGAAGCGCACGATGGCGTTGACCGAGTGCATGCTGCCCTGCCAGCGATAGCCGCCGTGATAGCCCTGCAGCAGTAGGTATGGCGCGTCCTGCTCGAAGCCGCCGCGCACGACCAGTTTATCAAACATGCGGGATTGTGGCAGCGTCGTCGCTCCCACGCCGCCCTGGGCCTGCCACACTTCCGGGGCATCGACAAAGTGACCGCGGTTATGCAGGCGGCGCGGCGGGTGGTGCCCCAGTTCTGCCTGGTATGGGCTGATGGGCAACAAGCGCAGGCCCGTCAAGCGATCTGGCGCCTGCGGGACGAGTTCGTCGCCGCTGTCGAACTTGTGCATGAACGGCGGCGAAAGCGACCAGCCGTCCCAGCGCAACGGCGTCTCCAGGTTGGGCATACGCCGGCGAATCCACTTCAACTGGCCATCCTGGTAGTAAAAAGCACTGGCCGCGACGAGCACCCCTGCTTCCTGTGGCATGTACATCGCGCCGGTCAGCCCTTCGCCATAGCCCTCGACACCGGCGCCGGCGCCCATATTGTCGTGAAGCGCAATCGCACGCTGCGCCATCAGCCATGCGTTGCAGGCGCTGTAGCCAGCGCCGCTCTCGAACAGATCGAAGCGCTCCTCGCCCAATGCGTACCACACCAGCGTCGATTGGTTGTTCAGTGTGCTCTCGTCGTCCTGGTCGTCGACGCGCGCGCGGGCCAGCGCGTCGAGGAACTCGCGGCACTCCGACACCCAGCGCTCGCACAACTGCCGGCCCGCATCGTTCAGCACGGCATGGTCGAGCAGGTAACGCGCTTGCAGGTAGAAGGCGAACGTTCCCTTGCCGTGATGGCGATGACCTAGCGGCGGCTTGCCATTCGACATGCGCCACCACATGTCTTGTGTGCCAAGGGCGGTGCCCAGCAACAATTGGTCCGTGCGGAGCAGGTCTGTGTCGTCGAGGAAGCCCCCCGCGCTCAGCCACGGGACGGCGCGCACGATTTTCTCGATGGCATAGTGCCAGTCGCCGTAGCTGTCGTCGTACTGCTGGTTGAGCGCGCGCAGGCAATCACGCGCGTAGACCCCGTAACGCGGGTCGCCGCTCCAGGCATATGCGATGGCGTATAAACCGACGGCGGTCAACAGCATCACTTTGACTTGTGGCATGGGGGCGTCGAGACGCGTGTCGGATCGTTCGGCCAGTTGCTGTGCGAGAGGCGGGGCGAGTGACACGTCGAGTGTGAAGGGAATGCTCAGGTTCCCCTGCCGCCCGCTTCGTTCGCTCATGGCCGCCAGCCGTTCGACTGCGCGCCGCACCCCTACGGCGTCGCTGCCGCCCAAAAGAATGCTGTTGGCGCGCGTGCCATACGGGTTCACCAGCGTACGCACCTCGTAACCGCCCGGGCCGGGGTACGTGGCGTCGCTGGCACAATAGTAGCGGGCGTACAGCGGCACGAGTACGCGATTGGT
Organism: Chloroflexota bacterium; assembly: GCA_023488685.1. GTDB lineage: Bacteria > Chloroflexota > Anaerolineae > J036 > Brachytrichaceae > CAIXPS01. The sequence continues at coordinate 10,631 of JAMDDR010000110.1, read as the reverse complement.
GTTGATGTTCCCGAGCAGGATCATCGTCCGGTCGCGGTAGTCGTCTGGGAGGCGGCTGTTCCTACGGGGAAGGAGCCCGGTGTCGGCGATCAGGTCGAGCCGGACGCCGGTGCATCGCTCGATCGCATCAGCCAACCGGGTAGCCGCTGCAACGTAGTCCCCTCCACACGCGGGATAAACGATCACGGCGGACGCACGCCCGGCGTCGACGAGTGCTGTGTCTCGCCGTACGTGGCGTGGCAGTGCGCGCGGAATGTCACTCATGTCCGGTAACTCCCTGGCACCTTAGCCTTTGATGGCACCGATAGTGATGCCTTGCAGGAAATAGCGTTGGAAGACCAGGAACACGACGATCATCGGGATGGCCACCAGCGTCGAGCCGGCCATCACCTGGCCCATCACCAGGATGTTGGCTTCGCCGATACCGCCGCGGATGAGCGCCATGCCGACCGACAGCACACGCATGTTGATGGACGACGTGACGAGCAAGGGCCACAGGAAGTTGTTCCAGTTGCCCATGAAGGTGAAGATGCCCAGGACGGCGAGACCCGGCTTCATCAGCGGGAGGATAATGCGCACGAAGATGCCGAACTCGGACGCGCCGTCGATGCGGGCCGCCTCGATCAACTCGGTCGGCAGGGTCTTCACGAACTGGCGCATCAGGAACATCGCCCACACCCCACCCGTGAGACCGGGCACGATCAAGGCAGCGTAGCTGTCGATCCAGCCCAACGCCCTGACCACCTGGTACTGCGGGATGATGGTGATGAACGAGGGGATCATGAGAGTGCTCATCAACGCCCAGAAGATCACCTCCCGCCCCAGGAACTTGAGCTTGGCGAACGCGTACCCCGCCAGCGCCCCGAAGAAGATCGCCCCCAGCGTGCGCGTCACACTCACCAGCGTGGTATTGAAACCCCAGCGCGCCATGGGTGTGCGGGACAGCAACAGCTTGTAATTATCCAACGATGGGTTGAACGGAAGCAGGTTCGGTGGAAACACGGTGAAGGCCATGGCGGGTTCAAAGCTGTTCTTGAACATCCAGTAGATGGGGAACAGCGCCAACATAGCCCATGCCGTGAGAATGACGTATACCAGAATGGTCAACCAGTTACCGGGCCGGGCCTGGGGGTTCAACGCGCGGCCCCGGCGCGCCGGGCGTATCGTCGCTTGTGCCATTGCGCGCCTCTAATACTCCAACTCCGCCGCGAACAGGCGAAATTGGAAAACAGAGAAGACCAGAATGACCAGAAACAGCAGGAGCGAGAGCGCGGCAGCGCCGCCAAATTGCACCGAACGGAACGCCATGTCGTAGATCCTGAAGCCGACGGTGTCGGTGGCGGGTGGGAAACCAGGACCGCCGGAGGTCATCACGTACACCTGCTCAAACACCTGGAAGTTCCCGATGAAGCCGGTGACGAACAGGTAAAGTAGCGTCGGGCGGAGCAGTGGCACGGTCACGCGCGTGAAGCGCGTCCACTCGCTGGCGCCGTCGATCTTGGCTGCGTCATACAGCTCCGTGGGGATGCCGCCCATGGATGCCGTGAGCAAAACGATGGAGCTGCCCCCACCGCCGATGATGGCCATGAGAATGAGCGATGCAAGCGCCAGGTCGGGGTTGCCAAGCCAGTTCTGCTTGGGGATGCCGAAGATGCCAGTCACCGCATTGAGGATGCCGAAGAATGGATTGAAGATCCACGTCCATACCAGCGCGACCACGATGCTCGACACGACTGCCGGAAGGTAAAAGGCGCTCTTGTAGAAGACCTGCGTGCGCGTGCCGCGCCGGAAGATCAACTCGGACAGCACCAGGGCTGCACCCAGCCCAAGTACCACCACCGAGAGGGTGTAGATGAACGTGTTGCGCATCGCGTTCCAGGTAAGCGGGTTCTGCAGCACCTGGGTGTAATTGTTCAGGCCGATCCACACGAACTGCCCGGCCTGCATCTCCTGGAAGCTGAGTTGCACGGCGTAGAACACCATGTATACCGTGAACACCAGGAAGTCGAGTACCAGGGGCGCGATGAAGACGTAACCCCATTTATTGCTCTTCTTGAACACATAGGCCAATCCGGCAAGCCAATTGGGATTGGCACGCCGGCTGGTCGAATTTGTAGCCGTGGAGGACAGTCGCGCCATAATTGCACTCCCATCAACAACGAATAAACAAAACGGCAAACAGAGCCTGGTACAGGCTCTGTTTGCCGAATCACACCGGGCCTCTCGTGATCCACGACAACGATGGCTAAACCTGCGCGCCGATCGCAGTGTTGATCGTGGTGGCCAGTTCCTTCATCATCGCGGCTGGATCCTTCTGGCCCAGCAGCACTGCTTGGAACTGCTTCATCCACAGATCGTAGATGTTCAAGCCGGATAGCAGTTTGGCCGTACGCGCGTTCTGTGGCGGTGAGATGTACGACGTGAGCGGTTCGGATTTCATCTTGCCGCTCATGTAGGTATTGAGCACCCACTGTTTGTTCGGGTCCTGCAGGATCGGGTTCTGGGCAACTGCCTCGACCTGCGGCTTGCTGGTGGGGAAGAAGCCATTGACCAGCCATGCCTCACCAACGAATGGGTCCAGCGCGTAGAAGTTGCCCAGCCGGAACGCTGCGGCGCGCTTGTTGGGATCGTTGGTCTTGCCGACAGTGAAGCTGCCGCCGCCGTTGGCACCCGCCAGGTGTGGCTCCAGCTTCTCATCATACATATGCGTCACCAGCACGATTTCGAACGGCGAGATCGCCTGACCGGCCGCCTGCGCAGTCTCCAGCTCGGTTTGGATGCCGGCCCACTGACCACGACCCGCGGCGTTGAGCGTCCAGTAGAACGTGTCGACATCGCTCCACTTCGGCTGGTTGGGGATCATCCAACCCTTCTTCTGCATGTCGACGAACCACTGCAATGCTTCAACGGAGCGGTCGTTCTCGTGGGCGACGAAGCGCTCGCCTGCCTCGTCGAACATAGCTACGCCCCGGCCCAGAAACGCCTGGGCAACGTCCATGTAGATGGACGCGGGGTGGTCGCCGATCGGCACGCCCATGAAGTAACGCGAAGTGCCGTCGCTGAACTTCTCGGCCATCTTTTCGGCGGCCTGGTAGGTGAACTTGCGCTCTTCGTCCGTCGGAATGAGATCGGCGCCACCGTTCTTTTCCAGCGCGGTCTTGGATAGCGCGTACATGTTCGGGTTGGCAAACGTGGGGATGCCATAGACCTTGCCGAACACCGTGTTCGCCTCGAGCATGTAATCCGCCCACTGGCTCTTAATGTCATCTGTGACGTAGTCGTCGATCGCGTCGAACACACCCGTCTGCACCCAGGCTGGCTGCGGCCCGCCGTAGAGCAGGTTGGGGACAGATCCAGAGGCAATCGCCGGCTGCACTTTGGCATTCCAGTTGTCCCAGGGGATCAGCTCCGCCTTCACGGTGACGTCCGGGTTCTTTTCCTGGAACAGCTCGATTGAGTAGTTGAACCACTCATCCACGGCGGCGTTCGGGGTCTTGTTATCTTTGCCGTAGCGCCAGATGGGCGCTTGCCAATAGGTGATCTCAACCGGCGCCATAGATGCCGGTGTGGCTGTTACGACAACTTCCTTCGCGACTTCCTTCTGAACTTCAACTTCGACGGTCTGCTGGACCTCACGAGTGACTTCAACCGTGACCGTTTGTGGTGCACAGGCTGCGGCCAACGCACCAACGCTGCCAAAGGCAGCCACCTTTAACACGGAACGACGGCTTAACCTTCTGCTCATTGCTGGCTTACTCATGTGTGCTCTCCTCGCTTATAGCTCCTGTAACATAAAGCGGACACTCTAGCAGAGAACGATGGGCACAAAAATGGCGTTGTCAAGGCGGTCATCATGAGTATAAGTATGAGCGGGTATTTGTCAATACATTTTACAAAACATCCTTAAAGATGTCTCAGTACCGCAAATTCATCCATCCAACAGGCTCCTGTCCAGCCCTAACTACTCATAAATAGTAAGTTGCTTTAACAAACCCTACGAAGAGCCAATCAACTCATCCATAACGACGACGCCGGCGGCCAGGGTGGAACAGTGCTGAGCCCGTGTCCACATCACTGGCGCGCGCCGAATAGACCATGTTCGCCAGCGCATCATAGCGCTGGCACATGAATCCAAACTGCTACCTATCACCGTTTAGCTAATTGAGTCCGGGAATAATGTCGATTTATTGGATTGCGGGAGGTAAATGTAATGTCTCTTCGATCTCGTGTGACAATGGCTCTTGGAGCAGTGATCGCTGCCAGCAGCCTGAGCGTCCCGATGGTGCAAGCGGCCGATCCCATCGGCCCTGCCCGTGTCGAGATGACCACTGGGGCACTCGGCACGTTTCTGACCGATGAGAACGGGCGCACGCTGTACGTGTTTCTCAGCGACAACAATGGTCCAAGCGTGTGCTATGGCGGCTGCGCGACCGCCTGGCCCCCGCTGCTCACCAACGGGATGGCGGTTGCCGGGACCGGCGTGCAACAGGGTCTCCTTGGCATCACCACGCGCAACGACGGCACCACGCAGGTCACCTATAACGGCTGGCCGCTGTACTACTGGTTCCGCGATAGCGCCCCCGGCGAAATGAAAGGCCAGTGGGTGAACAACCTCTGGTTTGTCATCGCCCCGGACGCCCAACTCAACCCCAAGCACGTGGCCTACGTCGGCAAGGCCAGCTCGCCGCTGGGTGACGTGCTCGTCGGGCCGAACGGCAGAACGCTCTACATGTTCGACACGGACAAGGATGGCGTGAGCAACTGCTACGGCCAGTGCGCAGTCGCCTGGCCTCCCCTGCTCACAGACGTGCAGCCGCAGGCAAATACAGGCGTGCGGCAGAGTCTCCTTGGCACCACCACGCGCAACGACGGCACCCTACAGGTCACCTACAACGGCATGCCGGTGTACTACTGGTTCCGCGACAACGCGGCCGGCCAGTGGAACGGCCAGTCCGTCGGTAAAGTGTGGTGGATGGTGACGCCGAACGGCGCGCGCCTCGCCAGGTCGCTCCCGCAGTACACCACCCTGGCAGCCGGCAGCACACCCTACGGCCCCATCCTGGTGGGCAAGAACGGCCGCACGGTCTACATGTTTACCAGGGATACCGACGGCCAGAGCGCGTGCTACGACAGATGCGCCCAGGTCTGGCCGCCCGTGTTGACCGACATCCCGGTGATCACGGGGAACGGCGCGGACACCAAACTGATCGGCACAGTCAAGCGTACTGATGGCACCACGCAGGTCACCTACAACGGCATGCCGCTGTACTACTACTTCGCCGACGCCGCGCCGGGCGATCTGAAAGGCCAGAACGTCAACAGCGTCTGGTTCGTGCTGCGCCCGTCGGGAGAAGTGCTCAAGCCCGGCTAAATCGGTCGAGCCGCATCAGTCTGCGAAACCAGCCAGGATCATTCTGATCCTGGCTGGTTTGCTTTGTGGCGAGAGAACCAAATTCCGGCATCCATGCGTTATCCCAGTTATAAGCGCTGCACCTGGGGCGTGGGATGTGTCACTCGGGTGTGTTCTGTATTGTTTGTGTTGGAGGGAAATGCCAACGACCCAGCAGGCAGTTCTCTGGACGGTCGCCTATGCGGATGTCTTCGACTACCCACTGACCCTGAACGAGGTTCACCGATACCTCTGGGGCCTGCCCGCCACGCGCAAGGATGTCGCCGACATTCTCCGCCCCGGCAGGCACAGGCCGCTGGGCCTCTCACATGTCACAGGCAACGGCGATCTGCCGCGAGGCGGATATTACACGCTGCCCGGTCGTGAGGCCATCGCCGGGTTACGCACCAGACGGGAAAGGATGGCTGCCCGGCTGTGGACAAAGGCGTGGTCGTACGCGCAGTGGATCGCGCGCCTGCCCTTCGTTCGCATGGTTGCGCTGACGGGTTCGCTCGCAATGGGCAACGTGGAGCGGAACGCCGACATCGACTACCTGATCATCACCGAACCCAACCGGCTGTGGCTATGCCGGGCCTGTGTGGTCGCCCTCACACTGTGTGCCGCACGGCGGGGCGACACGATCTGCCCCAACTACTTCCTGAGCGAAAACGCGCTCGCCCTCAGGGAGAGAAACTTATACACCGCCCGCGAGTTCGCCCAGATGATCCCGCTTTACGGGTTGAGCGCCTATCAGCATATGCGTGCGTGCAACCCCTGGGTGAGGAATTACCTGCCCAATGCAAAGGGGCCACCCGACCTGGCCACACGGATGCGCACACCCGACGCGCGGGACGCAACACTCGCAGCCGGCCACGAGGTGTTGAAGTCGGTCGCCGAGGGAATGTTGCGGACACCCCCCTTCGGCAGACTGGAGGCCTGGGAGATGCGGCGCAAACTGCGCAAGTTCAACCCACAACGGGAGTTCCACCCCGAGAGCGGTTTCGGTCCGGACTGGTGCAAGGGTCACTTCAACGACCACATGACGCGCACGCTCGACGCATTCTCGCACCGCCTGCAGCGCCTCGGGGGCGAAGGCCCGCGCGCCTGGATGGCAGAGGCGATTGCGCTCACCTAGGGCGAGGTTTCCATGAGCGATTTCCTCTTCGGGCAGTCGTATTACCTGCGCTTCGACCCCAAGCTATGGGAGGCCATGCAGCCATACCCACCCCTGGGATCGCTCTATGCAGCCAGCTTGTTGCGCGGTCTCGGGTACGAGGTGGCATTCTTCGACGCCATGCTGGCCGGGTCCGAAGACGAGTGGGCGCGAGCCCTCGACCGGGAGAAACCCCGCATCGCCGTTATCTACGAAGACAACTTCAACTACTTGTCCAAGATGTGCCTGCTGCGCATGCGCCAGGCGGCCTTCACCATGATCGAGATGGCCCGCCGCCGCGACTGCAGCGTGATTCTGTGCGGGGCTGACGCATCAGACCACGCCGAGGAGTACCTGGCCCGCGGCGCGGATTTCGTGCTGCTGGGCGAGGGTGACATCACATTAATGGAACTGGCGAACAGGCTCACTGGGAAAACCTCTACCCCCTGCGAGCAAATACAGGGGTTGGCGTACGTCCCGGACGGCGCAGCGCAGCCTGTGCGTACTCCCCGCCGGCCGGATCTGCGCGACCTGGATGCGCTCCCCTTCCCGGCATGGGACCTGGTCGACGTCGAGCGCTATCGGCAAATCTGGGTGCGCCGGCACGGGTACTTCTCGATGAACATGGTGACGACGCGCGGCTGCCCGTACCACTGCAACTGGTGCGCCAAGCCCATCTGGGGCCAGCATTACAACAGCCGCACCCCCGAGAACGTGGCTGCCGAGTTGAAGTGGCTGAAGAACACCTACCGCCCCGACCACATCTGGTTCATGGACGACATCTTTGGCCTGAAGCCGGGCTGGCTGGAGCGCTTCGCAGCGCACGTCGAAGAACTGGGCTGCCACACCCCCTTCAAGTGTCTCAGCCGGGTGGACTTGTTGCTACGTCCGGGGGAGGTCGACATGCTGAAGCGGGCAGGTTGCAGTGTCGTGTGGGTGGGGGCGGAATCCGGCGCACAGAAAATCCTCGATGCGATGGAGAAGGGCACGCGCGTCGAGCAAATCTACGCGGCGACCCGCCGGCTTCACGACAGCGGCATCCAGGTAGCATTCTTCCTCCAATTCGGCTACCCCGGCGAGACCCGCGAGGATATCGAGGCGACGCTGCAGATGGTGCGCGACTGCCAGCCCGACGAGATCGGCATGTCGGTCTCCTACCCCCTGCCAGGCACGCGGCTCTACGCAGCGGTGCAGACGCAGTTAGGCTCCAAGCAGAACTGGGAGGACTCTGCCGACATGGCCATGCTGTACCAAGGGCCCTACGGCACCGCGTTCTATCGACAACTCCACACGGTGTTGCACCGCGAGTTCCGCGCCCGCAAGCACTTGCGCGAATTGCGCCCACTGCTCCGCCGGCCAACCCGCCTCCGGCTGAAACACCTCAAACAACTCGGCGCCGCTGCCTACTACGGGTTGACGCTGCCCCTGGAGCGCATGAAGTTGGATCGTCTGGGGCAGGCCCCGCATCATGACATCGGCGCGCTCCCCGCGCACCTGACCAATGAGCAGGCCTCTGTGCCCAGCGCGCAATCACAATCATGAGTAGCATCCCTCTCCCAACCGTCGAGCAGCGCTACCGTGACACCGCCCAGGCGTTTGACAGCGTCGCTGCAGAATACGACGGCCCGTTGGGGAACAACCGGCTGGTCCAGCAGATGCGCGAGACACTGTGGCGCACCGTCCGGCGACTGGTCACGCCCGGTGCCCGCCTGCTAGACCTGGGCTGCGGCACAGGCCTGGATGCGGTGTACTTTGCGCAACAGGGCCACTGCGTCACCGCGATGGACTGGTCAGCCAGCATGGTCCTACAAACCCAGCAGCGGGCGAAGCGCGCCGGGGTGGCCGACCGGCTAACCGCCGTGCAATTGGGCATCCAGGATTTGAGCGCGCTGGCGGGCGAGCTTTACGATGTGATCTACTCCGACCTCGGCACGCTGAACTGCCTGCCCGACCTTGCCGGCCTCGCCCGCACCTGTGACGGTCTACTCGAGCCCGGCGGTGTCCTGGCGTTCTCCGTGATCGGGCGATTCTGCCCCTGGGAATTGGCTTACTACGTCGCGCGGGGGAAGCTGCGGCGCGCCCGTGTGCGCTTCTCGCATGGCCAGGTCCCGGTGGGCCTGAATGGTCACACCGTCTGGACGCGCTATTACACGCCAGGGGAGTTCTATCAGCATTTTGTCCCGTGGTTCAGATGGCGCACGTGCCGTTCGCTCGGCCTGTTTCTCCCACCACCATACATGCTCGCCTTCTGGGAGCGGCACCTTGCTCTGTTCCGGCCACTGGCCTGGCTCGAACGGCACGCCAGCGCGCTCCCGCTGATCAACCAGATTGGAGACCATTTCCTGTTGATGATGGAGCGGCATGCCTGAGATGCTTGCCACACCGGGTTCGTCAACACGAGGGTTCACACTGGCCTGCCCGGTTTGCCGCTGGCCGGTCGTCACCGTGGGCGACTTTGTCCGTTGCGCATCCTGCGGGCGAACCTATGCGCACGCGGAAGGTATCTGGCGGTTTCTCCCCCCTGAAAGGGTGGATCACTACCAGCCTTTCCTGGACCAGTACCGCGTCGTCCGGCGGGATCAAGGCTGGGGGAGTTCGTCCGCCAGCTACTACCGCCAGTTGCCTTGGGTGGAGCCTACCGACCCGCAACAGATGATCTGGTCTCTGCGCCGGCAGCATTACCAGGCGTTCGTTGAAAAGGTCTTGCAGCCCCTGGAACAGACCCGTGGGGCGGCGCTTACCATACTGGACCTTGGCGCGGGCAATGGCTGGCTGTCGAACCGGCTAAGCGCGCGCGGGCACAATGTCGCCGCGATCGACATCAATGTGGATCGATCCGACGGGCTTGCCGCGCGTATCTACTATGAACACGACTACCTCGCCATCCAGGCTGAGTTCGACCGGCTGCCCCTGGCGCCGGGTCAGGCCGACCTGGTCATCTACAACGGATCGTTACACTATGCGTGTGACGTCAGGACCAGCCTGCACGAAGGCATGCGCATCCTCAGGTCCGCGGGCCAACTGGTAATCGTCGACTCCCCGTTCTACGAAGACCCGACCAGCGGCGAGGCAATGGTGCACGAGCGGCAGACGGATTTCGCGCAGCGCTACGGCTTCGCCGCCAACCCGCCAGGCGGCGCCGGCTTCATCACCCGGCAGCAGTTCAATCACCTGGGGCGCGCGCTGAGCGTCGACTGGCGCCTCATCTGGTCCACACCGGGCTGGCGGCGTGCGGTGCGAGGCGTGAAGGCCAGGCTCATCATGCGCCGCGAGCCGGCGCAGTTCCCCATCATCCAGGTGAAACCGTATCCGGACTGGAAGGTACCGCCCGCGCGGCGTCTGCTCCGGCGGCTGTGGCAGCCTTACCTGCGCTGGAACTACCGCGTGGTCCAGCAACCCCGCTCCAGGCGACCGCACCTGGAGCAAGTCAACGGGCGATCCATCATGGTGTTCGCCGATGTGTTCAACCCCCGGCTGTTCCGCAGCGGGGAGTACTTCGCAAGGCAACTGAACGCACAGTTGATCCCGCCCGGTTGCAGCGTGCTCGACATGGGCACCGGCACGGGGCTCAGTGCGATCAGCGCCGCGCAGTGGGCACGCCGGGTGCTGGCCGTCGATATCAACACGGCAGCGGTACATTGCGCACAGGCGAACGTCCTGCATCATGGGTTGGCGGCACGGGTGGAGGTGCGCCAGGGCAACCTCTTCTCCGTGCTGGGCAGCGAGCGTTTTGACGTCGTGCTGTTCAACCCACCATATTTGCGCGGCACACCAGCAAGTCCGTTCGAACAGGCCTTTTTCTCCAACGACATTGCAGAACGCTTTGCCAGCGGCTTATCCAATCACCTGAGCCCAGGTGGGTACGCATTGCTGCTGCTCTCCAGCCAGGGTGACACACCCGGCTTCCTTCAGCCTTTGCGCTGGCAGGGTTTCAGCATCCGCACGCTCGCAGAGCAGGACTGGGTTGCCGAACGGTTCACGCTGTACCAGGCTGTTCCCGAACCGGAGGTGGGGGCGGCGCGCCACGGGTATGGCACACGCGAGAGGTTCGTATGATCATCCTGTACAACCCGCCCAGTTCAGCCAACC